>NZ_JCANNB010000052.1:0-38321 GCF_059553435.1 Micromonospora sp. PRAS1
GGAGATGGTGCAGCCCGAGGTGCGGTTGATCGCGTGGACCCAGTTCGACCCGCCGGAGGACGTGGCCTGGTCGACTGACGCCGAGGGCGGTCAGGCGCTCGCCGAGTTCGCCGGTCGGGCCTGCTACCAGAGTTGGAAGAAGCCGAACCCGGCCACCGCGACCAACGCGGGTTACCTGGCGCACATCCTGGAGGTGGGCCACCTTTCCGTACTCGAACACGGATCGGTGAGCTTCTACTTCACCGGGGTGTCCCGCTCGTTCACCCACGAGCTGATCCGGCACCGGCACTTCTCCTACTCCCAGCTCTCCCAGCGCTACGTGCCGGAGCGGGACGCGGCCATGGTCGAGCCGCGGGTAATCGCCGAGGACCCGGAGCTGCACAAGCGATTCGTCGAGGCGGCCGAGGCGAGCGTGCGGGCGTACAACGAGTTGCTGGAGGGCCTGGAACGGCGTTTCGCCGACGAACCCAACCCGACCCTGCGCCGCAAGCAGGCCCGCCAGGCGGCCCGTGCGGTGCTGCCGAACGCGACCGAGACCCGCATCGTGGTCACCGGCAACTACCGGGCCTGGCGGCACTTCATCGCGATGCGGGCCACCGAGCACGCCGACGTGGAGATCCGCGAGCTGGCGGTGGAGTGCCTGCGGCAGTTGCAGCGGGTCGCGCCGAACGTCTTCGCCGACTTCGTGATCTCGACCCTGCCGGACGGCACCGAGGTCGCGGCGAGCCCGTACGCCCCGTCCTGACCGAGGCGGAAGGCGGCACGTCCCGTGCCGAGCGGGCGGGAGCCCGTACGTCCCTTCGGGTCCTGAGCCCTTCCCCGGCGGGCCTCCGCCGGCAGTCCGCTAGGTTGTCTTCATGACGCACGACCACCTTGACACCCCGGTCCGGGCCGCGTCCCGCCCCTTCGGTCGGGTGCTCACCGCCATGGTGACCCCGTTCACCGCCGACGGCGCGCTCGACCTCGACGGCGCCGCGCGCCTGGCGGACCACCTGGTCGCCGAGCAGGGCAACGACGCGCTGGTGGTCAACGGCACCACCGGTGAGTCGCCGACCACCACCGACGCGGAGAAGGAGCGCCTGATCCGGGCCGTGGTGGAGGCGGTCGGCGACCGGGCCCGGGTGGTGGCCGGCGTCGGCACCAACGACACCCGGCACACCATCGAGCTGGCCGCGTCGGCAGAGAAGGCCGGCGCGCACGGGCTGCTGGTGGTCACCCCGTACTACAACAAGCCGCCGCAGGCCGGGCTGCTGCGGCACTTCACCGCCGTGGCCGACGCGACCGGCCTGCCGGTGATGCTCTACGACATCCCGCACCGCTCCGGTGTGCCGATCGAGACCGAGACGCTGGTCCGGCTCGCCGAACACGGCCGCATCGTCGCGGTGAAGGACGCCAAGGGTGACCTGACCGCCACCAGCTGGGTGACCAGCCGCAGCGAGTTGGCGTACTACAGCGGTGAGGACTCGCTCACCCTGCCCGCGCTGGCCGTCGGCGCGGTCGGCGTGGTCGGCACCTCGACCCATTTCACCGGCCTGGACACCAAGCGGATGATCGAGGCGTACGACGCCGGTGACGGGGCGACCGCGCTCGCCCTGCATCGCCGGCTGCTGCCGCTCTACACCGGGATCTTCCGTACCCAGGGCACGATCCTGGTCAAGGCCGGCCTGGCCGCCTGCGGCCTGCCGGCCGGCCCGGTCCGGTCACCGCTTGTGGACGCCACCGAAGACCAGCTGGCCCAGCTGCGCGCCGACTGCGCGGCGGCGGGCCTGCCGCTCCCCGAATGATCGAACGACACGACGGACGCCGGGTGACGGCGTCACAGAATGAGGTGAAAGCGTGACCGCGGCGCACAACGAGGAGGCCCCACTTCCACCGCCGTTGCCGGAGGGCGGGCTGCGGATCATCCCGCTCGGCGGGCTTGGTGCCATCGGTCGGAACATGACCGTCTTCGAGTACGACGGGAAGCTGCTGGTCGTCGACTGCGGTGTGCTCTTCCCGGATGTGGAGCAGCCCGGTGTCGACCTGATCCTGCCCGACTTCGGCCCGATCCTGGACCGGCTCGGCGACATCCAGGCGATCGTGCTGACCCACGGCCACGAGGACCACATCGGTGCCGTGCCCTACCTGCTCGCCCACAAGCCCGACATCCCGCTTGTCGGTTCGCAGTTCACCCTGGCGCTGGTCGAGGCGAAGCTCGCCGAGCGGCGGATCCAGCCGTACACGCTTACCGTGCGGGAGGGGGGACGGGAACGGCTCGGCCCGTTCGAGTGTGAGTTCTTCGCCGTCAACCACTCGATCCCGGACGCGCTCGCGGTGGCCATCCGTACCCCGGCCGGGCTGGTGCTGCACACCGGCGACTTCAAGATGGACCAGCTTCCGCTGGACGGCCGGATCACCGACCTGGCGGGTTTCGCCCGACTCGGCGCCGAGGGCGTGGACCTGCTGCTGTCGGACTCCACGAACGCGGAGATCCCCGGCTTCGTCACGCCGGAGAAGGAGATCGGTCCGGTCCTCGACTCGATCTTCGCGAAGGCGCGCGGCCGGATCATCGTGGCCTCCTTCGCCTCGCACGTGCACCGGGTGCAGCAGGTCTTCGACTCGGCGCTGGAGCACGGCCGCAAGGTCGCCCTGATCGGCCGGTCCATGGTCCGCAACATGGGCATCGCCCGTGACCTCGGTCTGTTGAACATCCCGGCCGGGCTGGTCGTCGGGCTGGACGAGGCGACGTCGATGCCGCCGGAGCAGATCGTGCTGATGTCCACCGGTTCGCAGGGTGAGCCGATGAGCGCCCTGGGCCGGATGGCCAGCGGGGACCACAGGCACATCACCATCGCCCCCGGCGACACCGTGGTGCTCGCCTCCTCGCTGGTGCCAGGCAACGAGACCTCGGTCTACCGCGTGATCAACCGGTTGGCCCGGGCCGGCGCGGTGGTGGTGCACAAGGACGTGGCAAAGGTGCACGTCTCCGGGCACGCGCCCGCCGGCGAACTGCTCTACCTGCTGAACGTCGTCCGGCCCAGCAACCTGATGCCGGTGCACGGGGAGTGGCGGCACCTGCGCGCGCACGCCCGGCTCGGCATCGAGTCCGGCGTGGCCCCGGACCGGGTGGTGCTCTGCGAGGACGGCGACGTGGTCGACCTGGTGGAGGGGCGGGCCAGCCTGGTCGGCCACGTGAAGAGCCGGTACGTCTACGTCGACGGGCTGGCTGTCGGTGACGTCAGCGAGTCGCTGCTCACCGAGCGGCGCATCCTCGGCGATGGCGGCTTCATCGCCGCGACGGTGGTGGTCGACTCGGTCACCGGCAAGGTGGTCGCCGGCCCGACGGTCTCCGCCAAGGGCTTCTCGGAGGATTCGGAGGCGTTCAACGCGGTGATACCGCTGGTCACCGAGGCGTTGAACCGGGCGGCGACGGACGGCATCACCGACCCGCACCAGCTCCAGCAGATCGTCCGGCGGACCGTCGGCCGGTGGGTCAACGACGCCTACCGCCGCCGTCCGATGATCGTCCCCACCGTCGTCGAGGTCTGACCCCGCGTCCGGTGCGGTCCGGCGGAGCCCGGCTCATCCGGGTACCGACGGACCGCCCGGCCGCCGCACGCCGTACGACGGCGGGCACGGATCGAAACCGATCGCCGGTTTGTTCAACCGTTCGGCCCTTTTGCCCGTACTCCGGTCCGGCAGGCGTACCCACGCCGGCCGGGAGGAGCATGGCGGATGGACCGGAGACGATTGACAGCCATCGGTGTCGTGGTGGCGGCGGTGGGCGCGGCGGCGGCGGTGACCCTGCCGTCGTTCGCCGGCGACGGCGGCGCGCCGAGCACCGCGCCGACCAGTCAGGCGGTGGAGGGAGTCGACCCGGAGGTGGTCGAGGCGATGGGCCGCGACCTGGGGCTGGATCAGTCGCAGGTGGCCGCTCGGCTCAAGACCGAACGCTGGGCGACCGGCGTGGTTGACCAGCTGCGGACGGAACTCGGCGCGGCCTACGGCGGCAGCTGGCTCAGCGCCGACGGTAGCCAGCTCAACGTGGCGGTCGCCGACCAGGCGCAGGCGCGGCGGGTCCAGGCCGCCGGGGCGGTGCCGAAGGTGGTCGAACGCGGGGTCGGGCAGCTCGACGCGCTCAAGACCCGGATGGACCGTACGGCCGCCGCCGCCCGACAGGTCTCCGGCTGGTACGTCGACGTTTCGTCGAACACCGTCGTGGTGCTCGCTCAGCCGGGTGCGGAGGAGGCCGGCTGGCGCTTCGTCGCCCGCGCCGGGGTGCCCCGCCAGGCGGTCCGGATGGCCACCGAGGAGCAGCCCCGCCTCTTCGCCGACCTGCGTGGTGGCGAGGCCTTCCTGAATGGTCCCGGACGCTGCTCGGTCGGCTTCGCGGTGGTCGGCGGCTTCGTCACGGCCGGGCACTGTGGCCAGGTCGGTGACCCGGTCAGGAACTTCGACGGTTCACCGCTGGGTGCCTTCCGGGCCTCCTCCTTCCCTGGCGACGACTGGGCGTTCGTCCAGATCAGCGGCAACAACACGGTGCTGCCCGAGGTGACCGACTTCCGGGGCGGCATCGCCCGGGTCGCCGGCTCGCAGGAGGTGCCGGCCGGCGCGTCGATCTGCCGGTCCGGTTCCACCACCGGGGTGAGCTGCGGCACCGTTCAGGCGCGCAACGCCACCGTGCGCTACCCGGAGGGGCTGGTCAGCGGGCTGGTCCGGACCAACGTCTGCGCCGAACCGGGCGACTCGGGCGGCTCGTGGATCTCGGGCAACCAGGCCCAGGGCGTCACCTCCGGCGGCTCGGGTGACTGCCGGGTCGGCGGCACCACGTTCTACCAGCCGGTCAACGAGATCCTCCAGCGCAACAACCTGACCCTGATCACCACCCAGAACTTCCGCGCGCTGGGCGGCCAGCGCTGACCCCGCCGGGCCCGGCCGAGCGGATCTTCCCGCCGGCCGGGTCCGGGGGTATCCGGCGCCAGCTGGGCCAGGTCGGTCGCGGGGGTCCAGCCGGCGCGCGCTCAGGGTAGGGCCGCGACTGCCTCCGCGTACGCGACGCCGGTGCGTACCGCAGCGTCCACAAGCACGCTGACCTGGGTCGGGGCCACCCCGTACGCCAGGTCGGTGGTGATCTCGCCGGCCAGCACGAGCGCACCGTCGCCGGAATCGTGCACGTACGCCTTGGGCAGCAACCGGTCACGGTTCCAGC
Source organism: Micromonospora sp. PRAS1 (assembly GCF_059553435.1). Taxonomy (NCBI): domain Bacteria; kingdom Bacillati; phylum Actinomycetota; class Actinomycetes; order Micromonosporales; family Micromonosporaceae; genus Micromonospora; species Micromonospora sp. PRAS1. Next base: position 5,189 of record NZ_JCANNB010000052.1, read on the forward strand.
CGTTGCAGAACGCGTACGCCTCGGCCCGCCGGTGCACCGGTAGCCGGCGATCGGCGACCACCCGGGCGTGCAGGACCTCGCCCCGTTCGCCGGCCCGCCGAAACTGGATCATCGCGTCGCCCCACCGACCGAGCACGGTGCCGGCGGCGTCCAGGGCGTATCCGTCGCCGCGCCGGTCCAGCGCGGTTGTGATCATCCGCACCGTCAACGCCGCCAGCTCGTCCGCTCGCGGCTCCTCGTCCGATCCCTCGCCGGCCACCGGCTCGTCGGCCTCGGCTGGATCGTCGTCCGGCTCGTCGGCGGGCAGCGGCACCGGCCCGGCCAGCGGGCGCTCGGCCAACCAGGAGGCCATCCGGCCGGACTGGTGCCCGGTTCCGTTGCGGGCGTCGAAGCTGCCGGCCAGTCCGGTGGCGACGGTGAGCAGTTCGGTGCCGAGCGCCGCCACCGTTACCTCGGCGGCCGGCCGTCCCCGGTACGCCGGCCGGCGTACCGTCTGCGGCGCTGACTCCTGCGCGGCCAGGGTGCAGACCAGCGCGCCCGCGGCGGCGATCTCCATCACGGAGAGGTCGTCGTGCGGCTCGTCGAGCCGGGGCAACTGCTCGACGAGGATCTTCAGACCCCGGTCGAGGTGCCCGCCGAGCGCGCAGAAGCGCAGGTGCGTGGCGAGGTACCCGAAGCCGTCCGGTGCCACCCGGTGCCGCCGGTACGCCCGCACGTGCGCCTCGGCGGCCTGCCGCGCCTGTCCGGCCCGCAGCCAGGGCAGTAGCGCCCCGGCCAGGGCGGCCTCGGGCTGCGCGGTGCAGTGTGCCGACGGCTGGCCGGTCCCGTGTGCCGACGGCTGGCCGGTTCCGTGGACCGACGGCTGTGCGGTTCCGTGGGCCGACGGGTCGAGCAGGGGCGCCAGGGTGGCCAGCGCCTCGGCCTGGTCGCCCCAGCCGGCGAGCAGTTCGGCCTGCCGTAGCGGTAGGCAGTCCGGACAGCCGGCGGCCGGGTCACCGGTAGCCGCCCGCCACCGCTCCAGCCACCGCCGGGCGGCGGGTTCGTCGCCGGTGTGGTCGGCGATCAGACAGTGCAGTTGGGCGCTGAGCGCCGCGTCGCCGGGCGCCCCGCCGGTGAGCCCGTCCAGCAGGTGCCGGGCCTGGTCGAGGCCGATGCGCGGGGTGCCGAGCAGCGCCTCGACGGCGTACCGCCGGTAGCGGCGCAGCGTCTCCTCGTCGGGCCCACCCGGTGTGCCGCCGACCGGCCCGGCGGGCCACCCGGCCGCGTCGAGGCAGCGTCGCACCGGCTCGAAGAGCCGCCACTGTTCGCCCCCGCGCAGGTGCATCTCGACCAGCTCGGACCAGGCGTCCAGTGCGGACCGCCGGTCGCCGCCCGCCTCGGCGAGGGCGGCGGCACGTTCCAGGGCCGCGCCCCGCGCCTCGCCGTCGGGCAGGTCCCGGGCGTCGGCCAGGGCGTCGGCGGGCCGTGACTCGGGGCGTGCGCCGCCGCCGGTCGTCGCCCGTGGCCGTCGCCGGCCGCCCGGGACCCAGCCGGTCACGGGCGGGTTCCCGCGAGTCGGCCCACCTCGGCGGCCAACCGGCAGCCGGTCGAGATGCCCCGGTCGAGCAACCGGTCCAGCTGATGTGGGGTGACCCCGCGTTCCAGGTCGGTGATGACCTCGCCACAGACCCGGGCCCGGCCGGCGTCGTCGACGTGCACGAACGCCTTCGGCCAGAACCGGTCCCGGTTCCAGGTGTTGCAGAACTCGTGCAGGTGCGGCACGAGGTCGACCGGGAAGGTGTCCGAGGCCACCGTACGCACCTGGAGCAGTTCCCCGGCGGTGCCCGAGCGCAGGAACCAGATGTGGCCACCGGCCCAGCGGCCGACCAGGTCACCACCGGCGTCGGTGCTGACCGGATGCCCCCGCCGGGCCAGCACCGCGGCGAGCAGGTCGTGCGTCAACGGCCGCAGCGTCGAGGGATGCCCGGCCAGTGGAGTGTCCGGACCGTCCTCGAACTCCGGCGACGCCATCGGGCACTCCTTCGCCAGGCGAATATCACGACAGCCGGCGGGGACCGCGCTGCGACACGCGGACGCCACCAGGAAGACCGGCGGATCGCGGGGGCCGCCGTTACGGTGATGCTATGGCGGGCCGTACCTCTCAAGCGAGCCGGCGGCGCGGCGCGTCGCCGCGCGGTGGGACGAACAGTCGTGCTCGCCAACCGGCCAAGAAGACAAGCGCGCCCGCGCGGCGCCGCACCACCACGCGTGGGCCCGGCCCCGCCGCGTACGTCGGCCGGGGGATCCGGGCACTGTGGATGGGCCTGGCGCACGGCGTGGGTTGGTCGGTGCGGGCCGCCTCGGGTCGAGACCTCGAACCGGAGCACCGGCGGGACGGTGCCGGTCTGCTGGTGATCGGCTTGGCCCTGCTCAGCGCCGGGGCGATCTGGTTCTCGGCGGCGGGGCCGGTCGGCGCCCGGCTGGCCGACACGGTCCGGCTCTTCCTCGGGGCGATCTCCATCGTGGTGCCGGTGCTGCTCGGCATCGGCGCCTGGCGGCTGATGCGCGAGCCCGGCGATCCCGAGCACCGGGGCCGTGGCCTGATCGGGTGGGGCGCCATGCTGGTCGCCACCGCCGCGATGCTGCACATCGGCCAGCAGCCGGCCGGGCCGGGTGAGCGGGACTTCGCCGGCGGCCTGATCGGTGCCGGCGTCGGCAGCCTGCTGGAGCGCGCGGTCACCGCCTGGGTCGCGATGCCGCTGCTGATCCTGCTGCTCGTCTTCGGGCTGCTCGTGGTCACCGCGACACCGATCAACAAGGTCCCCGAGCGGCTCGGCCTGCTCGCCGGGACCGTGCTCGGTCAGACCGGCCAGGAGACGGAGGAGGCCCCCGCCGCGCCGCCGCGCCGCCGTCCGACGAAGCGCACGCCGCCGCCGATCGACCCGGACGAGTTCGACGACCTGGACGGGGTGGACCTCCAGGAGACCGTCGTCCTGCCGCGCAAGGCGCCCTCGCGGGTGCCGGCGAGCCGCAAGCCGGCCGAGCCGCCCGAGCACTCGCCCGCGCCGACCCGGGCGGAGCAGCTCGCCCTGACCGGGCTGGCCGGCGACTACACCCTGCCCCCGGCGAACATGCTCAGCACCGGTGCCGCGCCGAAGAGCCGGAGCAAGGCCAACGACGAGGTGATCGCCGCGCTGCGTGGGGTCTTCGACCAGTTCGGCGTGGACGCCGACGTCACCGGCTTCACCCGAGGGCCCACGGTCACCCGGTACGAGGTCGAGCTGGGCCACGGGGTCAAGGTCGAGCGGATCACCCAGCTCTCCCGCAACATCGCGTACGCGGTGAAGTCACCCGACGTCCGCATCCTCAGCCCGATCCCGGGCAAGAGCGCGGTGGGCGTGGAGATCCCGAACACCGACCCGGAGAACGTGGCCCTCGGTGACGTGCTCCGCTCGCGCGTCGCCACCAGCGACCACCACCCGATGGTGGTGGCGCTCGGCAAGGACATCGAGGGCGGCTACGTGATCGCCAACCTCGCGAAGATGCCGCACATCCTGATCGCGGGCGCCACGGGTGCCGGCAAGTCGAGCTGCCTCAACACTCTGCTCGTCTCCATCCTGACCCGGGCGACGCCGGACGAGGTGCGGCTGCTGCTGATCGACCCGAAGCGGGTCGAGCTGACCGGCTACGAGGGGATCCCGCACCTGGTCACCCCGATCGTGACCAACGCCAAGAAGGCGGCCGACTCGCTGGAGTGGGTCGTCCGCGAGATGGACATGCGTTACGACGACCTCGCCGCGAACGGGGTCCGGCACATCGACGACTTCAACCGCAAGGTGCGCAACGGCGAGATCAAGGCCCCGCCGGGCAGCGAGCGGGAGATGCGCCCGTACCCGTACCTGCTGGTGATCGTGGACGAGCTGGCCGACCTGATGATGGTCGCCCCGCGCGACGTCGAGGACTCCGTCGTCCGGATCACGCAGCTCGCCCGCGCCGCCGGCATCCACCTGGTCCTGGCCACCCAACGCCCCTCGGTCGACGTGGTGACCGGCCTGATCAAGGCCAACGTGCCGTCCCGGCTGGCTTTCGCCACCTCCTCGCTTGCCGACTCCCGGGTCATCCTCGACCAGCCCGGCGCGGAGAAGCTGCTCGGCCGCGGCGACGGGCTGTTCCTGCCGATGGGCGCCTCGAAGCCGATCCGCATCCAGGGCGCCTGGGTCACCGAGCGCGAGATCACCGACGTCGTCAAGTTCTGCAAGGACCAGCGCGAGCCGGAGTTCCGCCCGGATGTGCTGGCGCCCGCCCAGGACAGCAAGAAGAAGATCGACGAGGACATCGGCGACGACCTGGACCTGCTGGTGCAGGCGGTCGAGCTGGTGGTCACCTCGCAGTTCGGCTCGACCTCGATGCTTCAGCGCAAGCTGCGGGTCGGCTTCGCCAAGGCGGGCCGGCTGATGGACCTGATGGAGACCCGGGGCGTGGTAGGCCCGTCCGAGGGTTCCAAGGCACGCGACGTGCTGGTCAAACCGGACGAGTTGGAGGAGGTCCTGGCCGGCCTCCAAGGGGACGGACAGTAGGCGGTCAGCCGAGGGACGACCAGTAGGCGGTCAGCCGAGGGACGACCAGTAGGCGGTCAGCCGAGGGACGACCAGTAGGCGGTCAGCCGAGGGACGACCAGTAGGTGGCCTCCCAGTAGACGAACGGTGGGCGGTGCAGTAAACCGCAGCGGCCCGCCGGGAGTCCGGCGGGCCGCTGCGCTGTCTGTCGACTTCGCGTGTGCTCAGGTGAGCGCGCTGGCGAGCACCAGGTTGAGCAGGATGGCGGCGACGCCCGCGCCGGCGGCGTACCAGCCGAGCGGCTTGTCGCCCTGCACCGCACCGGCGACCCCGAGACCCACGGCGATCAGGCCGAACAGCAGTGGGAACAGGAAGAGAGCGAGGGCGGCGAAGACGAAGCCGAGGATCGTGCAGATGCGGGCGGCGTTGGTGCGCGGGCGGCTGCCGGCGTACGGGTTGGCCATGATCTCCTCCGGGTGTCAACTCTTCGGTTGATCGCGGAGTACCCAGGTCGGGTCACAGTCCAAACAGCATCGCCGATTCGGCCCCGGCCGGGGCGCCCGCTCAATCGCGCGCTGCGGCCGGGACGCCCGCTCAATGGGGCGCTGCGGCCGGGGCGCCCGCTCGGGCGGGGTCGATCAGTGGAAGAGCTTGAGCCCGACCACCCCGGCGACCACCAGCAGCAGGCTGAGCAGCCGGGGCAGGTTGGCCGGCTCGCCGAGCGCCACCATGCCGACCAGGGCGGTGCCGACCGCGCCGATGCCGACCCAGACCGCGTATCCGGTGCCGACCGGGATCTCGCGCAGCGCGTACCCCAGGCCGATCATGCTCAGCACCAACGTGACCCCGAACACCACCGTGGGAACCACCCGGGTGAAGCCCGCGCTGCGGTCCAGGGCCACCGCCCACGCGGTTTCCAGCATTCCGGAGAGCACCAGCACGATCCAGGCCATCGAGTCACCTCTTCGCCGTCGCCCGGGCCACCGGGCGCCGGGCGGAGTCGATTCCACCTACGGGGCGTCTTGGCCTGACCGGGTACGCCCACGACTCGTCCGGGACGGCCACCTCGGACCGTCGGGACCGACCGTAGCACCGGTCGGGCCACGGCCGCATAGGTGACGCAGATCACCGAAGTGGACCTCAACCTTGCTTCACCTAGCACGATGGAGTCATGACCGTCCTCATCTCCGACGCGGAGGTCGCCGCCGCCCTGGACGCGAAGACCACAGTGGACGCGATGCGCGCGGCCCTGCTGGCCGGGTACGAGGGCCGGCTGGTCGCCCCGCCCCGGGCCGCCGTGCCGTTGGGCGGCGGCCGGATGGTGCTCACCGCCGGGCACCTGGTGGGCCAGTGGTACGGGTACCGGGCGTACGACACCTTCGGGCACCCCGAAACCGAACAGCTGGTGGTGCTGCACGACGGACGTACCGGCGCGGTGCGCGCGGTCGCCGTGGGGGAGGAACTGGGCTCCCGGCGTACCGGCGGGCTGGGTGGGGTGGCGGTGGACGCGCTGGCCCGTCCGGACGCGGCGACGCTCGGAGTGATCGGCTCCGGCGGACAGGCGTGGACCCAGGTCTGGGCCGCCGCCGCGGTGCGCCCGCTGCGCGAGGTGACGGTGTACAGCCGCTCGGCCGCGCGCCGGGAGGCGTTCGCCGCCCGGGTCCGGGCCGAACTCGAAATCCCGGCCCGCCCGGTGGACACCGCCCGGGCGGCGGTGCACGGCCGGGACGTGGTGGTGCTGGCCACCACCAGCCCGACGCCGGTGCTGGCCGCCGCCGACCTGGCCCCGGGCAGCCACGTCAACGCGGTCGGGTTCAAGCAGCGCGATCGCGCCGAGTTCGCCGCCGACCTGCTGGACCGGGCGGCCGTACTGGTCAGCGACTCCCCGGTGCAGGCCGCGTCGTACGCCCCGCCGATGCTCGCCGCCGAGCCGCCGTACGCGTCGCGGCTGGGTGACCTGGGCGCGGTGCTGGCGGGCTCCGCACCTGGCCGCACCGGCGCGGACCAGATCTCGGTCTTCTGCTCGGTCGGTCTCGCCGGCACCGAGGTCTTCCTGCTCGACCGCCTGGTCCGGCTGCTCGCGCCGACCGCGTCCGGCTGAGCGGTGCCAGCCGCCCCGCTGGATCGGGCCGGGCGGCCCGGTACCCTCGGATGGTGTCTGCCACCTCCCCTGATGACCAGTCCGGCTCGGCGCGTGCGGCGGAGTCGTCCGCCGGTGACGGCCGCCGGGTCGCCCTGCTGACCCTGGGCTGTGCCCGCAACGAGGTCGACTCGGAGGAACTGGCCGCCCGCCTGCACGCCGACGGCTGGCAGGTGACCACCGACGGCGAGGGTGCCGACGTGGTGGTCGTCAACACCTGCGGCTTCGTGGAGAAGGCCAAGCAGGACTCCATCCAGACGCTGCTGGCCGCCGCCGACACCGGAGCGAAGGTGGTCGCCGCCGGTTGCATGGCCGAGCGGTACGGCCGGGAGCTGGCCGACAGCCTGCCCGAGGCCCGGGCGGTGCTCAGCTTCGACGACTACCCGGAGATCTCCGCCCGACTGGACGCGGTCGTCGCCGGTCGTGAGTTCGCCGCGCACACCCCCCGGGACCGGCGGGAACTGCTGCCGCTGACCCCGGTCGCCCGCCGGGACAGCGCGGTCTCGCTGCCCGGGCACGGCAGCGCCGCCGACATCGACGAGCACACCCCCGCGCACCTGCGGCCGGTGCTGCGCCGCCGGTTGGAGACCGGTCCGGTCGCCTCGCTCAAGCTGGCCAGCGGCTGCGACCGGCGGTGCGCGTTCTGCGCCATCCCGGCCTTCCGGGGCGCCTTCGTCTCGCGTACGCCCGACGAGTTGCTCGCCGAGGCCGAATGGCTGGCCAAGAGCGGCGTCCGTGAGCTGGTGCTGGTAAGCGAGAACTCGACCTCGTACGGCAAGGACCTGGGCGACCCGCGTGCCCTGGAGAAGCTGCTGCCGCAGCTGGCGGTGATCGACGGCATCGTCCGGGTCCGGGTCAGCTACCTCCAGCCGGCCGAGACCCGGCCCGGCCTGGTCGAGGCGATCGCCACCACCCCGGGAGTGGCACCCTACTTCGATCTGTCGTTCCAGCACTCCAGCGAGCCCGTGCTGCGCCGAATGCGGCGTTTCGGCTCCACCGACCGGTTCCTGGAGTTGCTGGCCGGTGCGCGGGCGCTGGCGCCGCAGGCCGGGGCGCGGAGCAACTTCATCGTCGGGTTCCCCGGCGAGACCCGCGCCGACGTCGACGAGCTGGTCCGCTTCCTGACCGAGGCCCGGCTCGACGCGATCGGGATGTTCGACTACAGCGACGAGGACGGCACCGAGGCCGCCGGGCTGCCCGGCAAGGTCTCCGCCGCCACCATCAAGCGCCGGTACGACAAGCTCAGCGCGCTCGCCGACGAACTGTGCTCGCAGCGCGCCGAGGACCGCCTCGGCTCGGCCGTGGAGGTGCTTGTCGACTCCGTGGACGGCGGTGTCGTCGAGGGACGCGCCGCGCACCAGGCGCCGGAGGTGGACGGCTCGACCACGCTCGTCGCACCGGAGGCCGGCGGGGTCGACCTGGCCGCGCTGCGCCCTGGTGACCTGGTCCGGGCCACCGTGACCGGCACCGAGGGCGTGGACCTGGTGGCGGTACCGGATGAGATGATCTCGGCGGCGCCCGGCGCGGCGCGGTGACGGCGGGCCGGGACGAGGCGGGGGAGCGACGAGGTGTGGTGCCCGACGGTGGGCCGATGACCGGGGCGACGGAATCCACCCCGCTGCCGGTGGTGGCCCGGGTGCCGGTGGTCAACGCGGCCAACGCCCTGACCGCGCTGCGGCTGGCGTTGGTGCCGGTCTTCGTCGCCGCCGCGATCGTCTCGGCCATGACGCACACCGGGTGGCAGGTCGTCGCCTCGCTGATCTTCGCCGTCGCTTCGCTCACGGACTTCGTCGACGGCTGGATCGCCCGTCGGTTCGGGCTGGTGACCGCCTTCGGCAAGGTGGCCGACCCGATCGCCGACAAGGCGCTCACCGGCGCCGCCCTGCTGCTGCTGTCGGCCTACGACCGGCTGCCGTGGTGGGTGACGATCGTCATCCTCGCCCGGGAACTGGGCATCACCGCCCTGCGGTTCTGGGTGATCCGCCGGGGCGTGATCGCCGCGAGTCGGGGCGGCAAGGTCAAGACCGGCCTACAGATCCTGGCCATCGCCTGGTACCTGTGGCCGATGCCCGCCGCCCTGGCCCTGATCGGTCCATGGATCATGGGCGCGGCGGTCGCCGTGACGGTGCTCACCGGCTTCGACTACCTCGCCCAGGCCCTCCGGTTGCGCCGCAGCACCGGCTGACCGGCCCGGCGGGACGCCGCTTGCCGGCACCGGAGCAGCGGCTGATCGGCGCTGCGGCGAGTAGACCACCGCCTGGTCGGGAAGGATGCGACAAATGGGCATCAGAGAAGCCGAAGGATCCATGGGCAGCGCGGCGGCCGGTGTGGTGCACCGCCTCACCGAACGGCACCAGACGGTGGCCACCGTCGAGTCGCTCACCGGTGGACTGCTGGCCGCCACGATCGTCGAGATCGCCGGGGCGAGCGTCGCGTACCGGGGCGGGCTGGTGGTCTATGCCACCGAGCTGAAGGAGTTGTTGGCCGGCGTACCGGCGCCGCTGCTGGCCGAACGCGGGCCGGTCGACCCCGACGTGGCGGCGGCGCTCGCCGAGGGCGGACGACGCCGCTGCGGGGCCGACTGGGCGCTGGCCACCACCGGGGTGGCCGGCCCGGAGCCCCAGGACGGCAAGCCGGTCGGGTTGGTCTATGTCGCGGTGGCCGGGCCGGACGGCACCGAGGTGCGGAAACTCGACCTCGACGGGGGGCGTGACCGGATCCGGGCGGGTGCGGTGACCGGGGCGCTGCGGCTGCTCGCCGAGCACATCCAGGTCCCGGAGACCGCCGACGAGCAGGTCCCGGAGACCGCCGACGAGCCGAGCCCCGCGGCCGGTCGCGGCTGAGAAGGAGCGGCAAATCGGGCGGTGGCGGGCGGCCGTACGGGAAGCTCACCGGTGGCGGTCGGAAGGTGACGCCATGGGGTACCCGGGCGGGGTGGGATGTCGCGGCGGCGCGTAACGGGTACGGTTGCGGGAAGGCTCCGACGATCGGGGCCGGTGCCGCCGCCGGTCCTCCGAGGTCGGGCGAACTGTGTCCCTCAGGGGAGGTGCGATGGTCCTGCTACGCCGGGTGATCGGTGACGCACTGCGGGCGCGCCGGCAGGGGCAGCACCGCACGCTGCGCGAGGTCTCTTCCGCCGCGAACGTCAGCCTGGGGTACCTGTCTGAGATCGAGCGCGGCCAGAAGGAACCCTCGAGCGAACTGCTCGCCGCGATCTGTGACGCGCTGGGCGCCCGCCTGTCCGAGCTGCTCCGCGAGGTCAGCGACACGGTCGCGCTCGCCGAGCAGATGCCGGGCGTGCTCGTTCCGGTGCAGGACGGGCCGGCCGAGGCGACGTCGGTCGCCGCGGCGTCGGTGGACAAGAACACCGGTCGCGGGGTGCACCACGTCAGCTCGGACGGCACCGTCGCCGTCTCCGTACGCCAGGACTCCCCGCTCAAGGCCACCCTGCGCAGCGCCCGGGTCCGTCCGGCCGACCGCACCGAGCGGGACGTGGTCTGCGCCGCCTGAACCTGCGGCCGATGGTCGCGGTTGCCGGCGCCGCGTAGGGTTGATCGTGCTCGTCCCCCCTCTGGCCGGTACGGATGCCGTGCTGGCCGTCGGCTGGGACGATGGATTCACCATCGCCGGTGGCCGCCCTGGTCCACGGGCGTGGGGCAGGCGCAGCGACGTTACTGAGGGGATACCGCGGAGATGGCGAACCCGTTCGTCAAGGGTTGGAAGTACCTGATGGCGCTCTTCGGCGCCCGAATCGACGAGCACGCCGATCCCAAGGTGCAGCTCCAGCAGGCCATCGACGAGGCGCACCGGCAGCACCAGGCGCTCGTACAGCAGGCCGCAGCGGTGATCGGCAACCAGCGGCAGCTGGAGATGAAGCTGTCCCGGCAGATGTCCGACGTCGAGCGGTTGCAGTCCAACGCCCGGCAGGCGCTGGTCCTCGCCGACCAGGCCCGGGCCAAGGGTGACGAGGCCGAGGCCGGCCGCTACGAGCAGTCCGCGCAGACCCTGGCCACCCAGTTGGTCTCCGCCGAGCAGTCCGCCGAGGACCTGAAGACGCTGCACGACCAGGCGCTCGCCGCAGCCGGGCAGGCCCGCCGCGCGGTGGAGAACAACTCGATGATCCTCCAGCAGAAGCTGGCCGAGCGCGCCAAGCTGCTCAGCCAGCTGGAGCAGGCCAAGATGCAGGAGAGCGTGGCCGCCTCGCTGGAGTCGATGTCCGCGCTCACCGCGCCGGGCACCACCCCCAGCCTGGACGAGGTCCGCGACCGCATCGAACGCCGCTACGCCAACGCCATGGGCCGCGCCGAACTGGCCAGCAACTCGACCGAGGGCCGGATGCTGGAGATCCAGAAGGCGACCCTGGACACCGCGGGATCGGCCCGGCTGGACCAGATCCGGGCCAGCATGGCCGGTGACCAGCTGGGTGCCGGCACCGGGCAGGGCGCCGTGGGCAGCCAGCCGGCGGCGGCGACCAACGACCCGGCGGTGGCCCGGCTCGACGAGATCCGGGCCAGCATGAGCCGCGACCGCGGCACCGGCGACACCAGCGCCGCCGGCTGAGCGGAGGAGTCGAGGAGGCGACGGTGGCAGACGAGCGCACCAGGTACTTTCGCCGGCTGGGCAAGCTGCGACGCTCCGCCCGGCGGTGGAGCGTACTGGCCGGTGGGCTTGGCGGCGCTACCGCCATCCTGACCCCGTACGCCGGAATCGGGCTGGCCGACGCGGCCTGGGCCGCCGCCGCGGGCGCGGCCACCGCGTTGGCCGCCTGGCGCTGGAGTGACCTGCGCGCGTTGACCGCCCAGCCGGCTCCGCCCGCCCTCGACCCGGCGCAGGCCGCCGCCCGCTCCCGGGCCCGCCTGGTCGCCGCCGTGGAACGCCTGCCCGCCGGTGCCGGCGTGATGGCCGAGGTACGCCGGGTCCGCTCCCGCAGCGAGCTGCGCGGCACCACCGCCGCCGGGCCGTGGGAGCGGCTGGACCGGGCCGCCTCGACCATGGCCGGGATGTCCGGCCGGCTGACCGGCCTGGCCGGGCCGGCGGTGGCCGAGGCGGCTGCGGCCGAGCAGTCCCTGCGCGAGCTGGCCAGCCGGGTGGCCAGCGTGGAACGCGCGGTACGGCTCGCCCCTGCCGACGCCCGGCCGCCGCTGACCGAGGCGCATCAGGCGCTCACCGGGCAGCTGGAGGCGGGGGTGACCGCGTACGAGCGCCTGGTGGTGGCCGCCGCCGGATACCTGGCCGAGGAGTACCGCCCGGAGACCGAGCACCCTGCCGCGACCCGCCTGACCGAGGCGACGGACCTGCTCCACGGCTTCGCCTCCGCCCTGTCGGAGCTGCGCGGCCGCCCGGCTCCCACCCGCTGACCCGCGAGGGCGGGTTCAGTCCGGGGTGGTGACCGGGATGGCACCGGTGAAGGGGGAGGTGCCGACCAGGTTGAACGAGCGGATCCGGTAGTGGTAGGTCACGCCCCGGGCCAGGCCGGTGTTGGTGAAACCTCTGCCGGTGACCGTGAAGGTGGCCAGTTCCTGGCGGAAGAGCGGATCGCGGGCCCGCTCCACGACGAACCCCGAGCCCTGGCCGGTGGGGGTGCTGGCCGCCCAACCGAGCACGACGGTTGCGGTGTCCGGTCCCGGGGCGCTGGTGGCCACGCTCACTTCGGTCGGGGTGCCCGGCACCGCCGGGATGGTCACCCTGGCCACCATCGACCAGGGTGAGGCCGCACCCAGATAGGTGGTCCGCACCCGGTAGTAGTACGTGGTGTCGGGGGCGACCGCCGGGTCCAGGTGGTGGTTGCCGACACCGGTGGCGGTGGTGCCGGGCCCGCTGGTGAAGGTGGGGTTGGTGGCCCGCTGCACGTCGACGCCGGTGGCGAAGGAGCGGTTGGTCCAGCGCAGCGCGACCCGGAGCGGAGCAGCGGGCGGCAGCGTCGCGGTCAGCCCGGTCGGCGCGGCGAGTCCCACCGAGGCCGGGACGCTGTTCGACCAGGCGGAGCAGCCGGCCGCGTTCTCCGCCCGGATCCGGTAGTGGTACGTCACCCCGGGAGTGACGGTGGCGTCGGTGTACCGGGTCGCGGTGGCCGCCACGGTGATCTCGGTCAGCCCGGCGGTGAAGGTCGCGTCGGTGGCCCGGTGCAGCAGGTGGCTGGTGGCCGCCGGAAGGCTGCCGTTGCCGGTCCAGGTGAGGGCGATCGCCGGCAGCGCGGTCGACGAGCCGGGTGCGGGGACGGCGGTCAGCCCGGTCGGCGCCCGGGGCGAGACGCGTACCACCAGGGGCCGGCTCATGCCCTGGTCGCGGTGCCCGCCCGCAGCGCTCGACCAGTGGTACTCCCAACCGAGGTTCACGGCCTGGTTGACCACCGTCGCGGGTCGCCCGTCGAGCGGACTGATCGGGGCGGAGCCGGTGGGCTCGCCGGCCGATCGGGCCGGGTCGAGCAGCCGTACGCTGTCGCCGATCTTGAACGGCAGGGGTGGCGCCTCCGGGCGGAGCGCCAACACCACGTCCTCGCCCGGGTCGACCCGGACCACCTGCTTCCAGCCGAGTTCGCCGGGCTGCGGTGGCCGGATCCGGCCGTCGTCGCCTACCCGGCCGACCACCTGCACGTCGAGTCCCTCGAACCGCACCGGATGGCTCTGCCGGCCGGTGCCGCGAACCCGCCAGAGTTGGCTGCCGTCGCCGGGCGTACCGACCGGGAGCGCCGGATCGCCGACGTGCAGCAGCTCGGTCGCCGGATCGGTCGGGCCGAGCGGCAGGGTGGCCGCGACCAGCGGCCCAGCCCCGGGATGCGGTACGCCGAGGCGGCCGGTGAGCCGGCCGTGATCGGGCTCGAAGACCTGCCGGACCGCCTTGACCGCCAGCGGCAGGGTCACCGGGGCGGCGCCGCCGGCCGGGACGAACTCGACCCCGGTGGCGTGCACCGGCAACCGGACCGGGCCGGTGGTGCCGGTGCCGAAGCAGGGATCGTAGGCCGGCTGCGGCACGACCGGTGGGCGCTGGCTGGCCGCGTACGCGCCGGGCAGCCGGTCCCGCAGCCGGTCGAGGTCGTACGCCGGTGCGGGCTGGCCGACCACCCGCAGCTGCAACAGGGTCCGGGTGTTCGGGCCGTAGCCGGGGCGGGTCGGTGGCGCGCCGCCCTCGGCCGTGCGGTCCGGCCCGCCGGTGTGCAGGTCGTAGCGGGGATCGAAGCAGGGCAGCGGGGCGGGGCAGTCGTTGTACAGGATCAGCGTGCTGCCCGGTTCGACCGTGGCGAGATCCACCAGCACGTCGGCCCGCTCACCCGGGGCGAGCAGCAGCGCGTGACCGGCCACGTTGAGCACGGTCGGATCGCGCCGGTCGTACCGGAAGCCGATCGGCCGGTTGGGGATCACCTCGGGCGCCGGCAGCAGGCCACACTCGTTGCCGATCCGGATCAGCTCGGGCCCGGCGACGCGCGGGTCCGGCACGCCGCCGGTGCGGCCGTCGGTGGGCCAACCCGCCGGGCGGTCGACGGCGGGTACGGCGTCGACCATCGGCACCTCGCCGGCGGCCGGGTCGGCCAGCACCCCTTCCGGCGTCCACATCGGCGCGTCGGAGCCGGCCCGGTACAGCTGAAGGTTCAGCCAGCGGTCGGTGCAGGCGTTGAGGATCCGCCACCGGTGCAGCCGGGGCTCGACCTCCAGGTACGGGTACGCGACGCCGTTGATCAGCACGGTGTCCCCGTACGCCGCCGGCACCGCGCTCGGGTGCGGCACGCCGGGAAGCTCCGGCGGCTCGTCCGGATCGGTGACCGGATCGTGGCGCGGGTTGGGCACCACCGCGGCGGACGCGTCGGGGCCGGCCGGCGCGGCGGTACGCGACCACGGGCCGTAGTCCCACCGGCCGGTCGGGTTGATCCCGTCCGGCCGGTACGGGTGCTGCCGGGGTTGGTAGACGTGCGGGTGCCAGAGGCTGCCCCGGGCACCCCAGCGGTCCCGGTCCCAGGTCGGGTCCTCGGTGGCGAGCTGGGCGTCGTCCGGTACGAACGTCTTGTCCTCGAAGACCAGGGGCAGCTGCTCGGCGGGCAGCAGCCCGTCGGCGACCAGCCCCTGCTCCGCCTCGTCGGTGAGCAGGTAGAGCGCGACCTGCCCGGAATAGCCGGTGAGCCGGGACAGCCCGACCGTGTTGTCGTGGAACCAGAGCAGCCGACCGCTCTGCTCGTTCGGGTAGTAGAGCGTGGTGGCGCCGCGCCCGGGATGGGCCATGTCGGGGACGTGGGTCAGGCCGGCGCCGGTCGGGTAGGGAGTGATCTCACCCGCCGGAGTGATCCACTGCCACGGGTTGCCGGCGCTGATCCAGCCGGTCGACGCGCCGCAGAGGTGCAGCACCGCCCGGTTCTGCGGGTACGGTGCCGGCCCGTCGAGCGGACCCGCCCCGGCGCCGGGCACCGTCGGGTCGACCGGCAGGAAGAGGTCGCCGGCCGGTCCGGTGGGCAGTTGGTTGATGAACTTGATCCGCACCGGTCGCCCACGGCGGGCCAGCAGGACCGGACCGAGATGCCAGGGCCGCTGTGGCGGGGCGACGGTGTTGTGCCCGTCGCCGTCGGTGCCCAGGTTGAGCTGCCGGTAGCCGCGCAGCCGGGTGGCCGGCAGGTCCCGGTGCAGGCGCTGGGCGTACTCCTGGAGCCCGATCTCGTAGTAGTCACAGCCCGGATAGCTGATCGTGTCGGGCACCGCCACCGGCAGGTGTCCGCCGAGCGGTGCGGCTTCCGGCGTGCCCAGGCCGGGCAGCGGGTCGACGAACTTGCGGAGCCCGGTGCCGGCCACCACCCGACCGGCCTCGTCGACGACCGGCAACGGACTGTACGCGTGGTTCGGCACCGGACCGAGGCAGCCCGGCACGGCGGCCGGATCCAGACTGGCCGGTGCCGGTGCCGGTGCCGGTGCCGGTGCCGGTGCGGTCCCGGGACCCTGGGCGGTGTCCCGCCCGGCCCGCGCGCCGGGCACGGCCGCGACGGAACGCTGCTGGTCGGCGGGGTCGGCGGGGTCGGCCTGGTCAGCCCGGTCGGCGCGGATCATCCAGGTCGAGCGGAGTCTGCGGAAGACGGCCATGGCTCTCCCGGGGATCGGGCGCGACGGCTGCCACTACGGCGGGGCAGGCTCGGTCGCGCGGTGTTGACGATCCGTGAGCACCCAACCGCAGCATGCGACGTGGAAGGCCGGTTAGGAAGTGCCCAATCGTGTCAATCTGCCGTTCTCCCGGCGTGTCCGCCACGCCACCCCGGCTCACCCGCCCGGCCGGAGGCCCTGTCGATCAGGGGTGGGCTGGCAGGTGGGGCACCAGTAGGTGACCCGTTCGCCCAACTCCTCCTTGCGGATGGCGGTGCCGCAGCGGCGGCAGGGCTCGGCCCGGCGTCCGTAGACGTAGCTGGTCTGACCGCGGCGAACCGAACCGGTGGTGCTCTGCGTCCACCGGCCCCGGTTGGCGGCGAGCAACTTCTGCGCGAGGGCGACCAGGCCGGTGAGGTCGGGTACGTCGCGGACCTGCGTCCAGGGATGGATCCCGCGCAGGAAGAGCGCCTCGCATTTGTAGAGGTTGCCGACCCCGATGGACAAAGTTTTAGACACACATCCCGGCCAGGACTAACGAGGACGGGCCCGGCAGGTGCTGCGAACACCTGTGCTCCGGGCCCTTGATCGCCGCAGGAGGCGACCCATGAGCACCTTACCGACCCTGCCCGTGTGCGGGCGGCCCGCAACCATCCGCATCGAGGCGTACTCCCCGCTCGACGGCCAGCCGTACGGCACGCTCGACGCGTCCGTGTACGTCTGCCCCAGCCACGCCGACCAGGCCGCCACCGCCCTGCAAGAGGCCGAATTCGCGATTCACCGCCTGGCCGGCGGTGACGGCACCGTGAAGCGCTGCGGCGACGGCCTGGACGCCACCAACCCCGCCGGCATCCGGACCCTGACCGCGCCGCCCGCGCCGGCCGAACTGCCGTTCACCCTGCCCGCCTGCGAGCAGCCGGCGGCCTTCCGGATCGAGGCGTACTCGACGGCACCCGGCGAACCGACCGGCTCCCTGGACGCATCGGTCTACGCCTGTGGGCCGCACGTCAACGACGTCCTGGCCGCGATCCGGGCGGCGGACATGAACCCGTACCGGATCCTGCTGGCGCCCGACTCGGTCCCTCGCGTCTGCGGGTACGTGCACGTGTTCGCCACCGGCCGGTTGTCCGGGCACCCGGCGTGGTGCGACCTCGCGAACTGCGAGCGGCGGCGGGAGCACTGCTCGCCGGTGGTCGAGGTCGACGGCGTCCACGGTGAGCCGCTGATCATCCACATGATGCTGATCCAGTCGGTTCGACCCGGCGCGGTGCCGATGCTTTCGATGACGATCGTGGACGGCGGTGGCCGGGCGGCGGTGCCGGTCAGCGAGCACATGATGATGCCGCTGGACCAGGCCGCGGCGCTGACGGACAAGATGCGTGCCCTGATCGAGGCGGCGGCCGGGGGTGCCCGGTGAGCCAGCACGTCAAGGCGGCCCTGCTCGCGACCAAAGGCCTCGGGAAGAACGAACGCGCCGTCGCCGTGGCGATCGCCGCGCACATGAACAGCGCCGGCGACGCCTGGCCGTCCGTCGCGACGATCGCCGAGTACGCCGACTGTTCGGAGCGGACTGTTCAGCGGGCCATCGCCAAGCTGATCAACCTCGGTCGGCTCGTGTGGCGGCACGTTGCCGGGATCGCCACGCGGGTGTACCGGCTCGTCGTCGACGCCGCCCGGGGGGTGCCATCGGCGGGCCAGGGGGTGTCAAACGGCGGTCAGGGGGTGCCAGAACCGGCGGCCGGGGGCGACAGCCAGGGTGACACCCGAAGGGGTGAAGATCATTCGAAGGAGAAGCCGCGCGCAAGCGCGCGGGACTGGCGTCGATTCCTTCCGAAGAACCGACCGGCGCGGCCGCCGGAGTACCCGCCGCAGCGGCGCGGCGCGGCCCTGCCGCCGCCCCCAGGTGGGGACCGCTGCCAGAAGCCGGGCCACGTCGGGCAACTCGTCGGCCAGTGCACGGCCTGCCGCAGCGAAACCCTCGCGGGAGGTGTGCGGTGACCCGGCCCGAACGGTGGTGGCGGCCGTCGACGAACCGGCGGCCCGCGACCCGACGCGTACGGCGGCAGGCGTTCACCGGCCGCGACGTCGACGACGCGTTCGACGTCGGCTACCGCGCCGGCCAGGCCGACGAGGCGCAACGCCAGCAGCACCGCGACGAGCAGCTGCGGCGGCTCGACGAAGCGCTCCAGGCGGCCGACGCCGGCGATCCGTCGCTGTTCGACCAGATGGCCCGCGAGCAGGGCCTCACGCCACCAGACCGCACCGCCGCCGGGGACGTCGACGGCGATCAGATGATCAACGACCTCGAGAACTGGCTTCGCCAGCAGAACGGAGAGACGCTGTGACCGCCCCGACGATCAACGGCACCCGCTACCCGCAGCCCGTCGACGAGTTGTTGCCTGCGGCGCGGGATCTCGCCGAGCAGCTCGGCGCGGTGCCGTCGCGAAACCGGCTCATGCGGGAGTACCGCATCGGCGCACCGAAGGCCGGTGAGCTGCTCGCCCGGTTGCGGGCCGACGCCGACGAGCAGGCCCGGGTGGAGACGCTGCGCGCGGCGATGGCCGCGCGTGGTGGCTTGCCGCCCGTCGACATCGACCAGGCCGACGACGAGCAAACCGTCGAAGAGCCGGCGGACGTCGACGACACCCCGGCGTCGGTCACCGAGCCGGAGCCGGACGAGCCGCCGGCGGACCCGTGGGCGCACGCCGAGCCGATCGTCCCGGACCCGGCACCGGAACCCGCACCCCCCGCCAAGCCCACCGAGCCGGACCCGGTCGCAATCGACCCGGACCCGGGTCCGGCCGGGACAGACGAGCCGGACCCTGCCGACACCGCCGCCCACCCGCCCGCCGAGCCAGACGCACAGCCCAGCGGCCACGGACACCCGGGTACGCCGCACACCGCCGAGCCGGACCGGCGCAACGAACTACGGTCCCTCACCCGCGTACGGTGGGCGGTGCGCGGCGTGCTCGCCTTGGGCGTGGCCGCCTCCATCGCCGGGAACGTGCTGCACGCCCGCGACGACCTGATCTCGCAGATCATCTCGGCGTGGTCGCCGCTGGCGCTGTTGCTGACCATCGAACTCATCTCCCGAGTCCCGGTGCACCGCCGGCACCTGGCGTTGGCCCGGTGGGCGGCCACCGCTGTGATCGCCGGTATCGCCGCGTGGGTCAGCTACTGGCACATGGCGGCGGTAGCGGCCCGGTACGGAGAGACGAACGGTTCGCAGTACCTGCTGCCGTTGTCGGTCGACGGCCTGGTGGTCGTCGCCTCCATCTGCCTGGTCGAGTTGGGCGGCCGCATCGCCGCAGCGACCAAACGCCGCTGACGCCGCCGGGGCCCGCCGTCAACGAAGGTCCGGCGGGCTCCAGATGTGCTGGCCGACGAGCCGCAGGTACGCGTACGCGTTTCGCATCGGCCAGCACATCCACGGCGTACGGCAGACGGGGCAGGGACTGCCCTGCTTCCCAGACGCTGGCCAATGGTCCAGGATGATGGCCCGGGCAGACAGGACCAACCTGGCCCGGACCTGCTCGACGGAGTCCATCACTGCCGTTCTGGCTGCCCGGCGGGGACCTGGTCGAAGGCGGCGAGGACTTCCCGTGCCCACTCGTACTGGCGGCAGTCGGCCGTGCCGGCGCAGGACAGGCAGCACAGTCGGCCGGTGGCGTGCGCGTTGATGCTGCGGCGAGCGGTCGACACCAGCGCGGCGGCGTCGTCCGCCTCGTCGAGCCGGCTCACCGGAGTGCGCCGATCGGGACGGCAACGACGGCGAGCAACGCGGCGAGGACGATCAGGGCGGCAGTGACCCGGGCGCGACGGCTCGCGCTCGCCGGCGGGGCCGCCTGGTGGTCACGGCCGGGAACCGGCGGCCGAACAGTACGCGCGTCATCCATGCCGGAGAGCACCCCCGTTGCCGCGCCACTGCTCGCCGAGCGTGGTGCGGGGGATGATCTCCGTGTCGCCGGCGCACCACCGGTAGCGGCCGCCGTCGCGCGCCCGTGCGTCCTGCTCGCCGGCCGCCGCACCGAGGGCACCCGACCGGTTCGGGTAGCTGGTCGCCGCTCCCGTCCGATCAACGGGCGCT
Source organism: Micromonospora sp. PRAS1 (assembly GCF_059553435.1). NCBI lineage: Bacteria > Bacillati > Actinomycetota > Actinomycetes > Micromonosporales > Micromonosporaceae > Micromonospora > Micromonospora sp. PRAS1. The sequence continues at coordinate 25,004 of NZ_JCANNB010000052.1, forward strand.
GGCTGCTGCCGACGGTTGAACGGCCATATCCGCATCACTCGACCTCCCACCATGCTCCGGACCAGGGGGGCGGCGGTGGTCGGATACATCGCGTGGGACAGCAATCGCACCGCCGCCACCCACAAGCATCGTGCGATAACAGAGCGCAACCAGGTTAGGTGTGCGGCGTCCACCACCTGTCCACAACCGGTCGTGGACAGGTCAACCGGCGGCGGCCGCCAACGCCTGCCGGTACTCCTGCGTCCACTCCGCGTCCCGCTGATCCGCCGGCAGACCGGCCAGCCCCGCACGCAGGTTGTCGACCCCCGCAGAGCGGTCCCCGAGCGCCAGGTAGGCCAAGCCGAGGCCCATTCGGGAGAACGTCGGCGTCAGCCAGTACGCGATGCTCGGCGCTTGCTCGGCCTCCGCTGCGGTGGTGAGGTCGCTCGCCTCACCGAGCAGCCGAACCGCGGCCGCCCGGTCACCGAGCAGCGCGTACCCGTGGGCCGCCTGGACCGCGTCGCCGACACGTTGCAGCACGGACGCGCCCGGCGTGTGGTACGCCGCGAGGAAGTGCCGCACGATGCCACGCGGGTTGCCGCGCTGCCGCTCCAGGTAGCCGCGAAAGTTCTCCACCTGGGCGGCCAACGGGCCGCTGTTGACCGCGTCGGCCTGGTCGGCGCCCTCGATGAGGACCCGTACCGCCTCGGTGTCGTTGCGGGCCTCAGCGTGCAGCCAGCCGACGAACTGCGTCCACTCCGCCACCACCCGGTGAAGGCCGGCGGCGTGCGGCCCACCCGCCCGCTCCGCCAGATGCTGCGCGGTACGCCACTGCGCCACCACCCCCGGCAGCATCATCGGCGCCGGCAACACGTCGTCGAGACGCCGCTGAGCGGCCAGCACATCGGCCAGTACCTGTACCGCCGTACCGTCGAGGCGCGTCGGTTCGGCGAGCACGTACGCCAGCCGCTCGTCATCATCCGGGGTGGCTACCGCCGGCGCGTCGACCACCAGGGCGGCGAGAGCCCCGCCGGCGTCCAAGAGGTTGTCGAGGCGTTCGGCAATGTCGCGTGGCGGTTTCGTCCGGCCGGTTTCGAGATAGTGCAGGTAGCTCTTGCCGCAGTAAGCGAGCCGGGCCAGACCTCGCAAAGAGAGGCCGCGTTGCTGGCGTAGTCGGGCCAGCTCGCCCGGGAATCGAGGGTCGACGAAGGTATGCGTCGGTGCCGGCATGGAGTGCTCCCAGGTAGAGGACTGGGCGGCGGCCTTCCGGCCTCTACCCCGTCCGGCCGCCACATTCGACGGTACCCGCCTCCATCCCGTCACATCGGGAGCCGCGCCTCGTCCAGCACGGCCGGCCGCCGCGACTCAGGAACACACCGCCGCCTTCCACGCGGCATACGCCTCTTCGATCTTCCCCACGGCGGCGGCGGCCCTGGCGGCATCCTCCGACTTGATGCCCGTCAACCGCTCCTGGAGCCGGAGCAACGTCACCTCAGCGTTGTACTCGGCGGCCGCCAACGCGAGAGCCCCCGACTGCTGGCTGTCAAAGCCCCGCACCTGGTCATAGAACGTCTTGCCGTACTCGACAGCGCGTTCCGCCGTCAGCTCATCCATCTCGGCGAACTCAGCGGCGGTAGTGGCCCGGAACACGTCCTCCTGCCACACCTTGTAGGCACGTTCGATGCTGACGCACTCCACTTCAACCGCTGCCGGCCGAGCGCTGGCCGCGGCTGATGTGGGCGAAGTGGACGGCGCCGCAGCAGGGGCACGGCCACAGCCTGAGAGCACCGCCAGGAACGCGATACCGATGGCGAGGAAGCGGGGTAGGCGGTTGGTCATCGCCGGAGTGTGAAGGGCCCACCGCCCCGAAACTGTCGGCCATCTGACCATCCAGCCGAACAGCCCGGCCAGCATCCCCCCACCTGGCGACCGGTACCGCCTACTTCGGTCGAGGCCCTGCCGGGCCGGTAGGTGCCGGAGGACCACCCGGCCGAGGCCCTGCCGGGCCACCACGGGGAGCCGGCCCCCACCCGTCGACGCATTCAAGATCGTCCAATGCCACGCAGCGAACAGCACCGACCGGCCGCCGAATGTTCCCGCCAGGCCAGCAACCCACCGCCGCCACCCCGACCCGTCACGACATGACAGAACGTTACCCCCGCTGGATCGCGGTCCGCGTGACGTAACGGCGCCCGCAGCGACTCCACTCGATCGACGCTCATCGTGTAACGCGTGACGTGACGCCGGCCGGGACGGTAGGGGGCAGGTCGGCGGCGGGGAGCCGCCCAGCCCTGACCCGCCCCCGCCTCAGGGAGATCTGTGTGCTGAGGGATCTTGAGCGCGGCCGTTACGCAGAGCCACCGCCGTTACGTCACGGAACTTTCAGCGTTACGGGGGGACAGACGCCTGAGGGGTGGGCCGGTCAGGAGGTGGTCATGATCCGTCCGGGACTCCTCCCCCTGGGTGACCCTCCGTAGTTGCCGCTGGATTCGTTGCTGCGGTTGCTGGTTGGTGTGCGATGTTGCTGGTTGGACGTCGGTGGGCTGGCAGGCTACCTCTTGTCGTCGGGCTATCGGGGGCGGCCGACGCGCTGCCGAGCCTCGTGCTGCGCCATCACCAGGTCCAGCTCGCGGGGCCCGAACTGGGCAGTGGACGGGTAGATCTGCCACGTGTTGTGTGTGACGCCGCCGCCACCGGACCCGTTGGCGGCGGCCGAGCCGACCACCGCCAACTTCGCGCCCGCGTTGGCCGCCTCCAGCGCAGCCCGGTTGCGCCTGGTCGCGTCGACGGTGCTGATCCACTCGCCACGGGTCGCCCACACCGGGACGGCGTCGTATCCGTGCGGGCCGTCGATCTCGCCGCCGCTGGCGTACCTGCTGCCGACCGGGCCACCGAGCGCGTTGAACTCGCGGCGGCCGCCACGGGCGGTTGACTCCTCGGCGATCAGCCGGGTCCGCACCTCGCGCGGAATCCGGTCGAGCCATTCGGCGTAGGTGCGTACCTGCCGCTGCGCCAGGTCGATCCCGAGGGTCTTCAGGATCGTCTCCACTTCGGCCGGTACCCGGTCGTACGCCTTCGCGTAGTTGCGGATCTCCGACTCGGTGAGGCCGGCCTGCGTCGCCTGCTGGACGAACTTGCGGCGTAGCTCCTCGGTCTTCGCGGTGACGTCTTCGGTGCTGTCGGCCGTCTTGGCGTACTCCACGATCAGCGCGAGGTGGGTGTCGATCAGGGACCGCACGTTGTCCCGGTTCGTCAACGCCGCTTCGCTGTTGCCGTTGAGCTGCCCGCCGTTCTTCTTCGCCTCCTCGGTCAGGCGTTGCATGGCCCGGGCGGCGGCGTCCTCAGCCTCTTCGAGGCTGAACATCTGGTCGTACAGGCCCTTGAGTGCCTTGTCCAACTCGCTGACCTCGCTGGCGAGATCCTGCGCGGCGTCGGCGGTGATCCCGAGTCCGGTCGCCAGCTGCCTGGTGGCCGGGTCCAAGTCGTCGACCGTCTTGGCCTGGCCTTCCATGGCCGCCGACAGCTGCTCGTGCAGCTCGCGTGCCGCTTCTAGGTCTCCACCCATCTCCTGGAGCGACTTGCGGACCTTCTGCGCCGCTGCGTTGGTGTCGTCGCTGCGCTGAGCGTAGGCGGGTGCCACCGCCCCGTTGTGCTTGTCGAGCTCGGCGTTGACGCGGGCGGCGGCGTCGGCTTCACCCATCAGGGCGGCGGTCAGGTCACCGGCGGAGATGCCGAGTAGTTTCGCTTTCTCGATCACACCGTTCTGTGCCAGCTGGTGGGCGATCCACAGTCCGGTGTCGCGGGTGACGGCCCCTGACTGCTTGTCGAGGGTGTCGGCCAACTCCCGGGCTCGGCCGCGTGCTTCCGCGTTGGCCATGGCGAACGCGGACAGGGCGGCGACGGCTGCGCCGATGGCGAGTCCCCACGGCCCGGCGAGGAAGCTACCGACGCGGCTCATGGCGGTGTTCGCGGCCACCGCCGCGGCGGCCATCCGACCTTGGGCCATGGTCAGTTCAAGCATCGCCTGCTTGTACGCGGCGATGCGGGGCACGGCCAGCAGCATCGTGCCGCCGAGCGTGAGCGTGGCGGCGGCGGCCAGGGCCAGCACCGCGAGTACGGCCTTGACCGGGCCGGGTAGTTCGGTGAGCAGGCCGGCGAAGTCACCGACCAGGTCGGCGGCCGCGCCCACGGCGGGCAGGAACGTGTTCCCGATGTCGATCGCGAAGTCGTTGATCTGGTTGCGGGCGATGGCCAGGCGGGATTCGACGGTGGCGTACCGCCGTTCGGCCTCTTCGAGGAGCGCGGTGTTGTCTTCCCAGCCGCGGTTCGCGGTGTCCAGCGACCTGGTGACGAGGTCGCCGGCGCCGGCGAGACGCAGCAGCGCATCGCGGAGCAGGATCTCCGACATGCCGAGGTCGGCCAGCGTGGCGAACACGTCCCCGCCGGCGGCTTGCATCCGGCCCAGACCAGCGATGAACGCGGCGGTGGCGCCGGCGGCGTCGTCCTGGAAGGCCTGCGCGTACTGCTGCGCGGACATGCCGGCCAGCTGCGCGAACGTGTCCAGTCGGTCCCCGCCAGCCCGTACGGCCTGCTCGATGATGATGAACGCGCGGGAGATCGCGCTACCGCCGGCCTCGGCCTGGACGCCGACCGACGACAGCGCGCCAGCGAACCCGATCACGTCCGCTTCGGACATGCGGACGGTCTTGCCGGCACCGGCGATGCGGAGTGACATCTCCACAATCTCGGCCTCGGTGGTGGCCGAGTTGTTGCCGAGTTCGACGATCGACGCACCGAGCCGCGACACGTCGTCGGGGGCGGTCTGCATGATGTTCATGAACCGCGACAGCGCGAACGCGGCCTCTTCGGAGGTCAGGTTCGTGGCGGTGCCGAGGTCGACCATGACCCGGGTGAAGCCGACGATGTGTTCCCGGGCGACACCGAGCTGGCCGGCGGCCGCCGCAACGCCGGCGATCTCCTCATGTGTCTGCGGTAGGGTGCGGGCCAGCTGCCGGAGTTCGCCTTCCAGCTCGGCCAGCTGTTCCGGGCTGCCGTCGATGACCTTCGCGACGCCGGTCCACGCCGTTTCCCAGCTGATCGCCGCGCGGGTGGCCATGACCAGCCCGGCACCGATCGCTGCGCCGGCGGCGAGGAACGTGCCGCCGACCTGCTCCAGGGCGGCGTCGACGCGGGCCTGCTCCGCTTCCAGCTTCGCCAGCTCACGCTCGAAGGCGGCCGCGCTCTTCTCGGCGCTCTTGAGGCCGCGTTCGAACTGGCGAGGGTCGGCGCTCAGCCGGTAGCTGAGGTCTTTCTCGCCCATGTCACAGCATCCAGCCGGGGGTAACCGCCCGCTTGTCGGCCTGCTCGCCAGGCTCGATCAGCGACACGTTCACCAACTCCCACTGACGTACCCAGGTGCTCGGGTACGTCGGCCGTTCCTTGACCCGGTACAGGATCGACGCGGCGAGTGGCTGCCGGGCCTGGTGGCGCTGCCACTGCTCGTGGCCACGCTCGGTCGACAGGTCGAGTCGGACCGTGGCGATCAGGGACAGGTCAGCGAACTCCCGGCCCCGGCGGGCCTCGCGTAGCTGGATGACACGGCCGATCACCTCGGTTCGGCGGTCAACGATCCCGTCTCGGTGATCCCAGTACAGTTCGCCTTCGCAGTAACTTGTGTCCATCCCGTCGAAGTCGAGCCGCACCTCACCGAGGTCGAGCCGCCCTCCGTCGAGGCACGTTCCCTGCGTGGCGGCGCGGATGTTGATCGGCGCCGCCCAGCGTTCCCACTCACGTAGCCGCCGTTGCTTCGGCGCCGGCGCCGGCGTGCGGTGGCCCGCGCGGGTTCCTCGGCGGCCTGCGGCGCGGGCCCGTCGGGCAGATCCCGGGCACGGAAGCTCCGCGTGCCCCGCCGCGACGGCCCGCATGAAGGTCGGTGAGCCCAGCAGCGGATCCATCGCCATCTCGAATGCCTCAAGGCCCCGACAGTCACCGCACATCCGCTACTACCACCCGCCTGTTTGGTCTGATCCGTGCAGCCGGCCCAGGTACGGGAGGTCGTCGCACCGGGCCGGCCACGCGGGAGGGGTGAATGCCGTACCGGCCAGCACCGCGGTGCCCGGTCGCCGCTGGCCGTGCGGCTGGCCGTCACGGTGGCGCTGGTGGCCTTCCACGGGGGCGGGTTCGAGTGGCTGACTGCGCCGGCTCGACGTGCCTCACACGTTCCCCTGCGGCCGCTGAAGGGGTCCGTGCCGTGACCTGTCCGGTCGTCACCGGTCAGGCGGCCGGGAAGTCGTCCGGCACCTCGACGATCAGCCGGCGTCCGACCCCACGGATGAGGCCTTGCGCCCGCCAGCGTCGCAGGGTCCGGGTAGAGACCCTGTGGTGCTGTGCGGCTTCCTGGTACGTCATCGCGACTTCACGATGCCCGGCGGTCGGCGGCCGGTCACGTTCGCGGCCACCGTGGCGGACGAATGCCCCGTCCAGGGCCAACGCGGCGGCCAACTTTCGTAGGTCCTGCGGGAGCGGGATGCCGTTGCGGTGGCACTGCTGGAAGTGCTGCCGCAACGCGCGGGCCAGGTGCACCATGGCATGGCCGTCGAGCGATACGGCGTGGCCGTAGGGGTCGATGGCCACGATGCGGGCCGGCCCGTCACCCGGCATCCGCCACCACCTGCGGCCGGCACGCCCAGCAGACGGGCACCTGGTAGAGCAGCACGCCGGCCTGAACGGTGGCCACCTGCACGCCGGCGGCGCCGCACCAGGAACACACCTGCCACGGTTCGCCGAGCAGCGGCGCGCAGTCGGCGCACACGACCAGGCCGGGCCGCCAGGTGGCGGCGGCGATCGGTGCGGGCCGTCCGGGGTGCGGGGCGTGCCGGCACGTCCGGCCGGGCAGGGTCTGCGCGTACACGCCCAGGGCGTCGATGAGTTCGCGGCGTAGCCAGTCGGGAAGAGCCGCGAGGGTGCTCGTCGACGAGCTACCGCCGGCGGCGTCCAACAGGCCGGCGGCGTGCGCGGTGGCGGCGTCGTCCTGGTCGACCAGGTGCACGGGCACGCCGGCGCGCAGCTCGTCGCCGAGCGCGGCGAATCCGGGGTGTACGGCGATGCGGTCTGCTGCGGCGATCACGTCGGCAAGGTCGGTCATCGCCGGTCGCCTCCGGTCCGCCGGCGGTGGGTGCGGATCTGGTCGGCTTGGCGGGCGAGGGTGGCCAGCGCCACGGCGACGGGTTCGGCGACGGTGCGCCACCCGGCGACCCGGGCGAGGCTGCCGGCGAGGTCGCGCAGTTCCCCATCGCGTAGCCCGCTCACGTCGACGGTGAGGGTCTGTTCGTCGGGGTTGGTCATGGTGGTGGCCTTTCGGTGGGTGAGCCGGTCGCGGTGCCGGTGGCGGAGGCCGGCGGCGCGGGCGGCGGTGTGGTGGTCGCGTTCGCGGCGGGTGCGTTCGCGGCGGCGGATGGTGTCGGCGACGGCGGCCGCCAGGCGCTGTTCCCACTCGGCCTGTTCCTTTGGGGTCACGGTCCCGCCCGTCCGGGTACGCCGTTCGGATCGATGTACGTGATGTGGACATGTGGACGCTGTCCACATCGGGGGTCGATGTCGACGGAGGTAATAGCAGAAAGCGGCAGAGGGAACACGCTCGCATTAGCGCGTTGAGCTGCGTGTATAGATGAAGAAGAGAAGAGAAAGGGGTGACTTTCAAGATAGGAATATCCGGCAGCGATGTGGACACGTCCACATGTCCACATGTCGCCCGTCCTCATGCTGGCCTCGCTGCGGCGGGCGTCAACACGGTGCCGTCCTGACCGAGCCACCCCCGAGACACCGCCACCGTCAGGGCAGCGTCGAGCAGCGGGCGGTCGCGGCTGGCGAGCTTGCGCCGCGCTGCGCCCACCGTCGCCGCGCCCTCTTCGTGGATCCACGACGCCAACAGCCGGGCCACCCGCTCCACCTTGGCCGGCGCCATCTCCCGGGCCAGGTGTGCGAGTTCCTCACGGTCGACGTAGTCCTGCCGGCGGCGCTGTGCGTCCTCAGCAGCCTGTTCCCGACCGATCTCGATCAGCCGATCCCGCACAGCGCACGACGCCGCCCAGATGACGCCACTGAGCGCCCAATCCTGCGGACTGGCCATCATCCGTCCGTCGAGCACCGCCAGGAGCGCAGCGAGCTTGCAGCGCATCAGCATCACATGGGCATCGAGCGCGGGGCGGTCGATCTCGCCACGGTTGAACCGAGTGACGTCCTGCTGTAGCGACCGCCGCAGGTCCGGGTAGCAGGTGATGGTTCCAGTGACCGCGCGGCCGAACCCGTCGGACAACGGCAGGTGCAGCGGCTCCGGCTCGATGGGCCACTCGTCCGGGATGCTGGGGTCGACGGTGGCCAGCCACAGGAACCGCTGAGGTGTCCCCGGTCCGCTGTCGGCCAACAGCGCCTGCGCGACCTCCGGCTGATACCCGACCACCATCCCCATCGAGTACGAGCCGGCCAGCACGAACCGGCTCGTTTCCTGCCGGGCGTTGGCCTGGCCGAGCGCGTCACCGACCCACGCGGTACGGATCGCCGCGCCGATGGTGGTGCCCTGACGCTCTCGCATCATCTTGCTGAGCGTCTCGCCCTCGTCGACGAAGAAGAACGCGTTGTGTCGGGTCTGGGCGCGTACCCGCTCGGTCACCGGGTCGCCCTTCCTCGGCCCCCGCTTGTGGATTTCGCCGGTTTCTCGCTCGATCACTCCCATGTAGATCTCGGCCAGGCCCTCACCGGTGCCGATGCCGATGCCGTCGGGAAAGTTCTCGGGCGTCAGGTAGGCCGGCGTGCGGATGATCCGGCGGGCGACCGCCGCCGAGCTGGACTTGCCGCCGCCGGACGGCGATACGAGGCTAACGAACAGGTTCAGGCTTCCCGGGCCAGCCCCAAAGTCGAACCGAAGTCGATGGCTGGCCATCGCGGACGCACGCGCCAGCACCGCCCCGAGCACACCATCGGCGCCCCGACCGACCGCGTGAGCGGCTTGCCGGACCGTAGTCAGCAGCGGACGCGCCGACCAGAAGTCGTCCGGGAGCGTGGCCACCACCCGGCGAACGGCGACCGGCCGTTCGTCGGCGGTCTCGACCTGCGGCATCAGCGGCGTCCCGTTGACTACCGGCACCGAGTCAACGGCACGCACCCCAACGGCGGCACCAGCGACGTACCGGCGCAGCTGGTCGACGTCGACACCGAAGCGCGCCGCGGCGTCGACGTCGGACCAGCCGTCCCGGGCGTACTGCGCCGCCATGGCCAGGGCGTCGATCACGCGGCCAGCCTCCACGGGTGCACGGTGCCGGCGGCGTCCCGCTCGGCGACGGTGAGGTTCAGTCCGGTGCAACTGCCGTACCAGTCGTGCGGGCCCTCGTGTGGGCCGCCACAGTCGGTGGCCACCGGCTTGTCGGCGGCCAGGTACCGATCGAGCACCAGCACGGCCCGCCGGTGGCGGTAGAGCCGGTCGCGCAGCCGGGCCCGGCGGACGGGATCTCCCCCACGGGGATACGTCGGCGGTATGGTGCTTTCGACGTGCTCGCCGGCCGTCTCCTGGCCCCCTGTCCCGGTATCGCCGACCGGGCGGGGGGCCGCTTCATGCCGCATCCTGCTCACCACCACTCCCGGTGGCTGCCGATTCGAGTGCGGCGGCGAGTCGTCCAGCGGCGGCGGCCTCGTCGGGTGTCAGCGGGGGAAGGGTGGCGGCGATCCTGGCGGCCCAGGCGTCGATATCGCTGCTGACGGATCCGGCGCGGATCGCCTGGCGGACGTGGAAGTCAGCGGACTGCTGGGCGGCGCGTGCCCGCCGCGCCCGATCGCGTCGGAACTCGGGATCGGAGAGCTTCCCGGAAAAGGACATCGGCACCACCACCTGAGAGGTAGGCCAGACACGCCCGTTGTGATGGCGGTCCGGCTGCTACCCGCAAGTGGCCTGTTGCACCGGCTTGGGGGCTTCCCCGTGAGGGAAGCAAGATCAGCGTAGCCGGCTACCCGTCAAGATCCAAGCCGGCTACTCCACTCGGATCCGTCCAGCCACGTCGGCACGATTGCCAGCGTCAGCCGGCCCAACGACCAGCTTCCGGCCACGCAGCGCCATCCGGATCAGCCGGCGCCGTTCCGGCACCGTGGCGGCATCCCAGCGGTCAGACCAGGCGGCGCGGGACTGCTCGGCCGCCACCGCCGCCGCGTCCGGGTCCATCTCCGGCGGCGCCTCGATACGGTCACGTTCGGCACGTAGCTCGGCAAGGCGGCGGTCCAGCGGACGAGCGGCGGCGTCGTACCTCCGCAGCGTGATCTCACCCTTGCCGAGCCGGGCGGCCAGCTGCTCGGCGACTTCCTCGGCCTCGGCGATCTCCGCGTCGAGCTTCCCGCGCCGCTCGCCAATGTCCCGGGCCGCAGCCTCAACCGCGTCGGCGTGACGGGGGTCGGACAGGATCGCCACCACCAAGGCGCCGACGTGGCGGTCAAGCTCTCGCTGGTCCACGGAGATCCGGCCGCACCCACCGCCGGATGACCGGGGCTGGCACCAGTACTGGCGGCGAACCTCCCCATCCGGGTACGGCTTCATGTTGGCGCGCGGCCTGCCGGTCAGGATGTGCTCGCACAGCCCGCACCGGACATTCCCGCTGCACAGGTAGGCGTCGGAAACCGGCCGGCCGCGCCGCCGGGATGCGTAGAGGGCGACCAGGCGGTCGAAGACATCTTCCTCGGTGATCCGCTCACCCGGCACCGTCGCCACGACGACCCCCAGGTGCACGATGCGTCCGGCGTTCCGGGGCCGGGTGAGGACCTGACGCAGCCCGGCGCGGGTCCAGGGCTTGCCGTACGAGGTGAGGATCCCGCGCTCGTTCAGCTCGACGATCAGCGCGTCCTGCGACTCGCCGGCCAGAACCCGATCGGTCAGGTCCCGGATGATCTCCGCCTCGCTCTGGCGGATCGTGCCGTCGATCTCGAATCCGAACGGCCGGGTCGAGGTGTGGGCTTCGCCGCTGATGGCCTTCAGCTTCTTGCCGCGCTTGACTCGGGTGCTCAGCCGGTCGGACTCGTACGCGGCGCTGGACAGTTGGTCGCGGAAAGCCTTCTTGCCGCTGGCCGAGGTCAGGTCGTACTCACCTTCGGAGTCGAGCACCAAGAGCCCGCGCTCGGCGGCGGAGATCAGCCGTTCACCCTCGATCGGCCTGCGGCTGAATCGCGCCAGGTCGAAGACGACGACGCCGCCGGTCGCGCCGGACTCCAGCCGTTCCATCAGCCGGTCCCAGCGGGGGCGCCGTACGCGCGGGTTCCACGCCGAGCGCCCTTCGTCGGTGAGGATCTCGCCGACTTGGGCGCCAAGTTCGGTGATGCGCGCCTTGCAGTCGTCGGCCTGGCCGGAGGTGGACCGCATCCGCTTGTCGCCGAGTCGGCTGACACGCGCATAGATGTCGAGCACGGTGGGGGGTTCCGTCGCCATGTCAGGTACTGTAACTTATGGATCACCAACCCCGGCCAGGTTGCGCTGGTCGAGCAGCGCCACGCCGATGCTCTCCTGCGGGTGGGCGGCCAGCCGGCGTACCGCCTCGGCCGGATCCCAGTCCGGGCCGAGCAGGTCGGGACCGAGGTGACCGACGAGGCGCTCCTCCTCGGCGGTCGGCAGCAGGGCCAGGTCGTGCAGGTGGTAGCCGACGGCGGTGGCGGCCGGCGCGCGCAGCACCACCCGGATCAGGTGCGCCGGCCTGGCCGTCCAGCGTTCTCCGGGCGGGTACGTCCGCCAGGTGCCGTCCATCCTCAGGTGTGAGTGCAGCGTCCAGCGGGCACCGTCCGGGGCGTCCAACCGCAGGAGCAGGTGTTTGCCCCGGCTGACGCAGCCGATCACCGTCCAGCCGGTGAGGTCTGTGGTGGCCAGCCGAGGCACCCGGAAATCGCTGCCGGTCAGCTGGGCCCCGGCCAGCGCGCGGTCCAGGACGCGGGCCGTGTTCCAGACGGTGTCTCCCTCGGGCACCTCGCCATCCTCGCGTACCCCAGACCGGTCGGCTCGGCGTTCCGATGCGGCAGGCTCCCGGTCTCCGCTGCGTCGACGGGCTCGGGCGCGTGGACGGGCTCGGGCGCGTGGACGGGCTCGGGCGCGTGGACGGGCTCGGGCGCGTGGACGGGCTCGGGCGCGTGGACGGGCTCGGGCGCGTGGACGGTCAGGGCTTCTCTTCGGGACGTGGCGAACGCACCAGCTCCTGGTAGCGGGGGTGGCAGGCGCCGTAGATGGCGAAGTTGAGCCGGGCCAGGGAGAGGCTCAGGTCGCCGTTGGCACCCCCGCGTACGACGTCGGCGTCGGCGTCACCCTGACCGTCGTCGGTCCAGAAGCAGACGGGACAGGTGCCCCCACCGGTCCGGGACGCGCAGCAGGGGCAGGCAGCGGGTACCCAGCGATCATCCACAAGCACAGCTTTCCACAATGGACGTTTCAGGCGGATGGCGCGGGGGCCGCGCCAGCGGCCGCGAATCCATCGACCCGCAGCAGCGTACCGGGACGGACGGCAAGTAGGTCAGCGGCGCGGCCACCGTTGACCGAAAGGGCAACCAGGTCGGCCGAATCGGCGTGGGCCACCATGCCGCCCATCGGTGCGTCCCCGAAGGTACGCCCGTGCACGGCCTCGATCGAGTCACGACTGCCGGCCGGACTCACCCGTACCCGGGCCGGCAACGGCGCCAGGAGCGCGGCAGGGGCGGCCAGTTGGACGTTGCCGAAATGATCCACCGTCAGCACCTCGGCGGTGAACCCGCCCGGCCGCTGCTCGACGACCGGCTCCGGCAGCCGGACCAGGGTGGCCGGGTCGACCGCCGGACCGGCCTCGGCCAGCGGCGAGCCGGTCGCCAGCCGGGCCGCCACCGGCGCGAAGACGTCCCGACCGTGGAAGGTGGCCGACACCCGAGGGGCCAACCACTGCGGATTTGTCAACTCGACCACGGCGGTCACCCCACCGAGGGCCTCGGCGGCGTCGAGCAGCAGGCCGTTGTCCGGCCCCACCAGGAACCCGCCGGGTGTGGCCAGCGCGATGCCCCGGCGGGTCGTGCCGACGCCCGGATCGACCACCGCCACGTGTGCCCCGGGCGGCAGGTGCGGCACGGTCTGGGCCAGCACCGCCGCGCCCCGGCGTACGTCACCGGGCGGCACCAGGTGGGTCACGTCGAGCACCCGGACGGCGGGCGCGATCCGCGCGATCACTCCGTGGCAGGCCGCCACGAAACCGTCGGCCAGCCCGTAGTCGGTGGTCAACGACACCACCCACGCACTCCCCACCCACCCACCCTACCCCCACCCTTCGCGGGTTGATCATGAAGTTATTGCCCCAGTAAGCGC
>NZ_JCANNB010000053.1:0-37730 GCF_059553435.1 Micromonospora sp. PRAS1
TGGCGAACGGCGAGGTTGGGGCGTCTACCCGGCCCAGCCGTGGGTGGTGACCTGGCCGGGACGCCTTGTCCTGACCATGGGCCGCAGAGCCCTTCATTGAGGCCGGCGCAACCCCGGCCGGGTCATCGCCAACTGTCGTTGATCGAGGATGTCGGACGTGATTCGAGCCCGTCCGCATGGCCCATACCTCACTGGTGGAGAGCCTGGAGCTCTGGCATGAAGACCGGAGCCATGCGGATCGCTGGGATCGTGAACGGCTCAATCGGAGGGCAGGCCACAGAGCCTCGTTATTAGGGCGCCGCACGATCTCGCCAGGGCAACTGAGCAGGAGAAATGGGCGGGGAGGACCACGGTTGGCAACGATCTTCTGCGGCATCGACTGGGCCGAGCGGCATCACGACGTCGCCTTGGTTGACACCGACGGCAAGCTGGTAGCCAAACGCCGCATCCCCGACTCGGCTGACGGGTTCGCCGAGCTGATGCGGATGCTGGCCGATGCCGGTGACAGCCGCGAGGACGCGATCTCGGTGGCGATCGAAACCCCACGCGGACTCCTTGTCGCGGCATTGCGGGAAACCGGACGCAGGATCTACTCGATCAACCCGATGGCCGTCGCCCGCTACCGCGAACGACACACCGTCTCGCGTAAGAAGTCCGACCACGCCGACGCCATGGTGTTGGCCAACATCCTGCGCACCGACGCCCACGTCCACCGACCACTACCGGCCGACAGTGAACTCGCCCGTGCTGTCACGGTCCTCGCCCGCGCTGCCCAGGACGCCGTCTGGCGGCGGACCAAGGCCCTGCAAGAGCTGCGGTCACTACTGCGCGAGTACTACCCAGGCTTCCTCGCCGCGTTCCACCGCGGCGGCGTTACCAACCTCGCGAGCCGCGAAGCCCGCCAGATCCTCGCGCTGGCCCCGACACCAGCCGCCGGCGCCAAACTCTCTGCGGCCCGCATCGCCACCGCTCTGCGGCGATCCGGTCGGCAACGCGGCATCGATGCGCTAGCAGACAAGATCCACCATGCGCTACGCGTCCCCCAACTGCGCCAGCTTCCGCTCGTCGAGGACGCCATGGGCCGCCAAGCGCTCGCGCTGCTGGCCACGCTCAACGCCGAATGCGACAACGCCGACGAACTCGGCCAAGCGGCCGTCGAAGCGTTCACCCAACATCCCGACCACACGGTGATCACCAGCTTTCCCGGCATGGGCGATCTCAGCGGAGCCCAACTCCTGGCCGAAGTCGGCGACGACCGCGACCGCTTCACCGACGCCCGCGCAATGAAGGCATACGCCGGCTCAGCACCAGTGACCAGGGCCTCCGGCCGCAGCATCGCCATCACACGCCGAACCGTCAAGAACGACCGACTCAGCACCGTCGGCTTCCTCTGGGCCTTCGCGACCATCCCCAGGCCCGGTCCAAGCAAGGACCACTATGACCGTCGCCGCGCCCGCGGAGACCGACACGCCGCCGCCCTACGCCACCTGTTCAACCGCATGCTCGGCCAACTCCACCACTGCCTACAAACCGGCCAAACCTACGACCCCGTCAAGGCCTTCGGCCGACCATCCACACCCGTCGGCGCCGCAGCCGCTTGACTCTTAGCAAGATCGGAGGTCTCGATGCCCGGCATCGGCGTCAGGACCGGCGCCCGGATCCTGCTCGAAGTCGGCGACGGCACCGCCTTCCCCACCCCCGGCCACCTCGCCGCCTACGCCGGCCTGGCCCCCGTCACCCGACGATCAGGCACCAGCATCCGCGGCGAACACCCCGCCAGAGGCGGCAACAAACAACTCAAACGCGCCTTCTTCCTCGCCGCGTTCGCCGCCCTCACCGACCCCACCAGCCGCGCCTACTACGACCGCAAACGTGCCGAAGGCAAGAAACACAACGCCGCCCTCATCTGCCTCGCACGACGCCGCTGCGACGTCCTGTTCGCCATGCTCCGCGACAAGATCCCCTACCAACCCCGCCCCACCAGCCCCGTCCCCGCTTGACGAAACCCATAGGGACACCCCCCGCGCGTCGTCGACCTCGTCGATAGCCCGCCAGCACGTCGCTGGCGAGGCGATCCGGCCGATCACGTCCGCCTGATGCCGGACCACGTTGATGTCAGCGATCGCCTCACCCCCGTTCGCGATCATCACGCGAATTCGATCAGGACCCGGGCCGCGGGTCCCTGCCCGGCGTGACCCCCCCGACGGGCCACCGCCTGCGACAACGCCCTGGACGATCGGGATGGCGCGGCGAAAGCAGCACCGTAGCTTGATCAGGATTTTCCAGGCCTTGAGGGTGGAGACGGCGCGTTCGCCGAGGGCTCGGATCTTGGCGTGATGCCGGTTGACGGACTTCTGCAGGTGGGACAGGCGGGTGCGGTGGCGTTTGAAAGGGGTCCAGACGGTTCCGCGGGCGCCTTGATAGCCCTTGTCCGCGAAGGTCAGCACGTTCGCGCTGGTCAGGGCTTCGATCAGGCCGTGGGTGAGGGCGGTGGTCAGGTCGTGCATCGAGCCGGGCAGGGCGGCCGAGGTCCAGACCAGCCGCCCGGCGGCGTCAGCGAGGACCTGGACGTTGACGCCGTGGCGCTTGTGCTTGCCCCAGTAGAAGGGCCGCTGGTCGGCGACTCGGTCGATCGGCACCAGCGTGCCGTCGAGGATCGCGTACGCCAGTCGGGCGGCCCGGCGCATCGCCGCGTTGAGGTCGTCCGCGCAACCGGCGAGCAGATCCACGGCCTCGCGCAGGTAGCGCCACACGGTGGTCACCGACACCTCGAAGCCGGCCGCGAGGCGGGTGAGGGTGTCACCGTTGCGCAGTGAGCCAGGGCCGTCAGCGCCTGCTGCTGCGCGGGCAGCCGACGCCAACGGCCGCCGAGCGCGCGGCGTCGGTCGCAGATCAGCTCGGTCAGGCGGGTCAGGCTGCGCGTGGACAGCGGGATGCTGGCAGGACAGGTCAGCAACGAAGCTCCAGTACTGGGCAGTGCATCTTGGTCGACTGCTGTCCTACCGAGAGCTTCGTCCTATCTGGAGCAACGACACGCCGCTGCGTACCTGCTCAAGCACCTCCATCACGATGAAAATGGCTCAGTAGAAGTCCTACCGGCAAGGTCGACCCACCGCTACGTACCCCAGGTGCGGCACTTAGCCTGAGATTCTTCATGCGGGGGCGCGATTGGCCTGTGGCAAATCTAGACAAATAGACCAGCATCTTTTGCAGGTGCGGATCAGTGCATAACATGGTCGAGGTGTCGGTACTTGACTTCTTGCACGGGCGATCCTTGATGCGACTGAAACGTGAGGATGAGGGCCATGAACCAACAGATGACTATTGCGTGCCTGTGATCAGAACAAGTGTCGCATTTGTGCTTGGCCAGGGGGGTCGACGTCATGCACTGGCGCGGAAGTCTTGGCCGTTCCGAGCGGCGGAGTAGGTCCCCAGTCACATGCGAACAGGCATCTTGTTGGAGCGGCTTTGGATTGTCGGCAGTTTTCTCCGGTTGCCGCTGTCAGGCTGGACCCTGACGCTGCCGGCACTCGGCGTAATCAGCTCTGTCGACAGTTTGTCGCCGGAAGCAGCACTCCCACTTTTCATGGTCGTTCCTTTCCACATCGTTTTCGCGATTGTGAACGATCTAGCGGACGTCGAGCTGGACCGCGGAGATCCGCGCAAGGCAGGCAGGCCACTAGTTAGTGGCGCCATCAGCCCGAAAGCGGCCAAGGCGCTCGTGGCAGTCGCCGTCACGGTGGCGTTTCCTGCCGATGTGTTGCTGTTCGGGTTCGACGTAGCCCGCTCTGCCGCCTTGGCTCTCGCCCTCGCTGCTACGGCCTTCTACAATGTTAGCGGGAAGCGATGTCCGGTACCGCCGCTGACAGACCTTGCGCAGGGCATCGGAGCCGCGGCGTTCGTACACTATGGAGCGCTGGCTGCTGATGGCTCGCCCACTTCGACGACTTACATCCTCGAAGTGGCTGTAACTCTTTACATCATGCTCGTAAACGGTGTCCATGGCGCGCTTCGCGATCTTGGAAGCGATCTTGCCTATGGCGCACGAACAACGCCGATCATGTTCGGAGTTCGGCCTGGGCCAGCCGGCCCCATCCTTCGATCCGGATTTGTCGTTTATGCCTGCGGCCTTCAAATCGCCTTAACAGTCATCACCGCTACAGGTGTGCTGCTCAACTGGGTTGAGGGACAATCGGACTGGTCAGCGCTGGCTGCCGCCTCGGCCTTCGCCGGCGGTTCCATCGCACTTCTCATTCCTTCTTTAGGTTCATCTCGGCCCATGGCGAGGCGGTACATTGTAGCGGGCACTCAGATGCTATGTGGCTTTGGCTCCATTGCTGCCCTTGCCACGAATCGCTTTGGAGGCATATTCGCAATCGCAATTTTCTCTGCGTTCGCCTCGCCGCTCGTGGCCAAACGTGTTGCTTCATACGGTCGGAAGATTTGGCTATCTGTTACGCAGGCCCGCCTGGGCCGAACAAGCGGCGCTGTGGCAAGCCCCGATGTCGCCGACAAAGCAATGCCCCATAGCAAAAAGCCAAACTAGAGGAGTTCAGGGTCCATACAATGCAGGATTTCGTGGTCGAGTTGCCCGACGGCCGTCTGCTGGCGTACTGTGCCCATGGGCCGGAAGGCGGACTGCCTGTTCTCCTATTCCACGGCCTTGGACAGTGTCGTCTCACGATGCACCCAGACACCGCAGTCCTGGAGTCTCTTCACATACGTCTAATCACTACTGATCGACCAGGCGTCGGCATGTCCAGTCCATACCCGAACCGCACCCTTCTGGACTGGCCTCGAGATGTGCTGTTTCTTGCTAACCACCTTGGGCTTCCAAGATTCGCTGTTTTGGGACACTCTGCGGGTGGACCCTACGCAATTGCATGTGCAAACTTGCTTTCCGACAGAGTGATTTCAGCTACTGTTGTGAGCGGCGTCCCGCCCCCGTCGGCTCGACTGCTGAAGACGGTTTTCACTTCCAGGTTTTGGAAGTTTGGCCTGCTTCTGTTCTTTGTGCCTTTCTTTGCGCGACCAATAATATGGGCTGGCGTTCGCTACGCGCAACCGCGAGTACGGAGCATCCTCGCTCGTTCGTTAGAACGACTCCCTGAGGCGGAACGGGCAGTAATGGGGAATTCTGACCTGATGGAGATGCGGGCGCGAAGCGCCTTAGAGTTCTTTCGACAAGGATCCGAGGGTCTGCTTGAGGAGTACGCCATCCTTAGGAAAAGTTGGGCTTTCTCGCCAGCTTCAGTAACCGTGCCCATTAGGCTGTGGCACGGCGAAGATGACGAAATTATCGGGACGTCTTTTGCTCGCGAACTGATTTGGCGTCTAGCTTGCAGTAAACAACATTTTGTTTCTAATGCGGGCCATAACCTGCTCTTTAGTCATTGGGTGGAGATTTTGAGCCAGATCACTCAAGATGCTGGGCATTATGGGCCACTTACCACGCCGCTAGAGTTAGGCGATACGCCTTGATTAAAAAGCAATACCCAGCGAAGGGGGCAGCGCCTGGAAGCCTGCGCGAGTTGGCAGGTAACCACACTGCGAGGATGGTTCGCGCCGCCGTTACCCACCTAGTTCGAGTGGCGATGACTTTCGTGGCCAAAATCGATCTGGCGGCTTCGATCACTCCTGTCGATGCTCGACGGGGCCTCATCATTGTGGCAAATCATCGAAGCATGCTTGATCTGGCAGTCGGCTTGATCGTGTTCCGGCACTGGCGAGTCGCCCCGAAAATTCTAATCCGGGAAGATTACTTCAGGAACCGCCTGTTGGCCTTACTTTTTAGGTCCCTTGGTGGCATTCCTGCTGGTCGGACGTCACTTACCTTCGCGATGCGACAGAGCGTACAGGTGCTGGAAAATGGCGGTGTCCTGGTGATTATGCCAGAAGGCCGAGTTCCTAAGGCCAACCTCCCGCGCCCAGTCCTAGGACGCCTAATGCCCGGCGCGGCGCACCTCGCGTCTGCCACTGGCAGTGCTGTGCTGGTGGTCGGCGTGTCGAAAACGGACGTTGCATGGCCTCCGGGCTCAAAACTGCCACGTTTCCACTTGGTGCCTTCGCGGCGCCCTCGCGTCACAATTTCGACGAGTCTTCTTGCGGTCCAGAAAGGCGCTTCGGTTTCCGGCCTTAATTCCACCATTGCAGACGTACTCATTTCGTTGCTAAGCGGAGTTGAAGGTAGCTAGCTCCTCGTCGTGCAGCCTTAAGCGCGGGAATTTAGATGGCGATCTTGGATCCAGTGGCGAATGAGGGTCTTCCGTCGATTTCAATGTGCGCCAGCAGATGTAGGCGCCGGTCGCGGTGTCCTGTTCGGTGTGGGTGGTGGCCGCTGCCGTTGCGGTGAGTAGCGCACGGCGACGAACTTGGCTCCGATCCAGTTCAGCCAGGACGCGTACGTCGCCAGGGAGGCAAGGGCTCGGTGAAATTGAGCCGGGTTCGCGGCTGACGGCGACTCGGAGATAGAGGGCTGCAGCTCATCGGTACGTCCCGGCTGCTGGTTCTGAGTGGCCTGCTGGTGAACTGGGGCTCCGGCGACGTTGCCGGTATTGCCACAGCCGAGCCTGCCCGGCCGAAGTCGACGCGGATGGTCTGGTGTCGGGGATTGCTCGCTGGATCGATCGGGCGGCTGTGTGTCCGTGAGCTGCTCGGCGTTCTGGGTTGGCGGCCCGGGACCTGGGCGATATCGGCGTCGTGGCGGGCGTGTTGGTGGCTGCCTCCGTGTCCACCGGTCGGCATGCCGTGCGCGGCCGGGGTGGGCTGTGCCTGCCGGCCGTGGTCCGGTAGATGTCGGCCACGTCGCCGGCGCTGTCACGCTCGCCATAGGGCTACTGCAGTGGCCTTCCCCCCTGAGATGTGGACACCCTGAGACTGGATGTTGGTCCAGAGGAAGGGGTGTCCCCGTTGGGGCGTCCATCGGAGTACACGGAAGAGTTTCAGCGTGACGCGGTTGACCTGGTCCATTCGTCGGGTCGGCCGATCAATCAGGTCGCCCGCGAGTTGGGGATGAGTCACGAGACGCTGCGGAACTGGGTCCGTAAGAAGGAGATCCTGCGTAGGGCAGCCGCCTATTTCGCGAAGGAGATGGATCGGTGACCAGCCGCTTCCGGTTCATCTCCGCCCACCGCGCCACCTTCGGCGTCAAGCGGCTATGTCGGGTCCTGGCGGTGTCCCGCTCCGGGTTCTACCGCTGGGCAGCCGGCGAGCCGCCCGTCAGGCTCACGCCGCGGCCGAGGACGCGCTCGCCGAGCAGATTAGCAGGGTTCACGCCGATTCCTGTGGCGCTACGGATCCCCACGGGTGACCGTCGAGCTGCGCCACCAGGGCGTGCGGGTCAACCGCAAGCGGGTCGAGCGGATTATGCGGCAACGCGACGTGGTCGGCTGCGGACCTCGTGGTCGTAGCCGAGGAACGGTACGAACTGCGGCCAGGAGGTGCGCCAGAGCCGGATGACGGCGGGGTACTGGTCGCCGGACTCGGCGGCGAACGCCTCGAAGCGGGCCTCCGCGGCGGCGACGGCGGGGGCGGTGTAGATCTCCCGCAGGGCGGGGGTGATCTTCTGCCAGTCCTTGCGATTCGTGTACCGCAGGCTGGCCCGCACCAGGTGCACGACACATTGCTGGTGCACCGCCCGTGGCCAGACCTGCTCGATCGCGTCGGTCATGCCCTTGAGGCCGTCGGAGCAGACCAGGAACACGTCCTCCACCCCGCGGTTGCGTAGTTCGGTGAGGTAGCCGGCCCACTGCTTGGCGCCCTCTCCGCCGGCGCCGGCCCACATACCGAGCACGTCGCGTTCCCCGTCGAGACTGATACCCACGGCCACGTAGACGGGCCGGTTCGCGACCTGCCCCTGCCGGATCTTCATGACGAGGGCGTCGATGAACACCACCGGATAGACCCGGTCCAGGGGCCGCTGCCGCCAGGCCTCCATCTCCTCCACCACCGCGTCGGTGACCCGGCTGATCAACTCCCGGGACACGTCGGCGTCATACACATCCGCCAGATGCGCGGAGAGTCGAGTCGGTCCGCAGCGCGGTTCTGGTGTTTGTACCAGCCCGTTTCTGCGGACCGCTCGCCGAACCCGCCGTGCGCCTCTCAACGCAACGGGCTCTCCACGGTTTGTGCCGTCAGGCTTGGTTCGTTGTTGACCAGGGGGCGGGGATCCTGCTGCGACGCCGATACCTGGTGATGGTGGTCGACGCGATGTTGTGCAGTTCGATCCCGTCCGCTGTGACGGTGCGCCACCCGGTCGGGGTGCGCAGCCAGCGGTGGACGTCCTTCCATCTCCATCGCCGTTTGGCCTTGACCCAGCGAACGACCCGCCACCAGATGAAGTACGCGAGTCGGTCGAAGGTGTGCTTGGCCACGGCGTGCCGGAAGTAGTTGGCCCAGCCACGCGTGATCTGGTTGATCCTGACCAGCGTTTCTCCCAGGTCCTGCTGTGACAACCTGCGCGTCAGGGCACGGATCTTGTCCTTCAGTGACCGAACCGGCCGGTCACCGATGAACGTGTAGACGTGCCACTGGTCCCGGGTGCCCATCTTGCGTCTCCACCGGATGCGGAAGCCCAAGAAGTCGAACCCGTCGGCCATGTTCACGATCCGTGTCTTGGACGGCGACAACCGCAGTCCCAGCGGAGCGGGCACAGACGCGACATCCTCACGCAGCGCCTCGACGTGATCTCTGGTGCCGAACACCATGACGACGAAATCGTCCGCATAGCGAACCAGCCGCCACGTCGCCTCACCATGGTCTCGCCGATAGTGGCGCCGGTTGTCCGTCGACATCCGCCCACCTGGCTTCCATTCGCGGTGCAGGTGCTCATCGAGCACGCTGAGCGCGATGTTGGCCAACAGCGGCGACAGGATGCCCCCTTGCGGCGTCCCGGCCGGCGTGTCGCGTTGCTCACCGAGTTCAGTGAGCACTCCGGCCTTGAGGAACGCTTTGACCAGCGCGAGCACACGCTTGTCCTTGACCCGACGCCGCACCCGGTCCATCAGGGCCGTGTGGTCGATCGAGTCGAAGCACGCTTCGATGTCGGCGTCCAGCACCCAGCGGTAGCCTCGGCTACCGAAGAGATGGATGTCGGCGATCGCGTCGTGTGCGCGCCGGTTGGGCCGGAACCCGAACGAGACCGGCTCGAAGTCCGCCTCGAAGACGGGTTCCAGAACGAGTTTTAGGGCCGCCTGCACGACGCGATCAGCGACCGTCGGGATGCCCAACTTACGGACCTTGCCCGACCCACCCGGCTTGGGAATCTTGCGTTCCCGCACCGGCTGCGGACGAAACGAGCCGTCCTTGACCGCAGACCGGATGCCGTCCAGGAACACCGGGACGCCGATCTCCCGCTCGATCCGGGCGACCGTCAGGCCGTCCGAACCGGCAGTACGAGCCCCGATGTTGCCCGCGACCCGCTCGAACGCCACGATCAGCGTCGCCGGGTCGTGCACGAGGTTGAACAGGTCGTCGAACCTGCGACCAGCATCGGCCGCAGCCCAACAGTGAGCCCTTTTCATCAGCGCAGCTTGGCCAGGATCTTCCAGGTCTTGAGGGTGGCGATCGCACGCTCGCCGCGGGCGCGGATCTTCGCGTGGGCCCGGTTGACTGCCTTTTGCCGGCGTGACAGCTTCGGCCGAAGGCGGCGCCGTTTGAACGGAGTACGCACGCTGCCGCGGGCTCCTTGATAACCCTTGTCGGCGAAGGTCATCACCCCGGCGCTGGTCAAGGCGTCGATGATGTCGTGGGTGCGGGCGGCGGTCAGGTCGTGGGTCGAGCGGGGCAAGGCGGCCGAGGCCCAGACGAGCCGCCCGGCCGCATCCGCGATGACCTGCACGTTCACCCGTGACGCTTGTGCTTGCCGCAGTAGTACGGCTTCTGGTCAGCGACTCGGTCGATCGGGATCAGCGCGCCGTCCAGGATCGCGTACGCCAGGTGCCGGATGCGCCGCATGGCGGTATCCAAGTCTTCGGCAGCAGCGCCGAGCAGCATGATTGCCTCCTGGACGTAGCGCCAGGCGGTGGCGATCCCGATCTCGAAGCCGGCGGCGAGGCGGGTGTAGGTGTCGCCGTTGCGCAGGTGGGCCAGGGCCAGCAGGGCCTGATGGCCGGGATTCAGTCGCCGCCATCGGGATCTGCGCTGCTGGCGGTGGCTCCGGATGCGGTCGGCGAGGTGGTTCAAAGTCCGGCTGGACAACGGGATCGTGGCAGGGCAGGACAGCATGGCGAGGCTCCCGGTCGGGGCATCGGGTTATGGTCGATTTGCTGTCCTACCTGGAGCCTCGCCCTCATCGATCGGCACCCCCTGCCAACCCGGGCTGACCTGCAAGACCTGGGCTTCCCCCTGAGATGTGGACACCCTGAAACTGGATGTTGGTCCAGAGGAAGGGGTGTCCCCGTTGGGGCGTCCATCGAAGTACACGGAAGAGTTTCAGCGTGACGCGGTTGACCTGGTCCGTTCGTCGGGGCGGCCGATCAACCAGGTCGCTCGTGAGTTGGGGATGAGTCACGAGACGCTGCGGAACTGGGTCCGTAAGCAGGAGCGGCAGACCGGCACGGGTCCGGCCTCGGGTGGTGACGGGGTGTCGGTGGCGGACAAGGACGCTGAGATCGCCCGGTTGCGGCGTGAGGTGGCGGAGTTGCGGCAGGAGAAGGAGATCCTGCGTAAGGCAGCCGCCTATTTCGCGAAGGAGATGGATCGGTGACCAGCCGCTTCCGTTCATCTCCACCCACCGCGCTACCTGGAGCGTCAAGCGGCTGTGCCGGATCCTGGCCGTGTCCCGCTCCGGGTTCTACCGGTGGGCCACCAGCGAACCGTCCCGTCGGGCTCGCGCCGCCGCCGAGGACGCCCTGGCCGAGCAGATCACCAGGATTCACGCCGACTCCGGCGGGACCTACGGATCCCCGCGGGTGACCGTCGAGCTGCGTGAGCGGGGTGTGCAGGTCAACCACAAACGCATCGAGCGGATCATGCGGCAACGCGACGTGGTGGGCCGGCACCTACGCCGCCGTAAACGCACCACCATTGCGGATCCGGCCACCCCGCCGGCACCCGACCTCATCGGCCGGGACTTCACCGCCGCCGCACCCGACCAGCGGTGGTGCGGTGACATCACCTACCTACGCGTCGGTGGCGGCTGGCTCTACCTGGCCACCGTCATCGACATCGCCACCCGCCGCCTGATCGGCTGGTCGATCAACACCCACATGCGCACCAGCCTGATCATCGACGCCCTGGACGCCGCCGTCGCCGCCCGCGGCGGCCGAGTCGACGGCGTGATCTTCCACTCCGACAGAGGCGCCAATACGTCAGCAGCGATTTCGCCAACGCCTGCCAACGACAACGGCATCCACCGCTCCATGGGACGGATCGGCTCGTCATACGACAACGCCCTGGCCGAGTCGTTCTTCGCCACCCTCAAGCGGGAACTGGACGTCGACCACCGACGGTGGGCCACCGAACCCGACGCCCGCCGTGACGTGTTCCGGTGGATCGCCTTCTACAACCACCGCCGACGCCACTCCGCACTCGGCTACCTCAGCCCTACCGACTACGAACAGACCCTCACACCGACTACGCTGCATCAGATCGCGGCATAACCCGGTGTCCACATCCCGGGGGGAACCTCACCGCGCGCCGCTGCGGTGCGGGATGGACACTGCGCACGGTGGCGTCGATCCTGGCCAACCCTCGGTACACCGGCCGGCAGGTCTGGAACCGGCAGCACACTGACCGCGGCCCGCTCGACGCCGCCGACGATCTGCTCGGTCAATCGGAGGTACGTCGTTGGAACCTGATGCAACAGTGGGTCATCTCCCGGGACCTCGTGCATCCGCCGCTGGTCAGCGAACACGACTTCGTCGCCGCCCAACAGGCCAACGCCCGGCCTGCACCGGCCGATAACGAAAGCGGACGCTACCTGCTCTCCGGACTGATTCGCTGCCAGGAATGCGGCCGGATCCTCGACGCCCACT
This sequence comes from Micromonospora sp. PRAS1, assembly GCF_059553435.1. Taxonomy (NCBI): domain Bacteria; kingdom Bacillati; phylum Actinomycetota; class Actinomycetes; order Micromonosporales; family Micromonosporaceae; genus Micromonospora; species Micromonospora sp. PRAS1. The sequence goes on from NZ_JCANNB010000053.1 coordinate 11,976, forward strand.
GGGTCAACAAGTACGCCGCCTACCGCTGCCGCCACGGCCGTCGCACCGCAGCGGCAGATGGGATGGCCCGGCCGCGCAACGTCTACATCCACGAAGCCAAAGCAATCAAACAACTTGCCCAGCGGCTCGGCATCCCGGCCGCCGACCCCCACGCCGTCGTAGCCGCGCTACTCGAACACGATGTTCACGTCACCTGCGCGATCGGCGGAACGCTGACCATCACCGCGATCCCCACCCGGGCGTCGACGCACCGATCACCAGCGATCCCGCACCAGCGCCAACCGGCAGAAATCCCTACCGAGCCACCCTCGGCGGCCGTGAAGACCACCCATGGGGGTTAACGTGTACGAAAGGCTACAGATCTTGAATAGCCAGGGGGCACTACAGTTCAGCGGGCCGACGCGAGGTCGAGACTGACTGGACACAGCGCGTCCGGGACAGATGGACTTGAAGGAGAGCGTGCCTGAACTGGTACACCGAGCCAACTTGTCGAAGTACACCTTGACGATTCGCGTCAGCAAGGAAGGCCCATGTTGACCATGGAAGGCAACCGATTAACGGAAGCCAGAACCGTACACCTATCAGCCACTGACCCCATGCGGTGGAACCGCCACTCGCCACCGCGACCACAATTCCAGCGGCCAATCCCTTCGCAAGCCCACTCGATAGCCCTTCAATGATGCCAAATGAAAAACCGATCGACATTCCGAAGGAAAGCCCAAAGACAAGAACCCGTCGAATGGTTGACTTTCGATCAAGATGCAGGGACTTCTGCGGAGTTAAGCTGGCAGCTTTTAGGCGCCCTTCAAGATAAGAAAATAGCGCAAAAGTCAAGCCGAACGAGACTCCGAAAGCCAGCACACCGACGTGCCAACGAGGTCGGTCATTAGATAAGACGAATGCCGCTCCGGCAACAGCGCCCCCGAAAACGCCGCCAGCGAGAAAGGCTCCTATTAGCTGACCAACTTTTCGAAGGTCGCGAACCTCGATACGGATGGCCGCTATCGGCTTGGCAGGAATCTTGTCACGCCCAAAGAATAGCGCGAAAGTGCTCGCGCCGATTAGGCTGCATGACATCACGTCATCAATTCCGGCAATATGCTCAAAAATGTACCACCCTGCGACCGCAGTCAAGATTGTCAGGTACATCCAGCCTAGGAGCCCGCATCCAAATCCGCATGCTAGCGCAAAAACGAGCACGATTCCGCTATGACCTGTAAGATCCGCCGTCCAGGCTGACAATAGGCCGGTCAATCCTCCCATGATTCCGAAAACCAGCCTTCGGTGAACGGAGGACAAAGAGTTGCGCAACTCCCACCAGGCGAGATCTCGAGTATGAAAACGGGTAAGGTGCATAGCAAGATAAGTAAACCAGTGTTGGGGTTTCTCAGTTCCCCAACGTCTGGCGGAAGGTGGCAGACGTTGGTACAAGGCTGGAACATACGCTGCCAGCAGATGTTCCTCTAACGCTGCGCGATTGGGAAACCGCCTATCGTCGAGCAACTCCGACGGGTCTCGCCCAGGCGTGTCGGAGTAAGCGGTTCGGGCCAAATAGACCATTAGTGGCGTGGACAATACCTCTACGAGCAGGCGGAAGATCCTCTCGTGTGGATGCTCACGCATCCGAAGCAGAGTTGAAGACCATGGATCAGCAAGATCGCCGTTTCCTGAACGACGTGTGGTGCGTGGAAGGTAGCCCTCAATATCCGCCAGATCCAACGCATTCAGCTCAACTCCCGCTGCATTAGTCAGCACACCAACGGCACTCACGGCTGTGGCATACTGGCGTCGGCGGCTGGTAAGGACCAAAGGCATGCTCGCAGTCGTGTGCAGTTGGCCCAACGCGCTTGCCTGAAGGGATGGGCTTATCTCATCGAACCCGTCGAGGATTGGCAGGATTTGACCAGTATCCAGCAGAGCAGTCGCCAAGCACGGGCTGCGGTCGGTGGGGCCAGCAAGAAACGGATAATCGCGAACGAGTCGTCCCGTTAGCCACTGGCCAAGGGAGACTTCGGTTGGATTCCAGGACGCCATGCTCACGACTACCGGGACTGGGTCGCCTCGCTTCCGTTCGGCGAGCAGACCCAAGGCCAAGCGCGCAGCGAGGACACTTTTCCCCGCGCCGCCTTCGCCGAGAATCACGAGGCGGCCAGACGGAATACGTTTATAGATGACTACTATTTGATCGAGTTCGCCATCCAGTGCAAGTGGTCCAACAGATGCCGCCCCTTTGACTCGGCAGATGTTATCCCATCGATCAATTAAACAGTCTTCTAGTCGATGCCAATTCACCGGCAGCGCGATTGGATCGTTGACTCTCCGGTTGTCCTCTTCACGTAAAACCTGGGTCCGAATTACCTGCGCGAGACGGTTGGCGACAGCATCTAAATCAACAACGAATGGGTGGTTTGAAAGCTCGTTGCGGCTGCGAGCCATCTCGAACCATATAGATGTGACTACCAGCAAGCTAGCTAAAGTCCAAGTCGCTGGCGCCCACCATGCATGGTCTACCGTTACGGTGCTCGTAGCCAGATTGCCGACTAGAGCGAAGGCGGCACCCACTCCGACAGATGCTCCCGGAGACGGTCGCCAACGCACACGGTCTCCCCAAGCTCAGCATTCTTGACTAGTCAGCTCAGTCAATCGACTGCGTATCCTATTTGGAGGGTACCACACATGTCCGCAAGAGGCTCTACCTCCTTGCATTGGGCACGCTTTTGCAGGGCCGTTTGGGTCCGGCCTGCTCACGCGTCGGTCCTCTGATCGATCGGGTACCTCGTAGAAGGCGACGGCGAGCGCTATGATGACGGAGTTGATGCCAGGCCGTCGCTGAAGAAGTAGTCGGCCATGGTGTTGTGAGAGGGCGGTCCGCAGTAACTTGATTTGATCTATGCGTTGCGTCCGGCTGGTGGCCTTGTGGCGGGTTCGCTACGGATAGCTGTGGGTCGATGGGTTGAATGTGAGTTCTGGTCGTGACCGCCTGGGCGGCTGTGGCGTTAGCCCGGTCATGGGTGATCGAAAGCCGTACCCCAGTGACGTCACCGACGAGCAGTGGGAGCTGATCGGACCGTTTCTGCAGGCGTGGAAGGCCAAGCGCGTCGCGGTCTCGGTGTCGGGTCGTGAAGGTGACTATGACCTGCGGGAGATCGTGAACGCGATCTTCTACCAGAACCGGACGGGTTGTCAGTGGGCGTACCTGCCGCACGACCTGCCGCCGAAGTCTGCCACCTACTACTACTTCGCGCTGTGGCGTGACGACGGCACCGACCAGGTGATCCACGATCTGCTGCGCTGCCAGGCGAGGGAGAAAGCCGGCCGGCGGGAGGATCCGAGCGCGGTCGTGTTGGACACCCAGTCGATCAGGGCGGCGAACCACGTCCCGGCCACCACGACCGGCAAAGACGCCGGGAAGAAGGTGTCGGGGTGTAAGCGGGGCTTGGCGGTGGACGCGTTGGGCCTGATCATCGCAGTGGTGGTGACCGCCGCGTCGGTCACCGACAACGCCATCGGCATCCGGCTGCTCGACAAGGTCGTCGAACACACTCCGACGGCCAGCCGCGCCTTCGTCGACGCCGGGTTCAAACAGGACCTCGCCCTGCACGGCGCCGTCCTGGGCATCGACGTCGAGATCGTCAAACGCTCCGACACCAAGCCCGGGTTCGTACCGATCCGTAAGCGGTGGATCGTCGAGCAGGTCAACGGCACCCTGATGCTGCACCGCCGCCTCACACGCGAGTACGAAAGCCGACCCGAATCGGCGGTGTCACGGACGCTGTGGGCGTCGACGGCGAACATCGTGCGTCGACTGACCTGAACCAGCACACCCTCCTGGCGGCACCGGTGAACCTGCCCACGGTCCTCGACCTCATCGCCGATCGGGAAGCCACCACACGCCAGCACGCCGACCGGCTCCGCGAGCAGATCACCGAACTGACCGGCGAACTCGCCCGCCTCGACGGCGAACTGGCCGACCTGGCCACCACCCGCACCACCCTGCGCACTCTCACCGCCGCCGAGTTCACCGCCGACGACCCCACCATCGCCAGCGCCCCCTACCAGCAGATCCTGGCCGTCCTCCGCACCACGCCCGCCGGTATGCGCGCCAAAGGCATCTGCCTCGCCCTCGGCATCGAACCCTCACCGAAACACGTCGAAGGCACCCGCGCGAAGCTGAAACGCATGGTCAACCACCAGATCCTCACCGAAGACGAGCCCGGCATATTCACCCTCGCCCAGAATCGGACCTAATACTCCGAACCGCCCTCTGAGGCACAATCGTCCTGTGATACCCCCATCATGCACCGTCTGTGGATCATGTGACCGAGCGACGCAATTCACCGTGGTGCACTTCGCGGTGAACGCGCAGGAGCAAGCAAGACTCTCGGCACGGGCAGCGGCTGGCTGGGTCGGCCAGCCAGAAACGCCTTATGGTTCTGCGCCGAGCACCTCAGCATCGGCACGGACCGCCAGTCCCTGCACTGGCGCCAGGCCAGGGCCTTTGCGTAGTCGAGTAAGTGTTGCTGACCTGGGCGTTCGCGGTGTCGCGGCCTGTGTGGAGGGTGACGCAGGGCGGGTGCGGCCCGTCGGTGATCATGGAGTTGCTGAGACAACATGACACCGACAAGGACCACACCCGCGCATGTCATCATCGCTGATCGACGTGATCCGTCAGCACGCCCCCGCCCCGACCGACTCCCGGCCCGCTGGTCGTGAGTCGTATGGCCTGCTGGCTGCCCTGGAGCAGGTTCCCGACCGCGTGACCCACGAGGGATCCGCTACCCCTTGGCGAGCCTGCTCGCGGTCGCGGTGTGCGCGGTGATGGCCGGAGCCAGCACGTTCGCCGCGATCGGCGACTGGGTCGATGATCTCGATGCGCCGGCCTGGGAGCGGCTCGGGTTCACCGGCCGGGTGCCGGTGCTGACCACCCTGTGGCGGCTGCTGGTCCGCGTCGACGCCGAGACGTTGACGGCGGTCCTGGCCGACTGGCTGTGCTCACGGGTGTCGGCACCTGCGCCGGTGCGGCGGGTCATCGCCGTGGACGGCAAGGTGGTCTGGGCGCGGTCCTGCCCGAGGGACGGGTCCACCTGTTGTCGGCCTACGACACGTCCACTGGTGTGGTCCTGGCGCAGGTCCAGATCGCGGCGAAGTCGAACGAAATCCCCGCGTTCGCCCCGCTGCTGGAACAGGTCAAGGCCCGGCTGGGCGGCCTGGCCGGGGTGGTGATCGTCGCCGACGCCCTGCACACGCAGGTCGCCCACGCCCGGGCTGTCGCCGCTGCCGGCGGGCACCTGTACGTATCGGTCAGGGCCAACCAGCCGACCTTGTACGCCCAGCTCAAACGGCTGCCGTGGGCGCAGGTGCCGGTCGGGGACCAACACCGCGACACCGGACACGGCCGCCGTGAGACCCGCACCGTCAAGGCGTTGACCGTCCAGACTCCGGGCGGCATCGGCTTCCCCCACGCCCAGCAGGCCGTCCGGATCACCCGCACCCGCACGGTCGCCGGCAAACGCACACGAGAACCGTCTACCTGGTGATGTCGTTGCCCGCCGCCCACGCCCAGCCCGCTGACCTGCAGCAATGGGCCCGCCTGGAATGGCACATCGAGAACCGGCTGCACTGGGTCCGCGACGTGACCTTCCACGAGGACACCCACCGAGCCCGCACCGGCAACGGACCCGCCGTCACAGCGGTCCTACGCAACACCGCCATCGGATTCCACCGCGGCAACGGCCAGACCAACATCGCCCGAGCCACCCGACGCGCCAACCGCCGCCCCCACGACCTCATCACCACCGTGACCAGCAGCTACCCAACTACGCAATGCCCCTGGGCGCCAGGCCCTGGCTGAGATAACCGGTACTGCTGATCGCAGCACGGCTCCTCACCTCAGCTCGTAGCACATCCGTTGCCCCATGGCGACCTCGCCCCCACGGCCGGTCTCGGCTACCCGTCAGGCCCATCGCCGTTGCCTGGACAACGTCAATGTAGCTGGCCGGTGGTGGGATGCGGTCAGGTCAGGCTGTTGAGGAGTTGGCCGGCCACGGCGTTGCCTCGGCCGTGGAGGCGGGCGAGGACTTGCCGGCCGTTGTCTGCGGTGGGGCCGGAGCCACGCAGCGGGTTCGGGGTGCGAGTGGAGATGGTGACCAGGAACTCGGTGACTGCGGTATCCACCCGCTCATTGTTGGGGTTGGAGGAACGTTCGCGGGCGGCGAGCCAGCCGACGGCGTCGTGGACGAACGCTGCCGCGGCCGGCTCCTGAAAGAAGCGGACGGCCGCGTAGGCGAAGTCATCGTGGCCTATGTGCGCGCCGAACCACGTCGACCACGCCGGATCGGCTGCGCGGATGGCGGCTGTCTGCTGCTCGCTGACCGGCGAGTGCCCCCACTCGCCGAGGCCGGCGACGGCGAGCGCCAAGACGCCCCTGCCGGAGTGGCCTTGCCAGGTGCTGGCGGTGGTGGCGAAGTCGAGCATGTCTGCGACTAGGGTGGGGAAGGCTGCTGGCCACGGATCCTTCGCGCAAGCGGTTTTCCAGACCTGGCTGAGGTAGTTGCCCACCCAGGAGGAGGCGGTGGCACCGAGGGTGAGGATCGGCTCCCAGATCGTCCGGGCCTGTGTGGCGTTGGCGCTGATCGTGATGTCAGCGAGTAGCTCAAGAGCGCCACGTTCCTCGGCGTTGGGGTAGCGGGGGGAACGATTGGCGGCCTTGGCCGGGGTCAGCCCGGAGGCGAGGAACGTCGCGAGGTCGGCGGCGAACTCGACCGCCCGGGCTCGCGTGGGCGTATCCGCCGCAGCAGCAAGGGCTGTGAAGTGCGGGCGGGAGGCGACGAGGTAGCCGAGGTCGAGGGTGCGCAGTATGCGGGAGCGGCCGTCACGGGCGTCGGGGAATCTGGTCGCGAGGGTAGTGGCGATCCAGTCCGCCAGCCGGGGCACCTCGGCGGGCAGGTTGCCGTTGGCGAAGGCGTCGAATGCGGCCTCGGCGGCCGCCTCCAGCTCCGGTAGGTCGTCGATCGGGGCGTGACCGGGCTCGTCGTCCTCTTGGTTCACATCGAGTCCATCGGCTTTCTCCGGGTCGATGTCGGTGTCGAAGTCGAGGTCGTCGACTTCTTCAAAGTGTGGGTCGATGTCGTGGTCCCACATCGACAGCCGCGCGCGGTGCAGCGTCAGGTGCTCGAGCCGGCGCAGGTCGTCGGCGAGGTGGGGGTGTGCGGCGGTGAGTCGCATCACGGTGGTGGGGGTGAGGCGACGCGCAACGAGCAGCAGCCGTGCGATGGCGGCGCGCACGGTGACGTCGTCGGGGGTCTCGGCCCACAGGGCGGTGAGCGCTTCGGCGCAGAAGACGTCCCATTCATCGTCGGAAGGGTTGTCGGGGTGTAAGTGGGACCACGTGGCGGCCGGGTCGGTGAGGGGGCGCAGCAGCACGGTCTTGCACCACGTCTCACGGTCGGGGTGGTTCCGCAGCCAGTCGCGGGCGCACAGCACCAGCCATGCCGCGTACCCGCATCGCAGGTCATCCACACCGCTGATCGAGCTCGGCGACTCAGCGTCCGGGGCGAGAGCGTCGAGTTGGGGCTGGACGGTGGCCCACTGTTCCTCGAGCTCGGTGTCGCTGGGGCGGACATGGTCGGTGATGTTGCGGCGCATGGTGTGGGCGAACACCATCCAGGTGCGATCGCGGTCGAGGTGGTCCCGCATCTCGCGGGCTTCTTCCTCAAGGACCGCCGACGGGGTGTACTCGAGGTAAGTCCTTCCGTCCGTGGCGCGGACGGCCTGGTAGTTCGCGATGTCGGTCGCGGCGAGCATCACCCGCCACCGGTGCGCGTCTGTCGCGGCCCAGTGCTCTCGGGCGGTAGTGAGCTGTTCGGTGAGCCGGCCGGTGACGAATGCGCCCAGGCGCACCAAGTCCAGGAGCGGGGTCTTGCGGTGGTCCATGGTGTGCCACTTGCGGGCTCGCAGCGCTCGGGTGGGATCCATGACGAGCGGGAGCACACTGAAGGAGCGCATCTGCACGCTCATCCGGTCGTCGTCGAGCAGGTCGGCGCTGGTGACCAGGGGCGCAAGCGGGCCTTCCAGCAGTGCAGGAGTGTGGCGGGCGATGTCGGCGAGAAGCCCCCACGTCGCGACCGATCGGCTGCCGGTGAGCTGGGCGAGGAGCGTGGTGATGTCGCGGCCGGCGTTGAGGGCCTTGTAGAGGTGGGCCTCCAGGGCCATCATCGCCGCCGCCAGGATGTCCGGTACCCGGTGGCCACCGTGGCTCCAGGCCAGGACGGTGGCGTCACCGATCAGCGCGACGGGTGCGCCGTCGATGAGCAGCTCGAATGCCGGTCGCTCATGCGTGGGTTCCTGGCCGCCTGACATCGGGGTGTTGCGGGTGCGTCTCCAATGGATGGTCGCGTACTCGACGAGGGCGAGCACCACTTCGACGCCTTGCGGTTCGGCGTTGACGAGCATCGCGCGGAACGGCCCGCACTCGGGGATCGGATCGAAGGAGCGCGGGGCGCTGGCGATGCCGAGGCCGTCACGCAGCCGGTGGTGCGAGTAATGGCGGTGATGATGGTCGGAGTCGACGGCTGCTCGCAGCACCAGGTCCCGGGCCAGCTGCGCGGACGCCGGCAGCAACGGCATCACGGTGTCGACGTCCAGCAAGGCTGCACGGAGTCCCGTCTGGCCGCGACGCTGGCGGCCCCTGACCTGGCCACTGTGGTCGAGCTGGCTGTCAACAGGGGGCAGCAGCGTGTCGAGGAAGGTGGCGACGGCGTCGGGTTCGACCGCGCCGGCGGCGATGACGCACCGCCACAGCACCGGCTCGACTGTGTCGTTGAAAAAGCCTCCGCCGCCGATGTGCGCGACGATGTGCCGTCCGACCGCCAGGCCGATCACAGCAGCCTGATCGCGGGCCGGCCACGTGTCGGGAGCGTGTCGCAGCCACAGGTCGGCGATCGCGGCGACCTCCGGGGCGGCCGAGGCGACCGCGGTCTCATGCTCCGCCGCCAGGACGCGCAGGACCGGAAGCCACAGCGGCCATACCGGCAGCCGCGACTGCGCGGCGGCGTACACCGCCACGTCCGGTGTGTCGGCGAGCACAGTGACCCAACCGAAGTCCGGCACGGTCGCGGAGAACCTGAACCTGCGCAGCAGCCGTGCTAACAGAGCGCTGTCGGCGGCGAGGCGCGACCACAGCTCGCCCAGAAGCCGGTCGGCGTCGTGGGCGTAGAACACCGCGTCGAGGTACAAGTCCGCCACGAGCGGCTGGTCGGCGGCGTCCAGCGCAGACCGGTCGGCCTCCCACCGGTCGACACCGTGCTCGCGGAGCACGCCGGCGGCATACAGGCGGATTGCTCGGTGCCACGACGGCAGCGCCGCCTTCTCCGCGATCACGCCGATGACGTCGCCACGGGAGCGCAGGTAATGCAACAGCGTCCAGTCGTCGAACAGGTCGTGGGTGAAGCAGACCCGGCCGTCGACCTCGGAGAGGATCCCGTCGACGCGCAGTTGGTCGACGAGCCCAACGGCGTCGACCGGGAGGTCGTCCAGGGGAGTGTGGGCCCGCAGACGGTCGGCCTGCTCGACGGCGATCCGCCGCAGCATCGTCTGGCGGGTGGCGCCGTTCGGGCCTGCGCCGGTTAGCCGCTGCCACCACAAGCCAGCGATCGACGGCTCGTCACGGATAGCGGCAACCGTAGCCCCGGGCATCCGCAGCACCAGGTCGAGGATCTTCGGGCGTCGAAGGACGCCACGGAGCCCACCGGCGACGACCACCGCGGCCAGGTCTGGGTGCCCGCGCAACACCAAATTGACGTCGGCGTCAGACAGGTCACCCATCACGAGCGGGGCGGCCTGCGGGCCGTTGGCCTGCACCAAGTGCTCCGACACTCGGGGGAACTCCGCTTGCTGCGAGGTGATCAACAATCGGATCCGGCCGCCGGTGGCGGCGGCGAGGCGTGCCAGGGCGGCCGTCGCGGCGAACGGCTCGTCGGTGTAGACCCGGTCGAGACCGTCGACGACGAGGCGGACCTCTCCGGGGGCAAGCGTCAGGACCTCCTCCAGGCCCCGGGTCAGCCTGAGACGCGCGCTTACGCCGGCCTCGAGGTCCGCGACCGACAGCCACACCGCCTGGTGCGTGCCCAGGGCGGCCAGCCACCTCTTGGCGGCCACGGTCTTGCCGCAGCCCGACGGCCCGGACAGCACGCTGACCACCCCGGCGTTGGCGAGCACGGCGGTCACGTCCTCACGGGCCAGGACCACGTCGTCGCCGAGCCGGTCCCGGACCCGGGCCGTCATGCTGGCGGTGTGCGCGGTGAGAAGGCTCCAGTCGGGGGCGACATCCGGGCGCAGCTGAAACGCGAACTGCCCGCCCAGCCGCTCAGCCAGAAGCTGCCAGGTGACTGCCCCGCCTCTGGGCCGCAGGTCGGCGACCACCTCGAGCAGCGCCGTCCAGAGATCCACGACCCTCCCGGCCTGCTGCGGCACGAGCGCGGCGCGGCACCACCGGATCGCGTCCGCGATCGCCTGGGAGGTAGGGGTGAGGAAATCCAGACGCAGAGGCAGAAGCAAGGCCAGCAGCCGGGCGGGAGAGGAGTCCACGTTGACCCCGTGCTGCTCGGCGAGCTCGGTCGGGCACTTCGCCGATTCCCACAGCGAGCGCTTCGCCTCGTTGAACGCGCCAGGCACGCCGATCCGCGAGGCGATGCCAGCCTGGTCGGCGGCGGCCTCCTGGATCAACTCCCCGAGCTCGACCCAGGTGCCCTGCGCCGCTGACCCTGACACCAGGCCGACCCGGTCTGCAGCGGACCGGAACCTGTCGGCGAGGATGTCGCACCAGGCGGCCTGCACGAACTCCGTGTGCAGCTTGGCTCCGATCAACATGTCGAAGGACTTCACCGACGCCGACCACCGCGGCCTGCGGGCCGCGTCACCGGTGACGACCATATCGTCGAGGAAGAAACCCGACGCACTGCCCTGGAACCGTACCTCCACCGGGACCGCCACCCCGGCGCCCAGCGGCATCTCGCCAGCGGCCATCCCAGCGGCGAGCCACGCACCAACATGGTCTTCGAAAGCGAAGCCGCCACCGCCCGTGATGAACGCCGTCGCCACCGACCGCCCGCCCGACACCTCGCTGCTCGACATCGCCTGAGGCTACCGGCCCACACCCCACCCGGCCGCACTCTGCGAAAGCGGGGGGAACTCAGTGGCGGGGTCGTGGCCAGGGCCACGGTGAGCGTTGATCCGGGCGGCTACGCCGAACTGGTGGCCCTGGCCGGACAACACTCGGGGTTGCGGGCGTGGGCGTTGGAGGGCTCCGGCGGCTATGGCGCCGGCCTGGCCCGGCACCTGGCCGACGTCGGTGAGCTGGTCGTCGAGCTGAACCGACCGCTGCGACCGGCCCGCTGCGGCGGGGCGAAGTCTGATCCGATACGCCGAACGCGCTGCCCGCGACGCCCTGGCCCGCCCCCGGCTGGCCCAGCCCAAGACTGATTCCGAACGCGCGGCACTGCAGATGCGCTTGACAGCCCGCCGGGCCGCCGTGGAAGCCAGCGCCACCGCCCAACGGCAGCTGCACGCGATGGTGATCATCGCCCGGAGGTGGTGCGGGCTCGGTTCCGCGGTCAGAGCACCCGGAATATGCTCAGCAGCACCAGCTGCGGGCGATGCCGGCAGTAGCATCAGCAGCGCGCATGAGGACACCTTGGTCGTCATGGCCACACGCCGCCCGCGATGTCAGGCCACCGCACAAAAATGCACCGGGCGCGGTGGAAATAGATGGTCCGCGAGGGCCGTGATCACGCAGGATAGGCGCCGTGCACGTCACTCGCTACCAGCCCACCGGCGCCCGTAACGACACTGGGACTCAGCCGCGATGGGCCGTGATCGATCGGGCGCTTGCGTCCTTCGCGGACAAGTCCATCCTCGTACTGATCGCCGCGGCACTCGACTCCCCGTCATGTCGCCCCTGGGAGTACCACCTGACGTTGCTGTGGGGACGAGCACTGCGGCGGCCGTCGGCCGGCGGTATCGATGCCCAGCCCGCGTACCTGGTCCGCTTGGTCGAGAGTGCGTTGCGCGCTGCACCGTTCCGCGTGCCCGAGACGTCCCGGACGCCCAACGATCCTTGCCGATTGGTTGGTTTTACTCTTGGAAGCCGCCGCTGGCGAGTTCACCCCGGCGATTTTGACCATCCCGTGGTGCTGCTTCGCCAACTAGAACAGACCGCCCGAGCGGTGGACGAGACCGTAACGGCTCGCATGGGATTTTCCCTCAGTGACGTCCTTGAGGTCTGCCTCGCGCATGGCGACCACATCATCGAGGAGCTCGCGCCAGCCTGGCAGGCAGGCCCGGAGGCTAGCGCTTCTGCGCCTCGTGTCGGTGACGCTGAGGTGTCGGCAGTCCGGCGGCTGGTCGACGCCGAGCCGTTTGGATGGATTGACCAGTGCAGTAAGCCTGCGGCCGCCCGGCGCGCGCTGACCTGGCTGACCCGCGACAGTCAGCATCTGCGTATGCGCCACAATGCCGAGGAGGCAACGCTCGGGCCAGTCCTGCAAGTGTCCGCTGAGCATCGGCACGTCGGGGTGCCGGCCTGCTTGGCACTGACCGCAGCGGTCGCCGCCACCCGGTATCTCGCGGAGATGGTCGGCGAAGCCGGCGACGCCGCAGTGCAGTTGCACGCGCGCACGTGGTCGCACACCGTAGACCTGCTATCGCGGCGACTGGTGAGCCGCCGTGGCCAGGCGCCCGAACCAGCACCCGTCCGACCAGTCATTGAGGGCCCGCGGTTCCGCATCGCGGTGGTCAGCGGCGTGAGTGGTGCTGGGTTGCAAGGAGGGATCGCCTGGGGCGAGAAACTGCTGTCGGTCGACACTGCCACGACGCACAACATCGCCCAAGGCCCTGGTGGCCGCTCCGTAACCGGAGAAAGGCCGGTTGCGAAGGTCATCGTCTACGGAGGGCCGGCGAATGTTGTGGCGCACATAGTCGGCGAAGCCGTCGTCCTCCACGTTGAGGAACTCGCCGAGCTGCTCGCCGAGTGCGGTGGCGACCTCACTACCGTGGCCTGCTTCCTCGAAGACCTCGCGTTCCATCCCGGCTACACCGATGTCGCGTTCGTCGACATCTTCGACGTCTGGCGAGCGTGGAAGGAGCACGGCTCGATCGGACCGGTCACGGTGGCGGCACCGCGGCAGGGCTTGGCCGTTGCGCCGGCGACAACGGACCAGACGTGGGAGAGGGCGGCGTCGTGGGAGGGCGTCGACGCCGTGCTGGCCGGGGCCGGCATCAGCGCGGAGCACATAGACTGGCCCTTCGCGCGCGGTGACCACGGTGATGGTGCCGACCTGTTCTACAAGCCGGACAGCCCGGCGGTGTTGGTCAACGTCAACCCGCCCGTCGTTCTCGAAGTCGACCTCAATGACGCCGCCACGCTGCACACTCATCCCGACACGGTCGTGGGATTCGCCGACAGCCTGCGCCTACACCTACGCATGCCGGCCATCAGTAAACACGTGCGTGACGAGACGGGTCGAACACTGCGGCTGGCCCTGGTCTGGCTCCCGGACACGTCATTCGAGCACACCGACGGCGCTCTCGCATTCGTGCAGGTCGATTCGAACTTGCGGCAGATCGCACTGGTGATGGCAGCAGGACTGTTCACCATGTTCGCCGACAACCCGGCATCTGCGTATGCGCTCATTGGCGAAGGGCTGGAACGCGGGCTCACCACGCTGGCCACCGGCCACGAAGCAAGCAGGTTCGAAATGTCGGCATTCCGAACGGCGTGGCGGGCGGCGGGACCCTTCATGACCGTGCACCGACAGGTAGAGGCACTTCCACTGGTAGCGCGCAACGACGGCCTCCCGCGATCGGCTGCGGTACACGCCCGCGCCGATCGGAGAGCCGTCACCGCCATTCTGCGCCGCCGAACCCCCGACGGCGTGTTTCTCGGCCCGGACGCACTGCGGATGTGCGAAGGATTCATCCTGCCCGCCGTTCAGGAATCGCTGTACGACCTAACGTGCCAGTACGATCGCACTGTGACGTTGGCCGTCGCCGCCCGGGTCAACGACGCCCACGCCACCGCCTACCGTAGCGCCCAGCAACTTGCCGTAGCCCTCACTGGGCCCTGGGCGCACAACTGGCACGAGATCGCCCTCGCTGACGATCAGTACCAGCAGACCCACGCCTTGGAGACTCTCCTCGAGTCCCTTCTCGCCGAACCGCCCGTAGGCAGCGCCGTCGCCGACGAGCTCGACGTCGCCGAGATCACCGCGCTGGCGCACCGGCTGGTGGTCACGGCAGCCGTGGTCCGCGGCTACACCGACCGGCTGCATGGCCTGCGCCTTACCATCAGCCGCGGCATGTTCGCGGTCGAACCGGATTGGTCCGACCATGACGATGTCGAGCGCGTCGAGGTCGACCTCGCCGCCTACACCGATCACCGCCGTGCGGCCCGTCTCCTCCCGGCCGCCAGTCAGCCGACTGGCTCCGTCGACGACCATCAGGACGACGACTCCGGCCTCCTCAGAAACTCACCGCCGGGACATCGGTACCAGGTCCCCTTCACCCCTATACGCGGACGGCTGCCGGTCAACCTGCAACGGGTCGATGATCGACTCCGCGATCACTGGGGCACCGGTCTCGACGGTATACGTGCCGTCCTCGGCGTGGCCGTCGACTGGGCCACCGACGCTTCTGGCGTACACGCTGTAAGCCGTTCCGAACTCGTCGATGCCGCCGCGCAATGGTCGGAGCTCGGCGTGGCGCAGATTGAGGCAGCCGTCGACCTGCTCACCCTGTCCGGTGACCACCTGCGCGAGGCGGGCCGGTTGCGATTTCTCGACATCGAGCGGCGCGCGCATCGCCTCGCCTTGCGCCCGCTCGTCGAGGTTGAGGGGCAGTTGTGGATCTTGCCATGGCGGTTGCTAGACACGCAGCGTCTGTTCGACGCTTACCTACACCGGTCACGGCTGCCGTTCGCCCACCGGGATCTTCCGCCCGGCGTCGCCGACATGATGAGCGCCTATCGGCAGGAGTTGAATGCCCGGCTCGAGGAACTCGTCCACGGCGTCGTCGCCACGACGGGGTTGCCATGCCGCTTGCATGTCGAGGTGGCCGAGCTCAAGGGCGCTGGCATCCCGGAACCGCTCGGAGAAGTGGACCTGGTGGTCGCCGACCCGGCCACAGGCAGACTGTGGGTCGGCGAGGTCAAGGACCCAATCACGGCGTTCAGCACGGAAACTCTCCGGAACCACGTTCGTAAGTTCTACCGCGGCCCGAAGCCATATGTGCCGCGGCTGCTCGCCAAGGCCGCACAGATCCGCGAGGCCGCGCGCGGTGTCGCCGTGCTGGTCGGCGGTCCCGACCGGGCAAGGTGGCGCGTGGTGCCGATTCTGGTGACCCGCGATGTGGAACCTGCCGCGTTCGTCGCCGAACCGCAGGTGCCTTTCGCGCTTCCGCACCAACTGCCGGACATCTTGAGAGCCAGCGTCGACCCAGCACCGGGACCCGTTCCGCTATGACGGGTGAAACTTCAGCGGACCGGTTATCCGCGCCGACATGCGTTGGTCGACGTGCAGCTGACCGTGCGCGCGGACACAAGCTCTTTCTCGGTACAGTTCGTCCGGCACACGCCTTGTCTGGGAAAGGACGCGGGCGACGGGACATGGCTGGTTTCCAGGGCTAATGCACCATTGGGGCACCTGTACGCATTGGCAACTACGGCGCAGTCGTTCTCGAGTCGTACGACGATGTACAGGCGTTGACACCCTCGCCTCAAGTCTGCCGAACGTGTACGCCGAGTCCGCGTCGCTTTGACAGTTTGATCAGTGAGTACTCCCAGGGTGCGTAACGTCACCCAACTTTCTGGCACCCCCGAGCACGTCCCAATTGAGGTTCACGGGTTGTTCGGCGGCCTTGCCGATGCCGACCTCGCGCATCACCTCCTCAACGGCGACGAGGTTGATCCGATCGCCGGATCGGGCCAACGCGACCATGCAATTACTCCATGTCGGCCACGTCGCCGGCGCTGCCACGCTCGCCGTAGGGCTACTACAGGCTGAGCGCTGTGCAGGACCAGACGTGGTCGATGGTGTCCTCGGCTGTCCCAGATTGACCAGGTGCCCGAAGATCATGTCGCTGAGTGCGCACATATCGTCCGCTGCGTAAAGCCTGTCCAGCCTTCAGACGCTGATGTCCTAGGACGCTCTGCAGGGGGTAAGGCGTCTCATGTCAGCGAGGATCAAGCCACCCGTGATGCCGTACGGGCAGCCGGCAAGGACTGGTCGGTGCGGTCAAGTGCCGGGCGTTGCGGGGCTCGCCCAGCGGGGGAGGCGATAGGCTGCAACCGGTAATGCCTGGGGTTCGGAGGTGAGGTGCGCGCTATGGGTACCGGCTACGAACCGATGAGCCTGGCGGTGTTGGCGACCCATCTCGCGTCTGCGGACAGCGATCGGATCCGCTGGAAGCTGGTGTGGGAGTTCCTGGAGGAGTACCGGTGGGAGCCGGCCGACACCAGGGTAGGTCTGTTGCAGGATGAGCCCGGGTCGACCGGGGACGTACGGTGGGATGCGCTGTTGGCGGCGCTCGCGGAGCATCTGCTCGCGCAGGCGGATCTTGCTCCGCCGGCGTGGGTCGAGACCCGGGTGCTGCGCCGGGCCTGGTTCCCGGCCGAGCTGGCCATCCACCGCGCCGATGCGCTGGCGTGGGCGCCGGCCGCGTTCCGGAAACACGGTGTGTACGTGTCGGTGCACGACTTGGCGGCAGCGTGAGCGGGTCGGACGGCGTCCTGATGGGGCGCGCGGAACTGGAACGCGCGTTCACCCGACTGGGCGAGCGACTCGTTCGCCGTGGCGTAGTCGCTGACATCTTCGTGGTGGGTGGTGCCGCGATGGCGCTGGCCTATGATGCGAAGCGGGTGACCAGGGATGCGATGCGATGTTCGTCTCGCACGGCGTCGTTCTCGACGAGGCCCGTGCGGTGGCCGACGACCTGGGACTGCCCCCGTGGTGGCTCAACGAGCAAGCCAGCGTCTACGTCTCCGGCAAGGACGATCCGGGCCGACGGCGGGTCTTCGACCATCCCGGGCTGCGTGTCATGGCGGCTTCGCCGGAGCACATCTTCGCGATGAAAGCACTCGCGGCCCGGGCCCGCGACGTGGACGATCTCCGTACCTTGGCGGCGCTGGCCGGCGTCGCGACGGTGGACGACGCCGTACGCCTGTGCAGCGACTTCTACCCAGACGAGGTGATCTCACCACGGGCCATGGGAGTCATCCGCGAACTCTTCGAATGAGCCTGCGGCAGCGGCGCCAGCATTCGCCGCAGGCCTCGGACGCCAGTTTTGGTGGAGTTGCACCAGGCGTGAGCCAGATCCGGTTCGGCGCTGCCCGATCACTGCCGCTACTCGGCCTGACCTGCGCCATCACTGACTTCAGTCACGCCTGGCGAACCGTCCAGATCCACGTCACCCAGACACTGGACACCATCCGGCAGGAACTCCAGATGGCGATGCCGCCATCGGTACACCCCCGACCGCCATCGCCCAGAGGTGCCCGACGTCGCAAGCCAAGAGCACATCGACCAGGCCAAGCATCCGCGGCGCTGGACATAGCCCGATAGCCTCTGATTGACCGCCCGGGCGTTGGACTCTACTGTGCAACGCATGAACACCTGTTTCCGGCAGGTGTGCAGGGTGTCTGTGGCCGAATCCCCCCTCGGACACATCATTACCACATATCGATCATGGCTGCGCTGGTTTGAGCTGGTCCCAATCTGCCCGTGAGCGGTGTGCAGTGCGTCTGATCGCACACGATGTGGATCTTATTCTCCCGTAGGAAAGTGGCCAGCGCGTGCGGGCTGTGAGTGTCTCTGGCGATGCTGGGATGGCCGGCCAGTCTGGCGATGACGTGGTCCTCCCGCAGGTAGAGAATCTTGCGGCGTCGGCTGGCGGGGTGTTGGGTGCTGGTGTGTCCGTGGCGGCATCGGTAGCCGGGGCGTTGGTTGACCCAGTGGGCTTCCATCATCCGGCCGCATTGTCCGCATCGCAGCAGCCCGGTGAGTAGGTAGCTGCGGGTGGTGCCGTCCTGGGCGCTTCGGCGGGAGCGGATGGCCTGGGTGGCGATGAACTCCTGCTCGGTGACAAGGGCGGTGTGGGCGCGTTGTTTGGAGATCACCCAGTCCTTGGTGTTGTTCCAGCGGACGTTTCCGTGTGCGCGGGCATCGACGTCGGTGCGTTGCCTGTTCCATACCTGCCGGCCGGTGTAGCGGGGGTTGGCGAGGATCGCCGAAACTGTTCGGAGAGTCCATCTATGGTTGGTGCGGTGGTGGTTGCGGCCGGGGTCGACAGTTGAGGGACAGGCGACGGCGTCGTCGTTCAAGGCGCGAGCGATGCTGGCGAGGCTGTGACCGGCGAGTCGTTGGGCGAACATTCGCCGCACGTGTGCGGCCGTGGCCGGGTCGGGTTCGAGTCGCTGAAGTCGACGACCCCATCGAGCGTGTGCGGCATTGGGGTGGGGCCCGGCGTCGACTAGTTGGTAACCGTAGGGTGGCCTGCCACCGAGGTAGCGGCCCTGTTCCCGCGCCTGAGTGCGCATCGCGGTGATGACTCTGTGCCGGGAACGCTGCACCTCGCGCTTGGACTGGACACCCAACAACATGATCAGCGCCTGGTGGGCCGGTTTGCGACAGTCGACGGGCCCATCCGTTTCGGGTAGCCACAGTTGCACATCGTGCTGTTCGAGCAGCGGCATCAGGTTCAGCAGTTGGTTCCCGGAGAAGGCTCTTTCGTACTCGCCGACCACGATCGCGTCGAACCCGCGAAGAGGGTCGCCGAGCCTGGCCAACAGAGCTGCGGATTGCGGGCGGTGCCGCCAGTTGCGCCGGCGGGAGCAGCCGACGTCGAAGTACTCGGTGACGATCGCCCCGTGACCGGCCACGAGCTCGGTCGCGCAATCCAGCTGCCAGTTTCGGGACGTCGCCCGGTCCTGGTGCTCAACCGTCGACATCCGACCGTAGAACGCGAAACGCAGATTGCCCCGCCGACGGATTCGTGGCTTTGTACGCGCCTCCGACTGCTTGTTCAGCCATTGGGTCAGGGGATTCTCTTCACCTTGGTCATCTGACACGTCGCCCTTCATGCCGAAGATTCCTCGTGGTGGAGCCGCACAGGAGGTCCGTCTCCACCAGGCCCCAACTTCCGGCCGGTTGGGTGGCAGCGGCATTGATCGGCCTGTCGGAGCCAGCCGGCGTGAACCGGAGTCTGGCAAGCTTCGCCGCACGGGAGCGGGGAGTGCGACATCTTCGTCGCACATGCGCCAACCAGAGCCGCAGCTACTCCAGTTCATCGAAGTGGACGAGGTACGCGTGCAACTGCTCCTTCTTCGCGTATCGGTGCAGCTCGTCGAGGGTGGGTGTGGTCACCTCAAGTTGTTCCGCCACCGTCCTCAGCCGGCCGGCGAGGTCGGCTCTGGTACGGACATCGCGGAGTTGCGTCATGGCCAGAGCCCGTCGCAGTGCTGCCTGCCGTCGTAGCTTTGCGTCGTCAGTCCAGATCTGCACGAAGTGCCGCTTGCGTAGCTGGTACGACCCGATTCGACTGAGCGGCATCTTTGGCGTGCCACCGAAGCTGTCCGCAATGAGGGTTGCGCGCCAGACACCGCTCGGCAGCTGCTGTAGGGTGCCTTTCCGTTTGCCGTCCGCGAGCCAATTGGTCCAGATCTCTCGCGGATCCTGCGACAGCTCGGCTGCGATCAGAGTCCTGATTAGCGGGACCCGTTCACACACCGACTCCAGGAAGGTGTCTCGTTCGCCGCGCACCCCGCTGTAGGCCAGCAGACGGCCGTCGGCGTCCTCGATGAGGTAGGCAGGCAGGTAGGCGTCCTGATGTCCGAGCACACGCAGATTCCGCAGTTGCTTGGGCAGGTTGAAGTCGAACCGATCGGGTCGCTCTCCGAGTTGAGTGACGATCTCCGGTCGGAAGGTCGTGGGCGAGAAGAGCGGGGCGAAGCGCGATCCGTCGCTGACCTGTTCAGCCGGCACGTCGGGTGTGGGCAGCAGGCTCAGCGAACCTTGGTAGTGGCTGCGAGGGAGCGGGCGGGCGGTGAAGCGTTCGACGAGAAGCTGCTGGCGGCTTTCCTTCGGAACGTAGCGGATACCGGCCCGGGCGGAGCTTTCCCCGAGCCGGGTAAGCGTGACCAGCCCCTCGGTGTTGCGGACGTGGCCGATGAGAGTGAGAAACGCCAGGCAGCGTTCCACGAGTGAGGTGGGTAGACCGTAGAACGCTGCCAGGTCCGCCGATCGGTGCAGCCCGGCCTCCAGGATGCCCCGCACCAGGAAACGATCGATCACCTCGTACGCCTGCTCGTCGTATACCTGTGCAGCCGTCTCGACCTGCCAGAGCGGCCAGAGCACCGGGAAGAGCCGCGCCGGACGCGCACCTGGCACGGTGACTGCGTGCTCGATGGCTCGCTGGGCGGGGTAAATGACCCGGGTCACGAGAACGTCCCGCTTACCGTGCTGATCGTCAGCGTGGATGCTGCTCCGTCAGCCATTGAGCATCCCCTCGATCTCCCGGGAGGGTCGGCGGTCACCCACCGCGTCGAGGTGGGCGATCAACGATTGGATCAACGTGGCGAATCCCGGATCCCGCGCAGCACGCAAGGTAGTCGTGTCACCCACCAGGACGAGTTGACGCCGGGGTCGGGTGATTGCCACGTTGAGGCGTCGGAGTTCGGTTAGAAAGCCGATCTGGCCTCCATGGTTGCTGCGGGTGAACCCGTAGACGATCAGATCCCGTTCACCGCCCTGGAACGAGTCGACGGTGCCCACGTTGTCGGCCACCCCGGCGTCACCAAGCTCCTTTCTGAGTAGCTGAGTGATCAGCTCCGCCTGTGCCCGATACGGGACGATGACCGCCCAGTCTGCGTACCGTGTGGCGGTCCGGCCCAACAGCTGGACGATCAGCCTGGCCTCCAGATCGTTGACGTAGCCGGGCCGCCCCAGCCCATCCACCGAGCGGTCGGGCTGCTCCCTCCGCCGCGTCGCTGGCTGGTCCGACGTGTCGATCATCGCCAGTGGTGCGCTGAAGACAGGGTCGGGCGGACCGCCGAGATGATCAGTCTCCAGCAGTCCCCGGTAGAAGGCGTTCGACACGAACTGGGCCAGCTCCGCCGGCATGCGTCGCTGCACCCGCAACATGACCCGGTTGGTGTCTGCCAACCGGGGATACAGCCGTTCGAAGGCGCTGCGCCGCAGCACGTCACCGACCAGTGCCCCGACTTCAGGAGGCGCATCGGAGGCGATGCGGTCGGCCCAGCTGCGTACCTCGTCGTCGAGGAAGGGCGGCAGTTGATTGTGGTCGCCGACCAGCACCGCCCGGCGGGCCCTTACCAGCGGCACCAACAGGTTCGGCGTGGAGATCTGCCCGGCCTCGTCGACGATCGCCACATCGAATTCCAGCTCGGCCAGCAGGGCGGTGGTGGCGGTGCCAATGCAGGTGGCCGCCACCACATCCGCGTACCGGACCAGCTCTCGATGCAGGTCCTGCTCGGCGACGGCCACCTGCTCACGCCACTGCGCGAGTAGCCCGGCCCGGTTGCGGGCCAGGTCCGCCGCCGAAATCAGCTCCTCGTATAGCCGCGTCCAGCCGGCCAGATCGTCAGGCACCCGACCGGGCACTGCGACCACTGGGCGCAGCACCTCGCGCGCTGCTTCCACTGCCCGAGCGGTGTCGCCCAGCGCCTTCCCGTATACCTTGGAGGCACCGTCGCGGGCACTGGTGATTGCCCGAACTCCCGGGTCGGCAGCGACCAGCGCGTCGGCTCGGGCACGAACCGCAGCATACGACTCCTCGGCCAGTCGCAGTGCCGTCCGCGCGGCGTTGAGCTGCTCGGAGATCGCGGCGAGATGCCGTTCTCGGCGGTCGGCGAGCCAGCGGAAGAAGAAAGCCGGCACTCCTGAGGCGGCTCGCCGCCGTGCCGTCTCGGCCTGCCGTTCATGGTGGCGGTGCCTTTCGGCGAGCAATACCACACTCTCGCGTGACTCCCGTGCTCGCTGATCGGCGGCAGCGAGCTGTTCGGCGAAGGGTTCGACCGCCCGCTCGACCGCGGCTGCCAGCTCTGCGGTGCGGACCTGGACGTCCCGGTTCGCGCCCTGGGCCTCCGCTAGCCGCGCGGCCAGGTACCCGAGCCACCGCCCAGCCTGGTCATCGGTGCCGGTGAAGGTAGCCAGGCGGGAAGCCGTACCTGCGGTTGCCGCGAGAGTCTCCTGCCGTAATGCTTCGACCTGCGTCTCCACCATGAACCCGCGTGCTTGCGCGGTCATTGTGTCCTCGTTACCGACCCGGACCGCCCGGACATCCGGCGGTAGTCGTTCGAGCACGTTGTCGACGGCGCGGTTGGTGTGAGAGGTGACCAGTACCCGCTGCTCACGTTCGGCGTACCCGGCGGCGATTTCGGTGATGGTGCGAGTCTTCCCGGTGCCGGGCGGCCCGAGCACCAACAGCAGATCGGGCACGGTCAGGGCAGCGCGGAATGCATGCAGCTGCGCCGGGTCGAGCGTCTCGCGTGGCTGAGCATCGGAGTCCGGCCGGTACGGCGCGAGACGCTGGTCAACCAACTGAGTGAGCAGGTGGGGCTGGGTGCCACGTTGTTCCCGGAGAGTCTCCACCGCGTCGAGCTGCGCGCGGTAGACCCGGTCGCTGGGCAGCACCTGCAACGCACCTTGCTGCGGGATGCGGGCGTAGTCGACGGTGTCGTCGAATCTTACGGTGATCTCCCGGTCCTTGATCCGCAGCACCCGGCCGCGCAGGTCGGGTGCGTCGGTGACGAAGACCAGTGCACCTCGGCCCACTGTGGCGTCACGGAGCAGGTGGAAGGCGTAGACGCCGCGGGCAGAGTACCGTTCCTCACGGGTGCTGGCCAGCTTCCGGTACGGCAGGGCCGGCTCCCGGCTTTGCCGCGCGATCTCGATATCCCGGCTTGCCTCAATGACCTCGGTGAGCAGGTCGAGGTAATCGACATGATGTGCTGGCATCGGTGGTGTCGCGCCCGGACGGGGGACGGCGAGATCAGCCCAGGCCCGGCAGAGCAGCGGCCAGTGTGACGACGACCGCTGCGGCACGTCACGGACGTGGTGGTAGGCCCACCAGCCCCTCGTACCGCTGAGGACCAGCGCCGCCTTGAGAAGGCGTTCCTGGTCCTTGAAGGAGAGCGGTGATACGTGTCCGAGCTGGTACGCGTCACCGTGGTTGGTGGGGTAGAGCCAGGCTGCCCAGCGCTCGCCATAGACGACCAGTCGGGAGCGGTCCGGCTCGACCCGGGCCGGCAGCGCGTTCGACGACGCCAACCTGCCGAACTCGTTGATCAACACCGAGGGATCCCGCAAGCCGCCTTGGGCAAGTTGATCGATGGCCTTGCCGGATGGTACGACCGCGACCGGGCCAGGCAGGATCAGGGACGCGACGGTCAGGGTGTGCCTCCCTGGGAGAGCAACCGACGTCCCTCGCGGAACGCGCCCGCGAGCGTACGTGTCTCGGTGGAACGGCGGGACGGGTCCGGATCGAGGCAGCGCAATAGGAAACCGTCGATGTGATCGGGCAGCTCGGGCAGAGTGGCCCGGATCGGCGGCGTTGCGTGCGGTGATGGCGGATGACCGGTCATCGTGTGATAGACCAGCGCCGCCAGCTGGTAGACGTCGACTGGAGCGGCGAATCCGTTGCCCCGGTGCTGCTCCGGTGCACGGTAGCCGGGAACGCCCTCGCCTGGCTGGGGCGTGAGAGCGGCCAGACCGCCATCTACCAGCGTCGCGCGCCTGGTACGCCCGCAGAGCACGATGCTGTCGGGACCGAGCGCCCGGTGACTTGCCCCTTCCTCGTGCAGCACCGTCAAGGCGGCACAGACATCGGCGGCGGCACCGAGCACGCCGGCAGCGGCGTACCGAGCCAGCGGCATACCTGTGGGGCCGAATGCCTGCCGCCAGGTGGGCCCGGACGGCAGCACCGTGACCAGCGTGGTGGAGGCAGCATCCTCGGTCAGGTCGTCGAACGACGGTAACCCTGCTGCACCGTTCAGCTTGCGTAGGAGGCGGCCCTGCGCGCGCACATCCTCACGGCGCCGCTGGGCCGCCGGAGTGTCCCGGATAAGGCGGAGTTGGCGGATCCGGACTCGGAGCAGGTCGTGCTGGACACGGTCGGCGGTCGCCTCCCGCCAACTCCACGAGTGGTCGTTGCTGATCTGTTCGACGGCGTCGCCGTGCAGTAGGTAACTGCGCGCGCCGATCCTGCGCTCGTCACCACCACACCAGGAGGTCTGAGCGTGGTCCTGGTACTGCCGGGACCTCTCGGTCCTGATCATGACAGGCTGCGAGCGCTCCGGCTCGTCCGTATCGCCACTGTCCTGATAGGGGTGGTAGTAGGCGCGCCGAACATATCGTGCGGCGGGCTGCATGAGCTGGCTCCGCAAGGCCGTCTCGTCCCACAGGGCCAGCCGCACTCCGGTGAGCCGCGTCCGTGTCGGGGCCCAGCTGTCCCACCACTGGGCCATCTGCGGATCGAAGCTCGACGGTACGCAGAGCACCCACTCCTGAATCTGGTAACCATGCTGACGCGCGTTGCGTACCGCCGAAGCGAACGAATCCTCGATCTGCCGGCGATGGTTCCGCGTGACCCCGTGCGGGAAGTACTTCGCCTGCCAGATCGTGATCTGACCGTTCAGGTCGCCGACCAACGCGTCGATGCCCCAGTCGCCACCGTTTGCGAACACGAGCCGGGCGTCACCGCGTACCGCCTCGACTAGGAGCGCGATCATCTGCTCGAAGTCCTCGCGGGCACCGGTCGCTCCTGCCCGTGCCTGATGCGCGGAGAAGTGGATCGGCGGTTCCCCCGATGCCGCCCGCGTCACCGCGCCATCACGTCCCTGTCGTCGCCAGGTGTCGATGCGTATGACAGGAGCATCCCAAATGACCGGCGACGAGGGCAAGAACGATGCCCCCGCCCAAGACATGAACCAGGACACTGTGACCGCTGTATGCCGCCCGCACGATCCGACGCGATGTCGGATGGTAGTCGTGCAGCCTGGCGCCGGAAGCAGTCGGCCTTGCCATTGCCTTCTTTGGCCTTTGAACGAGAACCGGCAGCATCAGCCGCGAGTCAAGAACCTGATCGACACGAGCCGGGCAGCTGTGGGACGACGTTGCGGTCGGGTCGCATCGCCGGCTCGCCAAGTTGCGTGTCCAAGATCCGACAGTCGCTGCGAGTCCTCGATCGATACATTGGAGAGCTTTGCTCGCGATGGTGATGAGGAGTGGTTATGTACGACGTACTCGACGATCTGGTGAGGTCATCAGCGAACTTCGGGTATCTGACCGAGCATGAGCCCGTACTGGCGTACGACGGAGCTACGTAGCTGACGGCGATGAGGCGCTGCTGGCGTTCCTCGCTGAGATGCTGCACCCGGCAGTGCGCACGGACCTAAGGCGTGTTTCAAAAAGCGGGTCAGAGCCACTCGCAGATGATGGTGATGGTCAGGACGGCCTGGAACCGGACGGCCAACTTGTCGTAGCGGGTGGCCACGCCGCGGTGGCGTTTGAGTCGGGCGATGCCATTCTCGACGGCGTGACGCATCCGGTAGAGGTCTCGGTCGAACTTCGGCGGGCGTCCGCCGCGGCTGCCTTTGGCTTTGCGGTGGGCGTCCTGGTCGGTCTTGCTGGGGATGCACGCCTTGATCCCGCGTTTGCGCAGGTAGGCGCGGTTACCGCGGCTGGTGTACGC
>NZ_JCANNB010000054.1:0-35110 GCF_059553435.1 Micromonospora sp. PRAS1
GCGGCGAACACCGCGTGGACAACGGGCTGTTGCTCAAATCCGATGTGCACATCCTCTTCGACCGCGGTTACCTCGGCGTTGATCCGAAATATCGGCTGATGGTGAGCCCTCGACTGCGAACCGAGTTCGGAAACGGTGACCAGTTCTATGCGAAGGCGGGCACGCAGATCGCTCTGCCCGAGCAGCGCCGTGATCGGCCGAAGGCCGAGTTCCTGGAGTGGCACCTGGACACCGTCTTCAAAGCGGCCTAGCGCTTGACGGCCTCGCCAGTCGTGTCAGCTTTCGGCGGGGCGGGTGGTGGGCAGCTTCGTCGGCCAGCATCCGCCACGCATGCTCGTAGGCGGCGAGCCAGCCAGTCTCGGCTTCCTGTCCATGGTTGCCAGCTTGCCGCTCCACCGAGCGCTAAACGGCGTTCTCCGGTCGGTGCTGGCGGTGGTCGCCTCTGCCTCGACCCGGCGGGACTGCGCATCCCGCCGGGCCCGTCCGACCGCCAGGACGCTGATTTCACAGTGAAATAAATATTTCGCTGTGAAATCACGCCTGTTCACGAATGGGCTACTGATGCGGCAGCGCGCGTATCAACCGGACGCTTCGCTAGCTTTTTCGTCGAGGAAGACGCGAGTCGCGCCGGGCCAGTTGACCATAACTCCGCCCTTGCCGTCCGCCAGATCGGGTGCGCTCACCGTCTCAGCGCCGACGGCCTGAGCGCGTTGTACCACCTCCGGCGGCAGCGGCGACGTATCGCGACTGCGCAGGAAGAGATCCCGATCGTCCTTGCTGAGGCTGTCCCACCATTTTTCCAGATCAGTCATGCCTGCCACGCTATGCCGCCTCCGCAACACCTTTCACGTCGGCTATTGACCCGGCTCCCTAAGGTGTGAGAGATCGGCGAAGAATCCACATCAGGCTTACACGGGAGGAAAGCACAGTGGACGGATCTTCGACAATCGTCATCACTCCGGGCACGATCACCGGGATCGTGGCGATCGCCTCTGACAACACCTTCACGCACGTCTACCCCGACGTGCGGCAGATGATCGAGGACGGGTTGGGCGATGCCGACACCCGCCGGGGTGCCCTGGAGTTCTTTAGCGCGGCAGGCCACCGATTGGTGCCGGTGTTCGGGCCGGCCTGGCAACTGGTCGATCTACGGGACAGCGGCGACGAGCCCGACACCGACCGGCTGCGCCATCGTCTCGCCGCTGTGGTGGAACACGTCGTGACCTACCTCAGGAAGCATCCCGAACTCGTTGAGGCATCCGGTCTGACGCTCGATGAGGCGATTCTCCAGCTGCCTCGACCGGCCGAGCAGAACCTCGCCGAAGTCCTGGCCCGCTTCCCACACATCGACGCCACCGACGACGGCGAAACGCCCCGGCCGTTCAACCGGGGAGGCTGGTTCCACAACAGTCTGCACGCCGCCGGATGGACGCACTGAGAGGGTCGTTAAGTGGCCCGATTCAGCAATCGGGCCACTGCCAGGTCAGGCTGCTTCGAGAGCCGCCGCCGCTCGATCGAGCTAGTTCCCCAGTGCTCGTCGCCGCGTCGGCAGGACGACAGCAGGTTTGACCAGCCCACCCCGCGCGAGCTTGGCGACATTCTGTGTCTCATTAGGTGCGTAGCGCAGGCGCGGGTCGCGTGTCGCGGGAGTCTTCTCGAGACGGTGTCAGCGGGACTTTGGTCGAGTCAGGATGACCTCGTCGCCAGGCAGCACCTCAACGCCGCCTTTCGCATCGCGGACTTCGAGCACTGGTACGCCCTCATCGAGTCCGAGGTCGCGTCGTTCGGCTCCGGTCGGCATCCTGGTGATCGCCGAGCTGCCGGCGGCGAGTTCAACGCTCCTGCGCTCGGTGCTCTCCCGGACGTAGCTGCCGTGTCCGCGCACCGTCCGAACAAGTCCCTCGGAGCGTAGGAGCGAGATCGCCATCCGTACGGCTTCTCGCCCGATGCCGTGCTCCTGCGTCAGCCGTGCCTCGCTCGGCAGGGCGCTTCCCGGCGTCAGCTCGCCGGCTTCGATCCGCGTCCTGAGCAGGTCGGCGAGCTGCACGTAGACCGGCGTGTGGGAGCGCGGATCGATCGACATACCGAACCAGCCTTGTTCCCCCGTGGCCAGGACTGGTTGTGCCCCCGAGCCCCCGTCCGTATAGTCGCAGTCACCAACGGTGTTCGGATGAGAACTCAGATGAGATCCGTCGCCGGTGAACTGCTCTGGTTCCGTACTGCCGGTGGGCTGCGGTTTCAGGGCGGTGGGTACCCGCCTGCCCGGGTTGGCGGGTGCCCACCTTCGACGATTGCCACGCGGCGGAGGGGGACGGGTCATGGGCTTCTTCGGGCGGAAGGGCCGGCGTAGGCAGGGCAGCCGGCCTGAGCGGGCCGGGCGGCACGCGGCCGGCGGGGGAGCGGGGACGACAAAGAGCTCGAACCAGCGACCCGGGTACTACCGGTCGGCGGCGTGCCCGCCGCTGCGGCCGTGGCAGGTGCGGGCGTGGCGGTTCCGGGCGTGCCGGTTCCGGGCGTGCCGGTTCGGGCGGCGTGGGCTCGACCCGGACGAGGTGCAGGAGTTCCTCGATCGGGTGGCCGATGACCTGGCCGCGGTGTATGCCGCGCTGGGCAACAGTGTGCAGGAGGCGGTGCGGTTCCGGGACGCGCTGCGGCGGTGGCAGGCCGAGCAGGTGCGGCGGGCAAACGCGGGCGGAGGGCGGTACTGATGCCGCAGCGCTTCGTGATCCATCTTCCGGTGGTGGCCGGGGACCTGAGTGTCGCCGTACGCCTGGCTCGGGTGGTGGCCCGCTGGTCGAGTCTGCTTGCCGCCACCGACCCCGGCGAGACCACCGTGTCGTACGAGGACGAGCAGGGCGTACGCCATCGGGTCTTCTGTGATCTTCGACTGCCCGGCAACCGGCGCTGCCTGCTGCGGGCCGACCACGACGGACCCTGCGCCCGGCGGATGTCCCGGTGAACGACCCGTTGGGGGAGACGCCGTCCGAGCCGCCGCCCGGTGACCGGCTGCCATCCGGCGAGCGGCCACCGTCCGGACCACCGCCTGCTCCGGTGATCGCGTGCACGACCTGTGCCGGCCTGGGGCGGGTGGCGGAGGCGTGCGGGTGTGTCGACGGTGGTGACCGGCTGCTGGTGGGGTGGCTCGACGAGGTCAGTCGGGCGTACCGCGATTGTCAGCTCTGCGGCGGCGCCGGGAGCGTGACGCGGGACTGCGTGGACTGCCGGCGGACCGGTCGACGGCGGGCGCAGCTGGTGCTGACCGTGGCCGATCTTGACAGCGGCGCGGTGGCCTCGGCGAACGTCGTGCCGGGCAGCGTCGAGCCGACGCCGACGCCGACGCCGGGCGTACGCGGCGGGTGGTGCCTGGACCTGACCGCGCTGGTGCGCGACCTTACCGCGATCACCACCGGCACCAGCACCGACAGCAGCGCCGGTGCAGACGTGCTACGGGAACGGAACCGGCCCTGGGAGGCGGCCGCGCTGATCGTGCCGCTGGCGCGGGAGTGGCGGCCCGGTCTGTCGACGCAGCGGCGGCGGGAACTGGAGGCGGCGGCGATCGCCGGGCAGGGGCATCGGCCCTGGTGGCTGCTGCTGGCCCGGTCGACCGCCGGGCCCGCTGAGCAGCCCGAGGCCCGACTGGGGCGGCTCTGCGGGCTGGCCGACCTGCTCCGGCTCGACCTGGTGGTGGAGGCGCGCCGGCACAGTCGTGGCGACCCGACCTGGCACGTGCGTTTCGAGGTGCCGGGCGGGGACGTGCCGGCGCACCCTCCAGGGTACTGGCCGGACCTGCCCACGGCAGTCGCCGCGACCACGGTTTCCGACGCGCTCTTCGGGCTGGCAGAGCGCGGATCGGGCGCGCCCGCGTACACCATTTTGCCTGGTGGTCGGGGGTGGGTCGGGCCGCGGGAGGTGGAGCTGGCGCGGCTCGGTGGCCGGATTGTGGCCGACCTGGGGCGGGCGCCGGGGGCCCAGGCGGTCTGGCGGGACGGGCGCTGGTGGCACCTGCGGCTGGTGGCGGGCGGGAGCACGACCACGCTCACCGAGCGGGACACCGGGCAGGTGGCGCGCCGGCCGGTCGCCCTGCTGCGGCGCGCCGCCGAGCCGCCGGCACCGAGCTGGCAGGGCGTGCCGATCCCGTACGCATCGTGCCCGGACTGCGTGCCCGGCGGTCACCTGGTGCGCTGCGACTGCCGCGACGAGGAGGGCACGGCCGAGGCGGATTGTCGGCGCTGCGGCGGCACCGGGTTCACGCCGGTGGCGGGCGGCTGCCTCCGCTGCCGGGGCAGCCGTCGCCGGTACGCCGCGCTCACCGTCACCGTGACCGACCTGGTGGACCGGGCCGAGCACCAGCTGTGGCTGCCGGGTGACGGGCCCGAGGTGGGACCCGACCATCGGCTCGCCGGCCCCTACCGGCTCGCGGACCGGGCGGCCGATTTCGGCGTACGCCGGGAGGATCTGACCGAGGCCGACGGCGGCCAACCGCTCGCCTTCGAGCTGCGGGAGGGGCTCGTGTTGCGCGGCGGGCCGGACCCGGAGCGGCGGTTCGTGGCCTCGGCCGGCGCCGGGCGGCCCGGTGCCCGGCTGATCGTGGTGGCCCGGCGTCCGGACGTGCCGCCCCTGGCCGACCTGGTCCGGCTCGCCTGCGGGTTGTCAATGTCGGTGCTGGTGGGGGTCTGCGACGACCGGGCGGCCGGGTTGGGGCTGCGCTGGGCGGTGTCGTTGGTGCGCTGCGGCGCGGCACCCGAGTGGGTGGCGCGACCACACCAGCTCACCGTCGAGGCGGCGGTCGGGCACTGCCTACGATTCCTGGACGACGCGGTGCGGACCGCCGTGCCGGCGGAGCCCGACGTGCCGATCCCGGTGCCGCAGGCCCCGGCCGCCGTCGCGCCGCCGGACTCGGTCCCGGGGCTCCTGGCGCTGGCCGAGCACCATGCCGGTCACGAGGTGGCGGTGGAGATCGGCAGGTACGACTGCCGGGTGCACCTGCGCGGGCCGGCGGGCTGGCGGCTGCTCGCCCGCGCGGCCACCCTGAACGGGGCGCTACGCGGGCTGGGGCTGCTCAGCTGACGGTGACCAGGGCGGTAGCAGGTATGCAACTGCTCGTGTCGGCGGTAGCGGTGATGGTGGCGGTGGCACCGGCACTGCCGGGTGCCGCTGACACGGTGATCCGATGTTCCCGGCTGCCCGGCGGCGAGACGGTCGGCGTGACGCTGATCCTGGCGTCGCCGGTGACCGTCAGGAGCAGGCCGGGTGTGCCGCAGACCGAAACGAAGGTCATGGTCGTCGAGCCGCCCTCGGGCACCTGCACCCGCGACGGGCAGGCGATCATCATGGCCGCCGGGGGCGGCGGCACATGCCCGAAGCTGACCGTACGCGAGTCGGCGGTGGCGGCCGGGGAGACGGTGACGACCCGCGCGAAGGTGGTGTGCTGCGTGCTGCCGCGGAGCGCCGGGTGGAACGCTGGAACCTCGATCTCGTACGGCGCTTGGGCGTCGCTGCCGACGAGTTGACCGTTGAGGTAGAAGTCGACCCGGTCGATGGTGCCGACCTGAGCTGTCGCGTCGGCGGTCAGCCGGACCGCACAGACCGACACCAGGACGGCGCCCTCGGTCGGGCTGGTGAGAGCCACCTGCGGTGCCGGCTGCGGAGTCTCGTCACACGGCGCACCGTTGATCGTGCAGATCGGGTCCTGTGGGCTGCCGGTCCAGGTGCCCAGGTAGCCGATGACGACCGAACCGCCGGCAGCCAGGGTGCCGTTCCAGGCTGCCGGGCGCGCGGTCAGCGTGCTGCCCGCGCTGCTCCAGGAGGCGTTCCAGCCCTGCTGGAGGGTGTGGCCGGGCGGAAGGGCCAGGGTCAGCGTCCAGCCCGTAACCGCCGTGTCGCAGGTGTTGGTGATGGTGAAGTCGCGACGGTAACCGCCACTGTCCGGGCCGGTACGCCAGGAGGTGACGGATGTCCTCACGGCCAGGCAGCCGCCCTGGCTGGCGTCATGGCCCTGGGTGGCCCCCTGCGCGGCGTCGTTGTCCCGGGTAGCGTCGTTGTCCCGGGTGGTGGCCTGGGCTGCGTGGCCTTGTTGCGCTGCGTGGCCCTGTTGCGCTGCGTGGCCCTGTTGCGCTGCGTGGCCCTGTTGCGCTGCGTGGCCCTGTTGCGCTGCGTGGGCCGGCCCGGTGGCCGCGATGGTGCCGCCGGTGGCCAGGAGAAGGGCGGCAACCGCGCCGGCCGCTGCCTGCCGCCAGCGTCGGCCTGGTAGGGCGCGGTCGGCTGCCTGCCGCCACTGTTGGCCTGGTAGGGCGCGGTCGGCTGCCTGCCGCCAGCGTCGGCTGGGTCGGGTGCGGTGCGACGACCGGATCGGCGACAGTGGCATAGGGCGGCCCCTTCGATCGTGCGGACGCAGGCCCGCGCACCTCACCTTTCGTGTTTCGCATTCTCGCACTCAAGGGAATCGATGTATATGGCCTGTTGCCCAGCTGGCGCCTGCTGCTCGGCTGATCTCTGCTGTTCAGCTGATGCGTGCTGTTCAGCTGATGTAGTGCAGGATCACGTTGTGTACGTGGTGGCTCTTCTGGTCGCCCCGGAACTCCACCTCGTAGGTGTGCGTACCGACGTGGATGGCGATGGCGCCGGTGGAGAAGAACGAGCCGCCCCAGGACTTGTTGCTGACCACGCTCACGCTGGTGATCTTCGAGTACGGGATGCTGGTGATCGCGTACCGCTTGCCGATGAACGAGCGGTCCTGGATGATCACGCGTCGATCGGTCAGCCCGATGAACCCGGTGCCGGTGCCGACGGCGTCGTAGACGGCGATGATCTGTTCCCCGTCGAGCAGGCCGCTCTGGATCTGCTGGAACTGTTCCTTGCGGTCGTACGTTGCGTTCGCCATGGGCCCACGGTAGACACCGACCGCCAACGCCTGGCGGCCGCCGTCGAGAGCATTTGACCACATTTGTCCATCGGTCCAGATGTGCCTGTCGGTAATCGGCGCGACATTGTATTGGCGGATCGGCGGTACAATGCGCGCTGTGGTGGGTTGATTACAAGACCGAATGGTCGTCTGAGATGGAGTGGATGGGCAATGGATGCTCCTCGCACATCCCCACGAACCAATGGCCAGGATCTCGTACGTGTCGTGGAGAACCTCTTGGGGACTCCGAACTTCGCAGATTTCGTCCGGGCTACTCTGAAAAAGGGTGTCCTGCCTGATGGTCGCTTCGAGGCGCAGGAGTTCGGGCGAAATCAGCATTCGTCGGCCTCCGCCGGGGCGCTGGTGTACGCCCTCTCCAGCATTCCTCTGGTGACGGATGAGACGATCGCTGGCCCGATGGCGGCACTCGACGTGCTGGTAAGTGATTCCGGTGAGGTCAGAGGCCACGATGATCTGGATTATTCGGTTCAGACGTCATGGGCCCTGGCGCAGGTCGCACTCGGCCTCCTCGGCCGACCACAGTTGCTCCCGGCCGGCCCCAAGGCTGGTTCCCTCATTGGCCGGATCTGTCGCGCTCAACAGGCGTCCGGAGGCTGGGCACTGCGCCGCGACGAAACCGACCGGCCAGCCTTCAGCTTCTATCCGACGATGGCCCTCGCTCGTGCCCGTCAGGTCGGGATCACCGAGGAGGGCCTACTGCCCTCCCTGGTTCGCGCACGGCATTACCTCGAAAGCTGTATGGACGACCAGGAGACCGCGATCGAGGAACGCTTCCTCGGGGTCAGGGCGTTACGGTCGCTGTACCGACTCGATGATCCCGGCAACGACCGCCTCGACTGGCTCCGAGGGTGGGAATCGCAGCTACGTGAGGCTGCCTGGTCGAACAATACTGGCCTTCGTCTCCAAGACCGGACCGTGATAGCACATGATCAGCCGATGTGGTACGTGACGTTCTGGCGTCCCTTGTTCTACATGGTGCTCAGGAAATCAATTCCTCCCACAGACCCACTCCAAGCAAGTCTCGGACACGAGTTGATCAGCTGCTTTCGGCCGAACCTGCAGGGGTGGCGGGGGCCGGCCGCCTCCGGCATCGCCGGTGGTGTCTCATGGGCAACTGCATTGGCAACTCTTGCTACCTATCAGCTCGCCGTCGACCTCCATCGCTCGTCCGTCACTCCCCAGGAGTGGCTGGGGCGCTGCCGAGGCTTGGTCAGCAGGCGCTTCGAGTTTGATTTTGCCATCTCGTACGCCGGTGCCGACCGTGCCATTGCGCGGGAGATAAGCGCCACGATCAGGAGTCTCGGGTGCACGGTCTTCTATGATCACGACTACCAGCACGTCCTGCTGGGCGAGGACCTGACCATCTACCTGCAGCGTACCTACTTCAGCAGGAGTCGCTACGCGATCGTAGTGATCTCGGAGGCGTTCATCCGCTCGAAGTGGGGCGCAAACTGGGAGTGGAAAGCGATCCTTGCGCGGATGCAGTCGCAACAGGAGTCATATCTGCTTCCGTATTTTGTCGAAGAGGTCGACCTGCCCGGCTTGAACACGAACATCGCCTACGTGAGCATGGAGAATTTCTCGCCCGGAGCCTTCGCGGAGTTGGTCGTCCGCAAGCTTTTGGCGTCCGCGGCTGAGGCGACCGGTGCCGTTCCTGATTAATTTCGGTGCTGCCTGAGGTGGTGGAAAAGGTGGATTCCGGAGCGAACTTCGTCAAGCAGGCCGGGGATCCAGTTTACTGAATCGAGCGACTCCGCACTGACCCACCCAGCGCCCTGATGTTGCCGTGGATCGGTTCTTGGTTTCGTCGGCTGTCTGATCGAAACGAGGAGCCGTAGCCCTGGAATTACCTTGAAGTTGCCGTCATCGTCCGTTGTCTCGATTTTGTAAGTGCACACCGGCCCCAGGACTTCGCCATCCAGGTCGGCTTCCGCTCTTACCTTACGCAGGACGGCATCGTCGAATCCCTCATTGTGGTTGACCTGCCCGCCGGGCCCTTCCCAATAGCCCGGAAATATCTGTCTGCTGGCCGCTCGATGTAACGCGAGAACGGCAAGCCCGGTCGAAGTGTCTGCCACGCAGATCCCGGCAACATGCACTTCGACAGGTGTGATGCCAAGTTCTCGCACGGTTCCTCCTGGATAGGACTGAGCCGGGGTGTCAGAACACCGGCTGCGGTCCCGCCTCACCGGCTCGCTCAGGAAAGCTCCAAGGAGGTTAACCCAGGACGCGCTGCGTTCGGTGTGGGCGGCGGCTTGCCGGCCAGGGAATCAGGTGAGCAGCCGGAATCCAGGTGGGCGCGGGTTGGTGGGGGCGCGAGCCGGCCCTCACCTCGCGCAGGGATCGTCGCCGGGCTCGGTGACCGCGCGGTAAGCGTCCTCTATCCGGGCCGCCAACAGGACCTCGCCCTCGGACAGGGGCGTGTTGCCGTGTCCGACCCGGATCTGGGTGTGATCGGCGCGCCGGCTGATCTCCGGCCGGAGATGAAGCGCGTCGGCGACCACCTTGACCCGCTCGGTCAGCGCCGCATGCTGAGTGTCGTCGATG
Organism: Micromonospora sp. PRAS1; assembly: GCF_059553435.1. NCBI lineage: Bacteria > Bacillati > Actinomycetota > Actinomycetes > Micromonosporales > Micromonosporaceae > Micromonospora > Micromonospora sp. PRAS1. Next base: position 9,470 of record NZ_JCANNB010000054.1, read on the forward strand.
ACCAGCGTGCGCCGGATCTGTTCGCCCTCGCGCGTCCACCCGTTCAGTAGGGTGAGAGCGTCGCTGAGGTAGTCGTGCTTCGCGCGACCGCCAAACAGCGCACGCATCACCGTACCTCCCAGGCTTCGTTGCCGGCTTGTGGCCAAATCGTCGCCGCCCCGTGTCTTGTCGGTGCATCTAGTTTTACGTCGCATGGGGGGTGTGTCCACGCCCACACTTCTTGGGATTCCTGGCCTGACGGTCGACCAGGCTACCCAAACCGCCAATTGATCTGGCACGCTGGACGGCCGTGCAGACCGAACGGGCCAATAGTGGCGGGCAGGCCGACCGGCGAGAGCCGAAGGTGATCGTTGGAGCGGCGATCATCGAGGACGGGCGGGTGCTGGCCTGCGCCCGATCCGCCCCGCCCGAGGTGGCGGGCCGGTGGGAGTTTCCCGGCGGCAAGGTGGAGCCGGGGGAGAGCGAGACTGCGGCACTGGTGCGTGAGTGCGCCGAGGAGCTCGCCGTACGCGTGGAGGTCGGTGAGCGGGTCGGCCGCAACGTCAAGATGGCGCACGGCCGCTCGGTGCTGAAGGTGTACTCGGCCCGCCTCTTGCACGGCGACCGTCCCCAGGCCCTGGAGCACTCCGACCTCCGCTGGCTCTCCGCCGCCGAACTGGACACCGTCCCCTGGCTCCCCGCCGACGTCCCCATAGTCGCCGCCCTCCGCCCCCTCCTCCTAACCCCCTAACCCCACCCACCCCCTGTTTTTCCGCGTTGACCATGAGGTTGACGGCAGTAGTTGATCTTCAAACTGCCGCTAACCTCATGATCAACGCTGGGGAGAGCGGGGGGAGCGGGGGGAGCGGGGGGAGTGGGGGGATAGGGCTTGGCGGACTACCCAGGGGATGTAGGCCGGGTCCAGGGTGTCCTGCCAGGTGAAGCGGAGGACGGTCCAGCCGGCGTTGACCAGGCGGTTCTGGCGGCGGCGGTCGGCGAAGATGGCTTCCGGAGTTTCGTGCGGGCCTCGGCCGTCGGCCTCCGCGATCACCCTGCCGGCGCGCCAGCCCAGGTCGCCGATGCCGAGCAGGTATCCGTCGTGGTCGCGGACCTCCAACTGCAAGGTGTCCGGCGGCACCCGGCCGTCGACGCAGCGCAGCCTGGAGCGGGTCTCCAGCGGAGACTGGGCCCGGCCATCCGCCTCCGTCAGGTAGCCGCGTGCTGCCGTCGCACCTCGTCTGCGCCTGATCCGGCGCGCGACCGATGCCAGGTCCGTTTTGGCCAGCAGCCCTCGGTTCAACGCCGAGTCCAACAGCGAGACGGCCGGATATCGCCCCACCCGGAGGATGAGGTCGCTGACCGTAGCGACGGCGTCGGTGGCCGGTAGCCCGTTCAGGCTGACCAGTGACTCCGTGGCATGCATCAGCTGGTGCAGCACGACGTGGGGTTGCCTGAGCGGCGACTGCTTGGCAGCCGTCCCGGGCACGCCGATGTGGATCTCGTCGGAGGGTGGAAGGCCGGCAATGCCGTGGAGTTCGGCGGCGGTCCCGAAAACGGCGTACGCAGTCGGCCCCAGCGACAGCAGCGCGGCCCGGACCTGCTGAAGCCGCGTTGGCGCTACCGTCCAGCTGGGCTGCGGAAGATAGACGGCCCGGGCCAGCGACTGCCACCGCCCGAAGGCGACCAGGTTGTCGACCTCATGCCGGGTGAACCCGTGCGCCAACGCCTGCTGGCGGCACACAAGCCCATCCTGCCCCGCCGCAACCTGACGAATCCGCCCCTCGCGATCCACCCCCCGACCCTGCCGCAGCGCCAATACCCGCCGCAGCCCCTGTGGATAACCCTGTCGATCATGAGGTTAGCGGCCCTTTAAAGATCAACTAGTGCCGCCAACCTCATGATCAACGCGGAGACGGTTAGTCCTGGTCGGGGTGGGCGAAGTTTAGGTGCTCGGGGGGGAGCGGGAAGGTCACGTCGTCGCCGAAGGGGGACGGGGCGGCGGCGCGGTCGAAAGTGAGCTCCGTGAGGGGGAGCTTGCCGCTGGCGTCGACTGCCGGGGCGGTCGGGTGCGGGACCTCGCGGTGCCAGTTGACGCCCTGCTGAGCCTGGGTCTCGGCGTGCGGGTCGTGTGAGCCGCCCGCGTGCGAGTGCACGCCGCCGCTGGCGGCGCTGGAGCGCACGGCTCCCGGGGAGTGTTCGCTGGTCACGCTGGTCTGAGGCACCTGACCCCTCCGGAAGATTTTGCTGCCGAGCCACACAAGTGGATCGTACCTGCGGTCGACGACCCGCTCCTTCATGGGGATGATCCCGTTGTCGGTGATCTTGATGTGCTCGGGGCAGACCTCGGTGCAGCACTTGGTGATGTTGCAGAAGCCGAGGCCCTGCTCGGACTGCGCGTACTCCTTGCGGTCGGTCCGGTCGTCGAGCGGGTGCATGTCCAACTCGGCGGCGCGGATGAAGTACCGCGGCCCGGAGAAGGCCGGCTTGTTCTCGTCGTGGTCACGGATCACGTGGCAGACGTTCTGGCACAGGAAGCACTCGATGCACTTGCGGAACTCCTGCGAGCGCTCCACGTCGACCTGCTGCATCCGGTAGTCACCGGGGGCCAGGTCGGGCGGGGGCGCGAAGGCCGGGGTCTCCCGCGCCTTCTCGTAGTTGAACGACACGTCGGTGACCAGGTCCCGGATGACCGGGAAGGTACGCAGCGGGGTCACCGTGATCGTCTCGTTCTCCTCGAACGTCGACATCCGGGTCATGCAGCCGAGCTTGGGCATCCCGTTGATCTCCATGGAGCAGGAGCCGCACTTGCCCGCCTTGCAGTTCCACCGGCAGGCCAGGTCGGGCGCGTCGGTGGCCTGCAACCTGTGGATCACGTCGAGGACGACCTCGCCCTCGTTCACCTCGACCATGTAGTCCCGCAGGTCGCCACCGTCGGCGTCACCCCGCCAGATCCGGAACTGGCGCTTCGTACCCATCAGCGGTTCTCCTTCTCGGCGGCAGCGGCGGGCCCGGCGGTGGCGGGGCCGGCAGCGGCGGCGTCGGTGGCCGCGGCGGCCTCGGCAGCTGCGGCGTCGGCGGTGACGAGGGCGTCGAACTCGGCCAACTCCTCGTCGGTGAGGTACTTGGCCAGCTCCGCGCGGTCGAAGAGGCTGATCAGCTCGGAGCGCATCCTCGGCAGCGGCTTGCGGTCCAGCCGGACGGTGTCGCCCTCCAGCGAGCAGACCAGGTTGATCCGCCGCCACTGCGGATCCATGGTGGGGAAGTCCTCGCGGGTGTGGCCGCCGCGCGACTCCCGCCGCTCCAGCGCCGCCTTCGCGGTGCACTCCGAGACCACAAGCATGTTGCGCAGGTCCAGCGCGAGGTGCCAGCCCGGGTTGTAGCGGCGTCCGCCGGAGGCGGAGACCTTCGCCACCCGCTCGCGCAGCTCGGCCAGCCGGCTCAGCGCGTCCGCCAGCTCGGCCTCCCGCCGGATGATGCCGACCAGGTCGCCCATCACCGCCTGGAGGTCCTGCTGGAGGGTGTACGGGTTCTCGCCGGTGTCCCGCTGCAACGGCGCCAGGGCGGTCTCGACCGCGGTCTCCACCGTGGCCACCGCTACCCGGGGCCGGGCAGCCAGCTGGTCGACGTAGGTGGCCGCGTGACCGCCCGCCCGCTTGCCGAAGACCAGCAGGTCGGAGAGGGAGTTCCCGCCGAGGCGGTTGGAGCCGTGCATGCCACCGGAGACCTCACCGGCGGCGAAGAGGCCACGCACCGAGCCGTACGCGGCACCGGTGTCCGGGTCGACCTCGACGCCGCCCATCACGTAGTGGCAGGTCGGGCCGACCTCCATCGGCTCCTTGGTGATGTCGACGTCGGCCAGCCCCTTGAACTGGTGGTGCATCGACGGCAGGCGACGGCGGATCTCGTCGGCCGGCAGCCGGGAGGCGATGTCCAGGTAGACGCCGCCGGCCGGGGTGCCCCGGCCCTCCTTGACCTCGGTGTTGATCGCCCGGGCGACCTCGTCGCGGGGCAGCAGCTCCGGCGGGCGGCGGTTGTTGTCCGGGTCGTTGTACCAGCGGTCCGCCTCCTCGGGCGTCTCCGCGTACTGCTTGCGGAAGACGTCGGGGACGTAGTCGAACATGAACCGCTTGCCGTCGGAGTTCTTCAGAATTCCGCCGTCACCGCGTACCGACTCGGTGACCAGGATGCCCTTGACCGAGGGCGGCCAGACCATGCCGGTGGGGTGGAACTGGAGGAACTCCATGTTGATCAGGGTCGCCCCGGCCCGCAGCGCGAGCGCGTGACCGTCCCCGGTGTACTCCCAGGAGTTTGAGGTGACCTTGTAGGAGCGGCCGACGCCGCCGGTGGCGAGCACCACGGCCGGCGCCTCGAAGAGGAGGAACTCGCCGGACTCCCGGTAGTAGCCGAACGCACCGGCGACCCGGTCGCCGTCGAGCAACAGTTCGGTGATGGTGGTCTCGTCGAAGACCCGGATCCGGGCGTCGTACGAGCCGTGGGTCCGCTTGTCCTCCTGCTGGAGCGAGACGATCTTCTGCTGGAGGGTGCGGATCAGCTCCAGGCCGGTCCGGTCGCCGACGTGCGCCAACCGGGGGTACTCGTGACCGCCGAAGTTGCGCTGGGAGATCTTGCCGTCCTTCGTACGGTCGAAGAGCGCGCCGTACGTCTCCAGCTCCCAGATCCGCTGCGGCGCCTCCTTGGCGTGCAGCTCGGCCATCCGGAAGTTGTTGAGGAACTTGCCGCCGCGCATGGTGTCGCGGAAGTGCACCTGCCAGTTGTCCCGGCTGTTCACGTTCCCCATGGCCGCGGCGGCGCCACCCTCGGCCATCACCGTGTGCGCCTTGCCGAACAGCGACTTGGAGATGATGGCGGTCTTCTTGCCGGCCAGCCGGGCCTCGATCGCCGCGCGCAGGCCGGCGCCGCCGGCCCCGATCACGACGACGTCGTAGTGGTGTCGTTCGATGCGAGTCGTAGTGCTAGTCATGTCAGCGAGGCCCTCAGTTGATGAACCGCAGGTCGGAGATCCACCCGGCGGCGACGGACATGACGTAGAAGTCGGTCAGCGCCAGCGTGCCGAGGGTGATCCAGGCGAGCTGCATGTGCCGGACGTTCAGCCAGGAGATGTAGCCCCAGGCCCGGTAGCGCACCGGATGCTTGGAGAAGTGCTTGAGCCGCCCGCCGATGATGTGCCGGCAGGAGTGGCAGGAGATGGTGTACGCCCAGAGCATCACCACGTTGCCGACCAGGATCAGGTTGCCCAGGCCGAACCCGAAGCCCTCGGGGCTGCGGAAGGCCGCGATGGCATCCCAGGTGTTGATCAGCGAGATGATGGCGGCGAAGTAGAAGAAGTACCGGTGCGAGTTCTGCACGATCAGCGGGAACCGGGTCTCACCGCCGTAGGAGGCGTGACCGTCCGGCACCGCGCAGGCCGGCGGCGAGAGCCAGAACGACCGGTAGTACGCCTTGCGGTAGTAGTAGCAGGTCAGCCGGAACAGCAGCAGGAACGGCAGGGTGAAGGCGGCGTCCGGGATGATCCACCAGCCGGGCAGGTACTGCCCGAAGTGCGATGCCTCCGGGATGCACCGATCCGTCACACACGGCGAGTAGAACGGGGTCAGATAGTGGTACTCCTCGACCCAGTAAAGGTCGTGCATGAAGACCCGGACCGTCGCGTACGCTACCCACGCGCCGAGCCCGATGACGGTGATCAGCGGCGCCAACCACCAACGGTCCGTCCGCAACGTCTTCGCCGCGATCGCGGCGCGGGCCCGCGCTCCTCGCGGCTTCGTTGCCGATGATGTCATTCGTGTCGTCTCCCTGCCGGGGCCCTTTCACGGGCGGCGGAACCCTTCCGGTCGGCACGCGGATCGGCGAACCGCCGCTCCCGCTTGCCGGGTCATGCGCACACCAACGGCCGCGCCGGGCGTAACCGGAGCAGCTAAGTGACACACGTTACGCCGATCTAGGCGGGCCGTCCGCGCAAGGCAGTGTCCCGTGTGTCCCGCCCTTTGGAAACCCTCCTTCCATGATCAATATGTGAGCGTCCGAAAAAGATCGACAAGCGGTCCAGCACGGGTCAGCCGGAGGCGCCGCCGGTGAAGTTCCAGGAAGCCAGCCGCAGCGACGGCGTCTCCGACCAGGCACCGTCCCAGCGCTCCGGCAGGCGGACCGCGCCCCGGCCCACCTCCAGCACCGCGCCGGGTCCGAGCGCCCTCGGGTACGACTCGGTGAACCGCAGGTCACGCACTGCGCGGGTGACCCGGCCCTCCTCCACCAGCCACACGCCGTTACGGGTCAGACCGGTGATCACCAGGCTCTTCGGTTCGAGCACCCGGGTGTACCAGAGGTCGCTGACCAGCAGGCCGCGCTGCATCCGGGAGACCAGAGCGGCGGTGTCCGCGTCGACCACCGCGCCGACCAGCAGATCCGTCCCATCCGCCGGAACCGCCGCGTCGCCTGAGGCAGCCGCCGGCGCACCCGCCGGGCCGGGCGTGCCACTGCCGGTCGCCGGGGCGGGCGTGCTGCCGGCGCCCCTGGTGCTCGCCGCGCCGGCCGTGCCGGACGGGACGAGGCGCAGGTTGCGCGGGATCGGGCCGAAGGTGGCGCTGCCGGTCCAGGCGTGACCGGTCGACTCGACGCCCGACCCGGCGGCGCTGCGCCGGTCGTGCACCACGCCCGTGGTGGTGCCCGCGTCCACCAGGGTCAGCGGCCGGGTCGGCGTGCCCTCCAGGTCGAACGGCAGCGCCGAGCCGGCCAACGGATCGTCGACCAGGGTCAACGCCCGATCGAACTGGGCCACCCCGGGCTTGGCGAACGACTGCCGCTCGGCGTACCGCTTGCCGTTGAAGCCGTACCAGGCCAGATTTTGTAGCAGGTCCGCCACGGCGGCCGGCTCCAGGACCACCGGGTACCGCCCGGGCGGCAACTCCACCGGGTCGACGGCGGCCCGGGCCTTCGCCGCGGCCCGGCGCCCCAACTCGGCACCGTCGAGGTCGGCCAGTCGGTCGACCCAGTGCCGGGCCGTGCCGTCCGCGCCACCGACCCGGGCGATCCCGTCCATCGCCGCCTCCGCCGCGTACCCCTGCGCGGCATGTCCGGCCGAGTTCGCGAACCCGGTCGCCCGCAGGGTCGTGCGGCAGTAGCCGGCCGTCTCCAACCCGTCGGCCGCGTCGACGAAGGCCCGGACCAGCCCGGCCCGGTCGTCCGGCCCGGCATGCCCGGTGGCCGCGTCCCACTTCGGCGCGGCGGCCACCGGCGCGGGCGGGGTGAGCCCCGGCCAGGCCGGGTCGAGTGGACCGAACCGGGCCGCCGCCACCACCCGCTCCGCCAGGGCGCGCAGCCCGTCGGGGGTGGAGAGGTTCGCGCTGCCGGTGGCGGTACGCCCGCCCGCCTGCACCCGGAGCCGGATCTCCACCGCGGACTCGGCGACGTTCTGGTGGATCGCGGAGTTGGCGAACCGGGTCAACGCCGACTCGGCGCGGGTCACCAGCACCTCGGCCTGGGCATCCGCCCCGGCCAACCGGGCGACCCACTCCACCACCTGACCGGCGAGCGCCAACTCGACGCCGTCGTCGACAGTCACGCCCGTACCCCCACCCGGACGTTGCGGAACCGGGCCGGTGCCGCCGGATGCCCGGTGTGCCCGACCTGGCCGGGCTGACCCTTGCCGCAGTTCGGCGTGCCCCACGAGACGATCTCACCGGAGAGCATGTCCATCGAGCGCCAGAAGTGCGGACCGATCCCGGTGTACGTCGGGTTGCGCAGCATCCGCCCCCGCCGGCCCTTGCGGATCTCCCACCCGATCTCGCAGCCGAACTGGAAGTTCAGCCGTTTGTCGTCGATCGACCAGGAGCGGTTGACGTCCATCAGCACCCCCTCGTCGGTGGCGTCGACGATCTCCTCCAACGTGTGCGGGCCGGGTTCCAGACCGACGTTCGTCATCCGGACCATCGGCAACCGCGCCCAGCCGTCGGCGCGTACGCTGCCGCCGTAGTCCAGGCCCGCGACGGCGGCCGAATCCCGCCCGGCCAGCACGCCCACCCACCGCCCGGCGCGTACCGCGTCGCGGCGCACCGCCGGCGAGCCCTCGTCGTCGTAGCCGAAGCTGCCCAACGCGCCGGGGATGGTTGGGTCGATTGTGATGTTCATCAGCTCGGAGCCGTAACGCAACGAGCCGAGCTGGGCCAGATCCAGCCAGGAGGTGCCGGCGAAGGCGGCCTCCCAACCGAGGATGCGGTCCAGTTCGATGGCGTGCCCGACCGACTCGTGGATCTGCAACGCCAACTGCTCGCCGCCGAGAATCAGGTCGGTCTCGCCGCTCGGGCAGAGCGGCGCGGTGAGCAACGCCTGCGACTCCTCGGCGATGCGCGCGGCGTTGGCGGTCAGCTCCAGCGAGTCGACAAGCTCCCAGCCGGTGGTGCCGTACTGGCCGCGGTAACTGGGCCAGGACCGTCGCTGGGTCTCGCCGTCGCCGATCGAGGTGGCCGAGATGCCGCCGCCGCACTCGCGGATGCGCTGGTCGATGCGGTGCCCCTCGCTGGAGACGAACCACTTCGCGGTGTCCCAGATCTGGTAGAGGCCCTCGGCCAGATCGGCGCCGTGCGCCACTATCGTGCGGGTGGCGGCGGTAAGCAGGTCGCCCTTGGTGGCCAGCGAGACACCGAGCGGGTCCACCTTGCAGTCCGAGGACCAGCTCGCCGTGACCGGCGTGGCGCCGATCAGGTCGACCGCCGGGCCGGGGACCAGGCCGCTCGCCGCAGCCGTCCGTGCCGCGCGCTGGCCGGCGTCGCGGGCGGCCCGCTCGGAGATTTCCGGTACGGCGTGGAAGCCCCAACTCGAACCGACAAGTGCGCGTACGCCCAACCCGAGGCTCTCGTCCTGGGCGAGCGCCTCGATGTCGCCGTTGCGGGCCGACATCGACTCGTAGCGCCGGTGCATCACCCGGGCGTCGGCGTACCGGGCACCCGCGTCCAGCGCGGCCTGCACCGCCACCTCGCCCGCGTCGAACTCAACCATGGCCCGACCTTAGGCGAGGGCGTGGACATTCGTCAGGGGACGAGGTCCTCCGCTCGTACCGCCCGGCCTGCCTCGTCACCGCCATGGTCGCACCGATTGTGCGAACGATTACCCGAGGTGGCTGCGGAGGAAGGCGAGTTCCAGCGGGAGGAGGCGTTCGGCGAGGCCCCCGGCGGCCAGGTGGGTGGCGCCGGTCAGCGGCAGCACCGAGTGCGGGCGGCCGGTGGCCAGCAGGGCCGCCGACAGCCGCAGCGTGTGCGCCGCCACCACGTTGTCGTCGAGCAGGCCGTGCACAAGCAGCAGCGGCCGGGCCTGTGCCGGGTCGGTGACCGGCTCGGCGGCCAGTTCCACAAGCGAGTGGTGTGCGTAGATGTCCTCGCCGTCGGCCGGCAGACCCAGATAACGCTCGGTGTACGCGGTGTCGTACAGCGCCCAGTCGGTGACCGGCGCCCCGACGATCCCGCAGCGGAACAGCTCCGGATGGCGCAGCACGGCAAGCCCGGCCAGCCAGCCGCCGAACGACCAGCCCCGGACGGCCACCCGGCCGAGGTCCAGGTCCGGGTGCTTGTCGGCGAGCGCGGTGAGCGCCTCCACCTGGTCGAGCAGGATCACGTCGGCGACCCGCCGATGGATGGCCTTCTCGTAGGAGGGGGCGATCCCGGGGGTGCCCCGGTTGTCGATGACCACCACGGCGAAACCGGCGTCGGCCCACCACTGCCGTTCCAACCAGGCCGCCCGCGCGGCGACCACCTCCTGGTGCCCCGGCCCGCCGTAGACGTCCAGCAGCACCGGCAGCCGCCGACCGGTGACGTGGTTGTCCGGGTAGAGCACCGCCGAGGGCAGCCGCCGGTCGGTCACCCGTTCCAGCAGCGGCAGCGGAGAGTACGCGGGGGTGGCGGCGAGCGACCGCAGGATGCCCACCTTCCGGTCGCCCTGCGACACCGTCCACCGGATGCCCGGGTGGTCCAGCGAGGCGCTGCCGACCACCAGCACGTCCCCACCGACCGCGGCGACGTGCCAGCCCGCGTCGGTGGTGAGTCGCCGGGCGTCCACGCCACCGCCGATGCTGGTGCGTACCCGGAACAGGTGCTGCTCGCTCGGCTCGCCGTCGCTCGCCTCGACCAGCAGGTCCGCCGGGCCGGTGCTGGCGGCCAGCCGGCCGACCACCCGGCGCACGTAGAGCGAGGGCGGGGTGAGCAGGGTGCCGTCGGCGAAGAGGCAGCGGGCGTCGTACCCGTCGTGGGCCAGTTCACCGCCGACAAGTACCCGCCCGTCGGGCAGGTGCGCGGGCGTGCCCGGTACCGGATCGACCCAGCGCGGGTCGGCCAGTTCGGCGTGCACCTGCGTCTCGCCGGTACGCGGATCGATCGCCAGCACCAGGCCGTGCTGCTGGGAACGGCGCAGCACGGTGATCAGCGGGGCGCCCTCGGCCCAGTGCACCGCGGTCAGGTACGGATAGGTCTCCCGGTCCCAGTGCACGTCGACCCAGCCGCCGTCGAGGTCGAGCAGGTGCAGGCTGACCTCCGCGTTCGGGCCGCCCGACACCGGGTACGCGACGCTTACCGGCGGGATGGCCGGCTGCGCCGGGTCGTGCAGGTGCCAGCGGGGCAGCCGGGACTCGTCGACCCGGGCGGCCAGCACCGACCGCCCGTCCGGCGCCCACCAGTAACCACGGTGCCGGCCGAACTCCTCCGCCGCGATGTGTTCGGCCAGTCCCCAGACCACCCCGGAGTCCTCGCCGGCGAGGATAGTGTCGGTGCCGTCGGCCGCCACCACCCGCAGCTGCCCGCGCCGGACCCCCTCGGCGGCGTCCGTCACGTACGCCAACCGCTGACCTGTCGGGTCGGGCCGGGGGTCGAGCACCGGCCCGGCGGCGGGCACCTCGATCACGTCCCGGTGCACCAGGTCGGCCCGGAACAGCCGGCCGGCCAGCGCGAACACGGCCACCCGTCCGGCGCCATCGAGGGCGTACGACCCGATGCCGGAGGCGCTCAGCCGCAGCCGCTCGCGACGGGCCCGTTCCCCGGGACTGAGCGCGCCGGGGTCGGCGTCCGCGCCGAGCAGGGTGGCCGGACAGGCGACCAGCTGCTCCTCGCCGGTGGCGACGTCGAGCAGCCAGAGGGCATCGGCCGGGTCCTCCGGCCCGGCGGAACGTAGGAAGACCACCCGGGCGCCGTCGTCGGCCACGGAGACGGCGCGCGGCGCCCCGTGGCTGAACCGACGGGTACGGGCGGCCAGCTCGGGAAAGTCCACAGGCCAGATCGTAGGCGCGTACCGAGCACAATGTGAGCGACCTGCGCGGACGCGTCTGGGCCGGGCGGCCCAAACCGCCGGTTAGAGTGACCGTCGTGACGACCCTGCCTGACCGCCGCCTGCTGCTGGTCCACGCGCATCCCGACGACGAGTCCATCGGCACCGGTTCGACAATGGCCCACTACGCCGCCACCGGCGCGCACGTCACCCTGGTCACCTGCACGCTTGGCGAGGAGGGTGAGATCCACGTGCCGGAGCTGGCCGGGCTCGCCGCCGCCGAGGCGGACCAGCTCGGCGGGTACCGGATCGCGGAGCTGGTCGCCGCCTGTGCCGAGCTGGGCGTCACCGACCACCGCTTCCTCGGCGGTGCCGGCCGGTACCGCGACTCCGGCATGATGGGGCTGCCGACCAACGGACACCCCCGCGCGTTCTGGCGCGCCGACCTCGACGAGGCCGCCGGCCACCTGCTGGCGGTCATCCGGGAGGTACGCCCCCAGGTGGTGATCACCTACGACGAGAACGGTTTCTACGGCCACCCCGACCACATCCAGGCGCACCGGGTGACGATGCGCGCCGTCGAGCTGGCCGGCGCGGAGGGGATCGCCCCGGCGAAGGTCTACTGGACGGCGATGCCGCGCAGCGTCCTGGAGGCGGGCATGTCGCACTTCGAGAACTCCTCGGACAACCCCTTCGCCGGCATCTCCGACGCCACCGAGCTGCCCTTCTGCACGCCGGACGAGCAGATCGCGGCGCGGATCGACGCCACCGAGCAGCACGCCGCGAAGGAGGCGGCGATGCGCGCCCACGCCACCCAGATCCCCGCCACCTCCTGGCTCTACTCGATCGCCGGCAACTTCGGCGCGGAGTTCATGGGGGTGGAGTACTTCACCCTCGCGGTGGGGACGAAGGGGCCGGGCAGCGGCCCGTACGGCTGGGAGTCTGACCTCTTCGCCGGGCTGGATCTCGCCGACAACCGGGATCTCGCGGACAGCTCCGATCTCGCCGGCAACGCTGGTCGCGGCAGTCCGGAGCGTGCCCCGGTCAGCTCGGCCGGCCAGCGGTGACCCTGCCCACCGCGATGTCGGTCGCCCCGCAGGAGCAGGCCCAGCAGCCGCCCCGGCCGACCGGGTTGCGGCGGTTTGTCGACCTCGGGTTGCGGGTGATCGGCGGGCTGATCGCCGTCGTCGCCGGTGCGGTCACCGCGGTCCTGGAGCTGTTGCTCGCGCCGCTGCGGATCGGCGGCTACCCGATCGGGGTGGCGGTGCTCGTGGCCGTGGTGGCGAACATCGCGTTGAGCTGGTTCGCCATCGAGGCGGTCGGCCGCCGTTGGGCGGTGGCGCTGCCGGCGTTGCCGTGGGTGGTGATCATGGTGGCGGCCGCCGACCGGACCGCCGAGGGTGACGTCCTGCTGGTCGGCAACTGGGTCGGGCTCACCCTTGTGGTGGCCGGCGCGATGGCCTTCGCGGTTGTGGCGTTCCGGTCAATCGTGGCTGCGCCGCCGGGTCCCGGTCGGTACTGACGCCGCCCCGCTCCAGGTGGTAGATATTCCTGCCAGGAAACCCGCCGTCCGGGCGGGGATGTGGCGGGAGGTGTGCGATGGGGCAGCGGTGGCGTCCGCTCGCGGTGCTCGCGATCGCGCTGTTCGCGGTCAACGTGATCGCCCGGTTGGTGATCCGGTTCGGCTTCGACGGTGACGAGATGGCCGCCGATCGGGTGACTCTCGGGATGTTCGTGGTGATCGGGCTGATCCTGGCCGGGGTCGCCTTCGTCTGGGGGCAGCGCCGTCCGCTGGCCCAGTGGGGTGCCGAGGCGGCCGGCGCGATCGGCATCGCGCTCGTACTGACCATGCTGGTCGGGCCGCTGCTGGTCGGCCAGAGCCCGTTCGCCGCCGGCAGTGCCACCTTCTTCTGGCAGGTGGTGCTCTACCTGGTGGCGGCCGTCGCCGGTACGACCCTGGGGTATCTGCTGCTCACCACGCTGGGCCGGGACCACCGTTCCCAGGGCCTCAAGCGCTACGCCGAGAGCACGGTGGCCAAGCCCCGCCGAATCGTCCGCCGCTGACCCCCACCCGTGCGTTGACCATGAGGTTGGCGGCGAAGTCGATCTCCTAGCAGTCGCCAACTTCATGATCAACGGGGTGGGCGAACCGGGTTCGGTAGGTGTGGTGGGTGGTGAAGCCCAGGTTGCGGTAGAGGCGGACGGCGGGTGCGTTGCGCTGCTCCACCTGAAGAAACGCGTCGGTCGCGCCGACCTCGGCGGCCCAGTCGACGAGCACCCGGATCAGCCGGGTCGCGAGCCCCTGCCGGCGGGCGGCGGGCAGCACCTCGATCAGGCACAAGCCGAGCCAGCGCCCGGAACCGGTGACCGTTCCGCGGCCGATCGCGACGAGCGCGCTGTCGGCGTACACGTGGGCGAAGCGGACCTGGTCCACGGCGGTGAGCACGTGCCGGGCGGCGTCCGGAAGGCCACCCTTGCGACCGCTGGCCACCGCGAGCCAGTCGTCGGAGGGCTCGGCGGCCAGCTCAACCACCGGCTCGCCGACCACCGGCTCGCCGGCCGGCGGAGCCGCCGCTGCTGTGGGCTCGTCGGATGGCACCGAGGCGGCGATGGCGGCCAGCGACGCGGTCTGCACCAGCACCGGCGGGCGGCTACCCCAGCCCCGCCTGTCGAGTTCGGCACCGACCGGCGCGGCCAGCGGCAACGGCGTGTTGACCAGGGCCTGCTGGCCGAGGTCGGCGTACCAGCGCTCGACCGCGTCCAGCGCGGCCGGCAGCGGCCGGTCCGGGTCGCCGACGGGCAGGGCGGAGTTGGCCCGGCCGGTCCAGCCGCCGGCGGCACGCAGCAGCCAGTCACCGAGCCGGGCGCGGGTGGGGGCTGGCCACGCCTCGTCGGCGGCGAGTTCCAGCTCGGTCACGGCCGCGGCGGTGGGTCGCCGGTCGGCCGGGACCCGTTTCGCCCGGTGCACCTCGTGCAGCGGTACGCGCAGCCGCCCCTGCCGGGTGGTCAACGTGAGATGAGTCTCGGTCAGCTCGACCAGCTCGCCCAGGGAGTCGGAGTAGAGGGGGCGACCAGCGCGGCTACCCACCACTCGGCGGACCACGATCCGGTGTCCCACGTCCTGCTCTCGAAGCACGATCGACCTCCTCCCCGGCGAGATACTAGGCTCTTAGCGTCGCGGGTGATCGCGGCGAGTCTTGCGGAGGAGAAGACCGGTGACCTACATCATCGCCGAGCCGTGCGTGGATGTGCTCGACAAGGCATGCATCGAGGAGTGCCCGGTCGACTGCATTTACGAGGGCAACCGGATGCTCTACATCCACCCCGACGAGTGCGTCGACTGTGGTGCCTGTGAGCCTGTCTGCCCGGTGGAGGCGATCTTCTACGAGGACGACGTTCCCGAGCAGTGGAAGGACTACACCGGCGCCAACTACGAGTTCTTCGAGGACCTGGGCTCGCCCGGTGGTGCCTCGAAGATCGGCAAGGTGGAGAAGGACGCCTCCTTCGTCGCCGCGCAGCCGCCGCGCGGCGAAGGCCACTGAACCGGCCCGCGCCGGTCTCGTCGCGACTGCCCGAGTTCACCTGGGACACCCTGGACGCCGCGGCCGCGCTGGCCGCGGCGCATCCGGACGGCCTGATCAACCTCTCCATGGGTACGCCGGTCGACCCGGTGCCGGAGGTGATCCGGCGGGCCCTGGCCGAGGCGTCCGACGCGCCGGGTTACCCGCTGACCGCCGGCACCCCGGCGCTGCGTGACGCGATCGCGGCCTGGGTGGCCCGGGCCTGCGGCGCCGGGATCGACGGGCTCGGGGTGCTGCCGACGATCGGCTCCAAGGAACTGGTCGCCTGGCTGCCCACGCTGCTCGGGTTGGGGCCGGGCGACGTCGTGGTGGTGCCGTCGGTTGCCTATCCGACCTACGAGGACGGGGCCCGGCTGGCCGGTGCCACCACCGTACGCGCCGACTCGCTGACCGCCGTCGGGCCGACCTCCCGGGTACGCCTGGTCTGGGTCAACTCGCCGGGCAACCCGACCGGCCGGGTGCTGCCCGCCACCCATCTGCGCAAGGTGGTGGACTGGGCCCGGGAGCGCGGTGCGGTGGTCGCCAGCGACGAGTGTTACCTGCCGCTGGGCTGGGACGCCGAGCCGGTGTCGGTGCTCTCGCCGGAGGTCTGCGGCGGCTCCTACGATTCGGTGCTCGCCGTGCACTCGCTCTCCAAGCGCTCCAACCTGGCCGGCTACCGCGCCGGGTTCGTCGCCGGTGATCCGGCGCTGGTCGCCGAGCTGCTCAAGATCCGCAAGCACGCGGGGATGATCGTGCCCAAGCCGGTGCAGGCGGCCATGGTGGCGGCCCTGCGCGACGAGGAGCACGCCGACGAGCAGCGGGAGCGGTACCGGGCGCGGCGGGAGAGGCTGCGCGCCGCCTTCACCGCGGCCGGCTTCACGGTGGAGCACTCCGAGGCGGGGCTCTACCTCTGGCTGACCCGGGGCGAGGACTGCTGGGCGACGGTCGACTGGCTGGCCCGGCGGGGCATCCTGGTCGCGGCGGGGGTCTTCTACGGCCCCGGTGCCCGGCAGCATGTCCGGGCGGCGCTTACCGAGTCCGACGAGCGGGTCGCCGCCGTGGCCGCCCGCCTCGCCCAACCCTGACCGGGACGGTGACGATGGCCGAGGCCGGTGCGCTACCCCGGGTGGCGGTGCTCGGCACCGGCCTGATCGGCGGGTCGATACTGCTCCGGCTGCACGCCGCCGGGCTGGACGTGATCGGCTGGGACCCGGACGAGGCGACCCGCCGGCAGGCCCGTTCGGCCGGCGTACCGACGGCGGAGCGACTTGTCGACGCGGTGGCCGGGCGGGAGGTGGTCTTCCTCGGCGGACCGCTGCCCACCCTGCCGGCGACGCTCGTCGAGGTGGCCGGGATGACCGGTGCGGACTGCGTGCTCACCGACGTCGGCAGCACCAAGGCCGAGCTGGCGGCGTTCGCGCAGGCGCGCGGGCTGACCGACCGCTTCGTCCCCGGTCACCCGATGGCCGGCACCGACCGGGCCGGCCTGGTCGCGGCGCTGCCGGAGCTGTTCACCGGTGCCGCGTGGGTGCTCTGTCCCGCGCCGGAGGGGTTGGCCGCGTTCCGCCGGCTCGCCGTCCTGATCACCGAGGTCTTCGCCGCCCGGGTGGTGCCGATGGCGGCGGACCGGCACGACGCCGTGGTCGCGCTCGCCTCGCACGTGCCGCACCTGCTCGCCGGGGCGCTGGCCGGTGCGGCCGAACGGTCACCGTTGCGTGACGCGATCCGCACCCTGGCCGCCGGCAGCTTCCGCGACGGCACCCGGGTCGCCGGCACCCCGCCGCAGCGTACGGCGAACATGCTGGCCGGCAACCGCGAGCCGGTGCTGGCCGCGTTGGCCGAGGTCACCGGGTTCCTCGACGAGCTGGCCGCCGCGCTGCGGGCCGGTGACGCGGCCACCCTGCGCGCCCGGTACGCCGAGGCCGGTGCCACCCGCCGAGCCCTCGCCGACCGCCCGTACCACGAGCAGACCCGCTCCTTCCCGACCCAGGGCCCGCCCGCAGACGAGATCACCTGGCTCCGCGAGGTCGGTTCCCGAGGCGCCCACCTCACCCACTGCCACCCCACCCCCCACACCACCACCTACACCGCCCACCACCCCACCCCCACCCCCACCCCCTGACTTCGGTTGATCATGAAGTTATTGCCCTGGAGAGCGCTTTCTCGGGGTAATAACTTCATGATCGACGGTGCTGGTGGTGGGTGGAAGCGTCGGTGGGCGTGAGGTGGGGAGCGCCGATAGGGTGAGGGCATGGTGGACGGACCGGTGGTGATGGTGCGCGGCGAGGCGTACCGCGAGGTCGATCCGGAGGTCGCCCGGTTCACGGTGACAGCGCTCGCCCGGGACCGCGACCGGGAGGCCGCGTTGACCCGGCTGGCCGAGCGGGCGGCGGCGGTCCGGGTGCTGCTCGACGCCGCCGAGCCGGCGATCGACCGCCGGGAAACCGGCGACCTGCGGGTACGCCCCGAGACGCGGCGCTCCGGCGAGCGGGTGGTGGCCTGGCACGGCTCGGTGGTCACCACGGTCACGGTCAGCGATTTCACCGCGCTCGGTGAGCTGATGCTGCGCCTGGCCGACCAGGACCAGGTCGAGGTGGCCGGGCCGTGGTGGTCGCTGCGCCCGGACAGCCCGGCCTACCGGGAGGCCCGGCAGGCCGCCATCAACGACGTGCTGCAACGCGCCCGGGAGTACGCTGCGGCGCTCGGTGCGCAGGTCACCGACCTGATCGAGCTGGCCGACGAGGGCGGCACGGCCCAGCCGATGATGGCCCGGATGGCGTTCGACGCCGGTGGTGCCGCCGCCGGTGGCCCGCCGGAACTGGAACTCGACCCGCAACCCCAGGGCGTGCACGCGGCCGTCCGGGCCCGGTTCGCGATCAGCCGCCCGGTCCTGTCCTGATGTCCACCGCCCGGGTACTGCCCGTCGAGGAGTTGGTGGCGCGCGCCCGCGCGCTCGCCGACGCCGGCCCCCGGCAGATGCTCGGCATCACCGGTGCCCCGGGCGCGGGCAAGTCGACCCTGGCCGAGCAGGTGGTGGCGGCGGTCGGCACCGCCGCCCGGCTGGTGCCGATGGACGGCTTCCACCTCGCCCAGGCCGAGCTGAACCGGCTGGACCGGTCCGCGCGCAAGGGCTCCATCGACACCTTCGACGCCAACGGGTACGTCTCGCTGCTGCGCCGCCTGCGGCTCAAGGAGCCGACCTCGGTCTGGGCGCCGGAGTTCCGCCGGGACCTGGAGGAGCCGATCGCCGGTGCGATCGAGGTGCCGCCGGAGGTCCGGCTGGTGGTGACCGAGGGCAATTATCTGCTGGTCCGGGACTGGCCCTGGGACGAGGTACGCGCCCTGCTGCACGAGGCGTGGTTCCTGGACATCGACGCGGACCTGCGGCGCCGTCGGCTGGTCGCCCGGCACGTGGCGTACGGGCGGTCGCCGGCCGAGGCCCTGGCCTGGGCGTCGGGCAGCGACGAGGTCAACGCGGCGCTGGTGTCCGGCACCGCCGACCGCGCCGACCTGGTGGTACGCCTGGCCGAGCCACCGCCGGAGTGACGCCGCGCCCCGGTGTGGTGACGCCGCGCCCGCGTAGTCACGCCGTCACCCGGATGGCGGGGCTCAGCCGGGTCCGCGCCGGGGTGCCGGCACCGGCCGCCGGAGCAGCCAGGCGACTCGGGACCGTTCCCGCTGGAACTCGGCGGCCTCCGGGTAGCCGCTGTGGCTGCGGATCGGTGGATCGGCGACCTCGCCGTCGCTGGGATGCAGCGCCTCGGGGTCGGTGACGGCCACGCTGCGTTCGCCGGCGGTGACCGGCCAGCCGAGCGGGTCGGTGTCGCGCCAGAAGTTCGTCCACCCGGTCCCGCCGGCGGGTCGGGCCAGCGCGTGGCTCAGCGCCGGCAACCGGTCCGGCCCGAAGTACGCGGGGAAGATCCGGCCGTAGAGCCGGGTCAGCTGGCACCCGTAGGAGAAGAACCAGATCCGCCGCCGCCAGCGGTCCGGCAGTTGCAGGATGACCGCGGTGCAGATCACTGTTCCCTGGCTGTGGCCGGAGAGGATGATGCCGTCCATCCGACGCGGATCGTGCTCGGTCAGCGCGAGCAGGCCAGCGGTGCGGGTGAGGAGTTCCGGTACGGCCCGCTCGGCGTAGCTCGGTGGGGCGAGCGGGTGCGCGGCGCGCGGCCAGAACGTGCCCACGTCCCAGACCACCCCGACCGAGCGCCGCACCGCGTTGTTCCGGAAGACGAGCAGGCCGAGGGCGGCGATCGCCACCGGTAGCCAGCCGAGCAGCGAGTCACCGAGGTCGGTCACGAGCTTGAGCAGGGCTGCGGTGCCGGTCGCTGACGCCGGGTAGGGATGGGCGGGGGAGAGGACGGCGACGCAGGCGAGGGCGGCCAGCCCGGCCATCGCGGCGGCGTACCAGCCGATCAGGCGGATCGCGTGTTCGCCGACCAGCCGGTGCAGGGCCCGGTGGTTGCTGACGTCCCGTCCCCGGCGCAGGTCGTGCGCGGTGAGTGGTCCGCTCGACCGCAGTTCGGCGTACTCTTCGCGGCGTAGTTGGTGGAAGAGCACGAGCGCGCGGAGCGCGACCAGGGCGAGCAGCAGCAGCGCCCCGCCGAAGCAGAGCGCGGCCCAGGTGACCGGCGTCGGCGGGACGACGACCGAGCGACCGCCGGGCGTGGCACCGCCGTTGAGCCGGTCGGTGATCCAGTAGAGCGCCCCCGCGCAGTAGGCGAGGCAGAGCAGCCAACCGAAGCCGGCGATCACGGCCGGGGCCTGACCGCGCCAGGCCAGGTCGGTGTGCGGCCCGAGGGGTTGGGCCCCGGCGTCGGGCCGGGTCCGGGGCAGCAGCAGGCCGATCCCGGCGAGGGCCAGCAACACCAGGGCGAGCTGCCACACCTGGAACGGGGCGGGCGGGAGACCGGGCAGCCAGCCGTGGCACCAGGCGGTACCGAGAACGATCAGCACCGTGGCGGCGCCCGGTGCCGCGCCGCCGCGGCGCCCCGAGCGGGCGGTCGCGCCGATTGTGGTCAGCAGCAGCAACTGGCCGGTGACCAGCCAGGCGAGGATCCGGTCGAAGCCCGGCAGCGAGCGGTCCGCCAGGCAGCCGGGCAGGTTCGGCTGCCCGCTGCATCCCGCCTGTGGTCGCAGCGCCGCGAGCGGGGTGCCGGCGGGGCCGTCGGGCAGCATCAACAGCACGATGGTGCCGGCCAGTCCGAGCCCGGTGAGCACGATGACCGCGATGCTCCACGGGCCGAGCGGAGTGGCCCCCTCGCGTCGGGTGAGGAAGGGACGGCCGAGCGCGACCAGCGTGATCATCAGCACCGCGAGGAGCATCGCGGAGCTGCTCCAGGCGACCGCCGCACGCGCCCCGTGCGGTGGATCCAGCACCAGTACGGTGCCGAGCGGCACCGCCGCCGCCACCGCCGTACCGGTGCAAAGGTGCAGCACGGCGGCGCGCCGCAGTTGCCCCTCACCGCACCAGAACGTGGGATCTTCGAGCGGGTTGGTGAGCGGTCGGTCGGGTGGCTCCGGTACCGACGGCTGCTCCGGGGCCGGCTGGGCGGCGGGCAGGTCGGCGTCGACCGGGGCCGGCTGGGCGGCGGGCAGGTCGGCGTCGGCCGGTGCCGGCGGTCGGCGTACCGGGGAGGTCGCCGGGTCGGCGGGCATCACCGCCTCGTACTGGTAGGTCCGCCAGGCGACCAGGCCGAGCACCGCGATCAGGGTGAGTGGCACGGCCAGGCCGACGGCGAGCATCCGTCCGCCCTGCTGCCACCAGGCGTCGGCGAGGAACTCCCACGGCCCCGGGATGCGGCTCAGGCAGGTCTGGTCCACGCACTGCCAGCCGATGAGGTCGACCCCGACGCCGGTCAGCGCCAGCACCAGCGTGCCGGTCAGACTCAGGCAGAAAAGCCGGATCAGCCAGGCGGTGATCCCGGAGCGGCTGGCCAGTCGTTCGCTGGCCGGGTCCGGTGGTATCCCGGGGCGGGCGTGCAACGCCACGTTGGCCAGGGTGAAGGGCAACAGCAGCGTCCAGAGGGCGCGCTCCACGTCCCGCGCGGTCCGCGCCCCGGAGGTCAACTGCCCCCAGCTGTACGCCTCGACGGCGATCGGGTCGAGCGGCGAGGCCGTCGGGGAGCGGTAGAAGCCGGTGACCTGGCTGCCGGCGACCAGTCGCGGCTGTGGTGTCTCGCCGCCGGGTTCAAGTGTCAGTCCGAGGGCTTCGGCGGGCGGCGTGTTCGACACTCCATGTACGCGCAGTTCGAGGATCCGGCCGCCCATGACACGCCTCCCGGTGACGACTCCATTACCCAGAGTGCTCGTTTTCGGCCTGGAGCGCCACCCCCAAAAGAGGTATTTTCGCAGGTGGAGGAGTTGGCGAGGTTAGTTGATCTCGCGTACCGGACGCGCGGGGTTGCCGACAGCTACCACATTGGCGGGTAGGTCACGGGTCACCACGGCGCCCGCGCCGACTACGGTGTTCGCGCCGACGGTGACCCCGGCGAGGACGATCGCGCCGCCGCCCAACCAGACGTTGTCGCCGATGGTGATCGGCTTGCCCGCCTCCCACTTCGCCCGCCGCGCCTCCGGCTCCACCGGATGGGTCGGGGTGAGCAACTGCACGTTCGGTCCGACCTGGACGTCGGCGCCGAGCGTGATCGGCGCGACGTCGAGGAAGACCGCGTGGTAGTTCACGAAGCTGCGCGGCCCGATCCGGATGTTGTAGCCGTAGTCGCAGTAGAACGGCGGGCGGACCGCGGTCTCCTCGCCCACTTCGCCGAGCAGGTCGACAAGCGCGGCCCGACGGCCGTCGAGATCGTCGATGCTGCTGGTGTTGAAGCGTTCCATCAGCCGCAGCGCGCGCAGGTGCTCGGCGACCAGTTCCGGATCGTCGGCGAGGTACGGCTCCCCGGCGAGCATCCGCTCCTTCATGGACGTCATCCGTCCGATCATGCCCGCGCCACCCGCCGCGCCGCACCCCGCCGCGCCGTGCAGGGGCAGGTGTTAGGAAGGGGCCCTTTCCATGCACTATGCGTTAAGAAGGGCCCCTTCCTTGCACCTCAGTCGTTGGCGTGCAGGGCGGCGTTCAGCTCGATGCCACGGCCGGTACGCGGCCGGGCCTCCAGCGCGCCGCTTACCGAGTTGCGCCAGAACAGCAGGCCGTCGGTGCCGGAGAGCTCGCGCGCCTTGACCACCCGGCCATCCGGCAGCGTGATCTTCGAGGCGGCGGTGATGTAGCAACCCGCCTCGACCACGCAGTCGTCGCCGAGGGAGATGCCCACTCCGGCGTTCGCTCCGATCAGACTGCGTTCGCCGACGCGGATCTTGTCGGTGCCGCCGCCGGAGAGGGTGCCCATGATGGAGGCGCCGCCGCCGATGTCCGAGCCGTCGCCGACCACCACGCCCTGCACGATCCGACCCTCGACCATGGAGGTGCCGAGAGTGCCGGCGTTGAAGTTGACGAAGCCCTCGTGCATGACGGTGGTGCCGGCGGCGAGGTGGGCGCCGAGGCGGACCCGGTCGGCGTCGGCGATCCGTACCCCGGCTGGCACCACGTAGTCGGTCATCCGGGGGAACTTGTCCACCCCGTACACGGCCAGGTGGCGGCCGGCGGCCCGCTCGATCACGCGCAGCTCGTCCACCCGCTCGGGCGGACACGGCCCGGCGGAGGTCCAGGCCACGTTCGCCAGCTTGCCGAAGACGCCGTCGAGGTTGAGCTCGTTGGGTCGCACCAGGCGGTGGGAGAGCAGGTGCAGCCGCAGGTACGCGTCAGCGGCGTCCTTGATCGGGTCGTCCAGCGAGCCGATCACGGTGACCACCTGGACGGTACGCAGACCCGGCAGCGACCGCTCGCCGATCGCGCCCGGCGGCAGGTCAAGCACGTCGGCCTCGTCCTCGCCGGGCACCAACGGCAGCTCGCCCAGGCCCAGCTTGCCGGTCGGGTACCAGGTGTCCAGCACCTGGTCGTCGGCGGTGACGGTGGCCAGGCCGATGCCCCACGCGGATTGTGTGGACGTCACTTACTCACCTCTCGTTCCCATGCTGTGCTCGGTCGCCGGTTGTGACGGTACCGTGCGGACCATGGAGAACCCGCTTACCCCCGATGTCCTCGCCGATCCGGTGGCGTTGACCCGCGCGCTGGTCGACATCGAGTCCGTGTCCCTCAACGAGAAGGCCATCGCCGACTGCGTCGAGGAGGTGCTGCGGAAGGTGCCGCACCTGACCACCTTCCGGCACGGCAACACGGTGATGGCCCGTACCGACCTCGGTCGGGCGTCCCGGGTGGTGCTGGCGGGGCACCTGGACACGGTTCCGCTTAACAACAACTTCCCGTCGACCATGCGCGGCGACCTGATGTACGGCTGCGGCACGTCGGACATGAAGTCCGGGGTGGCCTTCGCGCTGCACCTGGCGGCGACCCTGCCCGACCCGCGCTACGACGTCACGTACTTCTTCTACGAGGCGGAGGAGATCGAGTCCCGGTACAACGGGCTGCACCTGGTGGCCGAGGCGCACCCCGAGTGGCTGACGGCGGACTTCGCGCTGCTGCTCGAACCGACGTACGGCGTCGTGGAGGCGGGCTGCCAGGGCACCATGCGGGCCACCGTGGTCACCACCGGGGTCCGGGCCCACTCGGCCCGCTCGTGGCACGGGGTCAACGCGGTGCACGCGGCGGGTGAGCTGCTCCGACGGCTCTCCGACTACCAGGCGCGGCGGGTCACCATCGACGGGTGCGAGTACCGCGAGGGGATGAACGCGGTGCGGATCTCCGGCGGGGTGGCCGGGAACGTGGTGCCGGACCGGTGCGAGATCGGGGTGAACTACCGCTTCGCGCCGGACCGTACGCCGGCCGAGGCCGAGGCGCACCTGCGCGAGATCTTCGCGGGCTACGAGTTGACGGTGACCGACAGCGCCGCCGGAGCGCTGCCCGGGCTGGAGGCCCCGGCCGCGCGGGAGTTCCTGGCGGCGGTGGGTGCCGCGCCGATCGGGAAGCTGGGCTGGACCGATGTGGCCCGGTTCGCGGCGATGGGAATTCCGGCGCTGAACTTCGGCCCGGGTGACCCCAACCTGGCCCACCACCCGGACGAACACGTCGAGATCGGCAAGATCCGGGATGGTGCCGCCACCCTGTACCGCTGGCTCTCCCGCAACTGAGCCACGCGGCTCGGCTTCCCGCCCGGTCGATCGGGCGGGTGGGCTGAGGTCAGACGCTGGTCAGGTGAGAGTCGGCGGTCGTGGTCTCGGCCGGCGGTTCGGGCGAGGTGTCGAGCAGGCGGGCGCGACGGCGCTCGGCCACCACGTCGCGGATTCTCTGCTGCATCTGCCGTCGGATCCGGATCCGTTCGTTGCTGGTGATCACGCTGTCCCTCCCCCGAAGCCTGCGTGCCGGGGCATACCCGGTATGTGAATAGTAAGACGTACGGGAAAGCGATTTGGTTGCACAAGATCACAAAGTCTTTGCCAGGTTCTTCGCCGCGACTCCACTACGGTTGCTTCCATGAGCCAGAGCAACCACCGTGAACCGGGGCGGGAGCGGCATCGCGGGCCCGTCACGCTGCGTCGCCAGGCGGCCACCACCAGCACTGCCGATCAGGGGCTGCTCGACTCACGGACGCGGGCCGACTGGAAGACCCGGGACGCCTGGCGTGCGCTGCGCATCCTCTCCGAGTTCGTGGAGGGGTTCGACACCCTCGCCGACCTGCCGCCGGCGGTGAGCGTCTTCGGATCCGCCCGGAGCAAGCCGGACAGCCCCGAGTGCCAGCTCGCCGAGGCGGTGGGCGCGGCCCTGGCCCGCGCCGGGTACGCGGTGATCACCGGCGGCGGTCCCGGGGTGATGGAGGCGGCCAACCGGGGGGCCAGCGAGGCCGGCGGGCTCTCCGTCGGGCTCGGCATCGAGCTCCCCTTCGAGCAGGGCATCAACGAGTGGGTCGACCTGGCAATCGACTTCCGCTACTTCTTCGCCCGCAAGACGATGTTCGTCAAGTACGCCCAGGCCTTCGTCGTGCTGCCCGGCGGCTTCGGCACCTTGGACGAGTTGTTCGAGGCGCTCACCCTGGTGCAGACCGGCAAGGTCACCCGGTTCCCGGTGGTGCTGATGGGCACCGCCTACTGGCAGGGGCTGCTCGACTGGCTGCGCGACACCATGGCCGCGGAGGGCAAGATCGGGCCGGTCGACCTGGAGTTGATCTGCGTCACCGACGACGTGACCGCGGCGGTGCGGCACATCGTGGAGGCCGAGGCCGCACTCAGCTCCGAGCAGGAGGCGGTACGCGCGGAGGCGGTCGCCCGTACCGCCGCCGACCAGCAGGCCGCGGCCGACGAACCGGAGCGCTGAGGATGGCGGCCATCTGCGTGTTCTGCGCCTCCTCCCGGACGCTGGACCAGCGCTGGCTCGACCTCGCCGCCGCCACCGGCGCGGAGCTCGCCCGACGCGGACACACGCTGGTCAGCGGCGGCGGCAGTGTCGGCATGATGGGCGCGCTCACCGAGGGTGCGCGCTCGGCGGGCGGGCGGACCATCGGGGTGATTCCGCAGGCGCTGGTGGACCTTGAGGTGGCCGATCTCGCCTCCGACGAGCTGCTGGTCACCGACTCGATGGCCAGCCGGAAGATCCTCATGGTGGAGAAGTCCGACGCCTTCCTCACCCTGCCCGGCGGGCTGGGCACGCTCGATGAGCTCTTCGAGGTCTGGACCACCGCCACCCTGGCCCTACACGACAAGCCGATGGTGCTGGTGGACACCGACGGCTTCTACCGTCCGCTGCTGGACTGGCTGCGCAACCTGACCGACCAGACCTTCCTCAAGCCCGCCGGCTTCGACCTGCTCCGCGCCGTCGACACCGTCCCCG
>NZ_JCANNB010000055.1:0-33345 GCF_059553435.1 Micromonospora sp. PRAS1
CAGTCCACCGGGGAGCACCTTGACGTTTGGTCGCTGACTGATACCTATGAGTCATAATCCTGCAACCGAAGATGGCACAGGATTACTGCATGTGCAATAGTCGACATCAGGGCGACGACACGAAGCACATGACTAGGAGGATCTGCTATGCCTGAGTCAAGCCCCACGGTCCGTCGGCGTCGGCTCGGCCTCATCCTTCGCGACCTGCGCCTTGCCGCCCAGCTGACCGGCGAGGAAGTCGGCCGGCGGGTCGAGCGCTCCGCGTCCTGGGTCAGCCGGGTAGAGCACGGCCGCGTCGGGCTACGCGGGCGAGACCTTTATGACCTACTGGACGCCCTGGAAGTGACCAGCGACGAGACCCGCGCCGAGCTGACACAGCTCGCCCGAGAGAGCAAGCAACGCGGCTGGTGGAATCGCTACGGCCAGACCATCACCGGCCCGTACGCGAGCTTCATCAGCTTTGAGCACGAGGCGTCGGGTCTACTGTGCTACGAGACCCTCGTCGTCAACGGCCTGCTTCAGACCGAGGCGTACGCCCGGGCCCTGAACGACCACGCCACCTCGATTCAGGCAAGCGAGGACGCTGAACGCCAAGTCCAGATCAAGTTAACCAGGCAGCAACGGCTGACCAGCGATAACCCGCCCGAATTGTGGGTCATCCTCGACGAGGCCGTGCTGCGGCGACCATTTGGTGGCCCAACAGTGATGCGAAGCCAGCTCCAGCATCTGGCCGACATTGCTCACGATCTGCCGCAGGTGTCGATCCAGGTGCTCCCGCACCGCCAAGCGGTCTTCCCGGGCATGATCGCCGCGTTCACCCTCATGGAGTTCCCCGCTCCGGACACCAGCATCGTATTCTCGGAAGGCTTGACGGGCGCGGTGCACGGAGAAGCGGAGGAGGCCCATCGCTGTACGATCATCTTCAACGAACTGCGCGCCGCCGCCCTCAGCAAGAGAGACTCGATCAAGATGCTTCGTGAGGCAGCGCAGGCGATGGATGAGCAGTAAGGAGGCAGGCTATGACGCCGCCGCTCGGCACGACTTGGCGCACCAGCACCCGCAGCGGCACGCAGGGTCAGTGCGTCGAGGCACGCTGCGTCGAGGGTCGAATCGAGGTCCGTGACACTAAGGACCCACACGGCCCCAGCCTAAGCTTTCCCCCTGCTAGTTGGGTCAGATTTGTCGGATCGCTCGGCATTCCAAGCTGAACTAGCTTGAATTTCTGCCGATTCTCTGACATCAAGCGAGCCCACCTCACCGACATTCTTGACTCGAATCCGCCCGGAGATTAACTTCGGCAACAGCGCATCCCTGAGGTCAGCAAGGACCCGGGCCTCGTGAGAGCTGGCCTCAAGCCGGCCGAGCAATTCCTTAAGGGTACGGGAAAGTCGTCGTTCCGACTCGCCAGCAGGCACAGAAATTACTAGAGATCTAATATCGCCGAGACTCAGGTAGTCAGCCATATCTGTCTGACTCTTCATCCCACGCGCCTGCCGCCAAAACTCGCGGCTGCGAAACCAGGCAAAGAGATAGTGGTTCGAGAAAGGAGCATCCGGCCTCGTACGAAAAAAGCACAACTGGGGACTATAGACAAATTCATGAGAATCCACGGGCATGATGACCACCCTGCCAACCGTCCCCTTTGTTGTTACAACAACATCCCCAGGCTGCGAGATTTTGTTACCCATCGCGCTGCGCCTGGAGTCGCCTACACGATCTCCGAGAATCGGGCTGAAGCGGCCATCTTGGATATCCGCTACTCGAAGAATCGGCAGCCCTGAGCTCGCCAACTCTGTACTCTTTGTACGGTACCCATCCCCGAATTCCAGCATCCCCCGCCGAGACAGCTCTCCCAAGGAAATCCCCGGCGCATCGCCCAAGCCGTCGAGCACGGCCTCAAATTCGGCGTCCACGAGCCGCAATATTGCATCAGAAATTCGATTACCTAAGGCAATCTTCTGATCCAACGCGCCCAATACGGCCGAAATCTCCCGCTGCTCCATGGGGTCAGGCAATACGACTGGAACATCTCGGATGTAATTTCGATTCAGCATCGGCTGAACGCTTCCAGAGTTATACCCGGAAAGATTCAATGATTTAAGCAGGTAGAAGGCGAAGCGTTCATCATTACCATGGAAATCGGTAACGTAGAGCGTAGTGTTCAGCGGCCAGAAGTCTTGTTCAACGAACGCTGGAACGCCAATATTCGCAGCCCGGCCGATAGTAACTCCCGGCCCCCTCACAATCGCAATGTCATGATAACCCGAAATTCCACCGCTACCCACGACCGGAACATTCCCTCGCGCCCTCCGATCTTTCGGAAGATCGTAACCACGCTTTAAGGATATGAATCTTTCCAGAGGCACGCGACGCCAACCCTCAGGCAATTCAGACATCAAGCCTCCCTATCTGAAGCCGGAGCCGCTCATCGGCTTTGATGTTTTCGTCAAGCAGAAACAGTAGCTCATCCACGAGTCGAGGGATTGCATCCTCAGCAGATTCTCCGCCCGCCCCCGTTTCAACCTCACCTACGAAGCGCGCAGGCGTCAGAACGAAGTCATGTTGTTTTATTTCGTCCAGGGTGGCTGAGTAGCAGAATCCGGGTTCGTCGGCGTACTTTTTTAGGCTTGTCTTGTCGGTGCCGCGCCAGCGGTGGTAGGTGTCGGCGATTCGAGTGATTTCCTCGTCGGTGAGTTCGCGCAGCGTCCGATTCGTCATGACGCCCAACTCCCGGGCGTCGATGAAGAGGATCTCGTCGCGTCGGTCGTTCAGGCGCTTGGCGCCCTGCGGAGTCTTGTCCTTGGTGAGGAACCAGAGGCAGGCCGGGATCTGGGTGTGCCGGAAGAGTTGCGGCGGCAGGGCCACCATGCACGCCACCAGATCGGCGGTGACCATGTTGCGGCGGATGTCGCCCTCGCCGGACTGTTTCGACGACATCGAGCCGTTCGCGAGCACCACACCTGCGCTGCCGCGCGGGGAGAGCTTGCTGGCGATGTGCTGAAGCCAGGCAAAGTTGGCGTTGCCGGCCGGCGGGACACCGAACTGCCAGCGAGCGTCCATGCCGAGACGGTCGCCGCCCCAGTCGGAGATATTGAACGGCGGGTTGGCCATGATGATGTCGGCAAGCCGATCCCGGTGCAGATCCTGGCGGAAGGTGTCCTCCCATTTCGGGCCGAGGTCGGCACCGATGCCGTGGATGGCCAGGTTCATCTTTGCCAGCCGCCAGGTAGTTTCGGCCATCTCCTGCCCGTACACCGAGATCTTGAACGGGTTTCCGCCGTGACTCTCGATGAACTTCTCGGCCTGCACGAACATGCCGCCCGACCCGCAGCACGGGTCGTAGACCCGGTCGCCCTGCTGCGGTTCCAGCACCTCGACCAGCAGGCGCACCACGCTCTTTGGGGTGAAGTATTCACCGCCCCGGCGGCCCTCGGCAGCCGCGAACATGCCAAGGAAGTATTCGTAAACCTCGCCGAGAATATCCCTAGCCCGGCGCGAGCCGCCGCCGCCGAACCCGATGCGGCCGATTAGATCGACCAACTCACCGAGCCGGCGTTCATCCACGCTCGACCGGTTGAAGAAGTGCGGCAGCACGCCCCGCAGCTCCGGGTTCTCACTCTCGATGGCGAGCATCGCCGCGTCGATCAACTCCCCGACCGTACGCCCGCCAGCCGCACTCTTGGCACCGGCTGAGATGGTCTCCCAGCGGGCCTCTGGCCGCACCCAGAAAACACCCTCGCCGGTGTACTCATCTCGATCCTCCAGGAGCCTCTCGGCACGCTCGCCGGTGATGCCCTCCTCCGCCAGTTCGGCGGCGATGGCCTCTCGGCGTTCGGTAAAGGCGTCCGAGACGTACTTGAGGAAGACCAGTCCGAGCACGATGTGCTTGTACTCTGCGGAGTCCATGCTCCCGCGCAGCTTGTCGGCGGCCTTCCACAGGGTGGCCTTGAAATCCGCCGGCTTGGCCGGGGTGGTGCGCTGTCGTACCACTGACTCCTAGTTTCCTTCCTCGCTGCCGCCGCCGTTGTCGACGGTGACCCTGAGTGCCCCCTCGGCCATACCCGCCACCAGGGCGGCCTGGACCCTGTCGATCGCGGCTAGGTGCTCGGCTGCGCGACGACGACGCGCCTCGATCGTCGCCAGGACCTCATCGAGCCGGACGACCTCCTCGGTTTCGAGGCGCGGCAGCTCCAATCTAGTAAGGTCCACTCGCCGGACGAGCGAGCCGGTAGCCCGATCGGCGTTGCGCGGCGCGGCCAGTAGCGCGGCCAACACCCGGGGTGTCATTCCGGGGTGCTCTCTCGGTCGCCCCTGGGCATCGGGCCGGCCCTGCTGGTAGTCGACGAAGCCGGGGATACGTATCACCTGGGCCGGACTTTGAACGATGCTGCCGCCTGCCTCGTCCACCATCGCTCTGATCTTGTCACCGGCCAGCACGACGATGTCGCCGGCATAAGTGACCTCCGCAGCGTCGCTGAGGTCGAGTGTGCCGATCGACCGGCTTCCCACCGGGACCGCCCCGGTCAACTCGGCGAGGCCGATAATCGGGAGACCTGTCGGATCATTCATCCGAATCCGGCTGTCGTCCACCTTGCGACCGGGCAGGAGCGTGAATAATTCCCCGACCGTGCGGTATCCGCGTGTCTGTGGTTCGACGGGGAGTTTCGCAAACGCTGGCTCGAACTGGAACACAGCGTGTTGCGCCTCGCGTAGCCGCGCCAGTTCGAAAGCTGCCGGTCGCAGGTCCGCCAGCCGGTCCGCCGGCACCAGAGACCTCTTCGGCTGCCCCCAGCAGGTGAACGCCTCCGAGGCCCCATCCGGGTTCCGGACCCACCCGGCGACCTCGGCGACCCAGCCGTTGACGCCCATGGCCGCGTACCGGTCGGCGTCGCAGAACAGTACGTCCGGTTGGTGCCGGCCCCCCGGCACATTTTCGTAGACGAGCAACGCGAACTCCACGCCAACACGGTACGAGTGGAGCCGGCGGGGAAGTTGGATCACCGCCCGCAATGCACCATCGGCTGCCAGCGGATGCGGCATGCCCGGACGGGTCGGCGTGCTGCGGAGCGCTGCCAGGGGCACAAGCAGGAACGCCTGCCCACCGGGGCGCAGGAAGCGCACGGCGGCCTCAGCCCACGGGGCGAGTTCCGCCGCGAGTGGGACGCCGTTGGTGCGCCGATCGAGCGGGTTGAACGGTGGGTCGACCACAACCACGTCGGCAACTGCCGACGACTCGTCGAGCAGGGCGTCGACGCGTCGCACCTCGGCGGGCAGGCCATGACAGATCAGCCGGCACCAAAGTAGGTCAACCTTTGCCTCATCAACGTCGGCTGCCTGGAACTTTGCCGGTGTCACCGCCTCCGCCACCCGCAGCAGCAGCGAGCCGAGCCCTGCTGCCGGATCAAGCAGGGTGAGTCCTGCCATCGGTCCCACCAATGCCGCGACTAGTTCAGAGACGACTTCGGGTGTGGCATCCTGTCGGTTGGCCGAGCCCAAACGGTCGGCCTGACTCAACAGGCGCTCGGCTGCACGTGCTCCGCCCGCTGAGAGAACAAGGGCGTCGACCGCGTCGAGTAGGCGCTCACTTCCGTCCGGCAGCTCCCGCAAGCTCCTGGCTAGGGCTTGCGCCTCAGCCGAACGCCCTGAATCCGCGACGTGCCGAATGCCTTCGGGTACACCGTCCAAAGTCAACGGCTCATTGGTCAGCACGCGCAGCGCGGCCAGTGCCAGCGCGACAGCCAACAGCCGGTCACCATGCAGCGTGTCCCTAAGGGCACCCAGCGACCGCAGCTCAAGGCCGCGTCGAAAGACATCGCCGTACGTCGCCAGCCGCCCACCATCGCCGCCCGCCAGCAGGGCCGGGGGCAACGGGCGCGCGTCCAGCCAGCGAGCGATCTCCGCCGAGTCGAAGAGTGCCGACTGGCCCTCCTCCCGTACCGCCTTGGGAAAGTCGGGATGACGGCGACGCCAGTTGCTGACCGTCGGACGGCGCACCTCGGCGAACTCCGCTATCTCCGTCATCGTGACGAGTTGCGCGACAGTCCCCTCCGCTTGGTCCGTCTGCATCATCGCCACTTCACGAACACCGTCCCCATCGGCCACGCTCACAGCTTCGGCCTCCGAGCGAGCTCCTCAGGGACCCGGTCGTTCGCCCTGACCGTCTTGGCTGCGAACGACGAGACGTAGCCCATGACCATAAAGATCTTGTCATTGTCCGCCGCGAGATGCCGATGGTGGATCGGCTCGTGGTGGGCCATCCGGTTGCGCAGCCGGTTGAGGTGGTGGAGGTCATTGTGCAGTGGCCCACGCGGGCCTCGATACTCGGGGAAGGCGTGCCGGAGGGCAGGTCGCCAGAGGGGCATCTCGTACTCTCGACCCAGCAGCGCGGCCCAGAAGCCGAAGCTCAGTTCGGCCAGCACGTCACCGGTCTGAAGGGTGGCCTGGCGGGATCCGCAAGCACGAAGGGCTCTGCGCAGACGGTCCGCCTCTGGCGGCATCAGCGGAAGAACTCCGGGGCGCCACCAATCCGCACGGCCCGTCAGGGTAGCGAGGGCGGCGGCCATGGAGTTCCGCAGGATGGGCTCCAGGAAGGGAAGGTGAGCCTGCAACGCCTTCGTGATGTCGATGTTCCAGTAGTAGAGGCGGATCGCCGACACCGGGTTGCCGGCACACCGCCGGAGGTAAGGTGCCATCCGCTCCGCGGAGAGCAGCCCAATCAGCCGACGCGCCTCATCCTCGTCCATCACGATCCCCTTCCGATCACCCCAGCGATGCGGTACTCTCGGTGCGTAGACCCCGGGTGTGGCCTCTGTTATCAAGCCCCCCGGGGTAAGCCTTTTTTGGCGCACGGTGGTATCGCGGCAACCGGGTCACGGCGGCGATTGCGACAGATCTTCCTTCCGCACGACAAGGGTGACAGACACCCCACGGCACACGCAAGGACCAAATCAGAACCACTCCTGATAAGGTCCCTTATCAGTTTCGCGGAGTCAAGCTCTTCTTCGTCATCCTCAACTGGCTATCAGACTGTCAGGAGGCGTCGTCGGCGCGGAGGGGGCGGACGTTGTGCGGGGTCTGCCGGCTCAGGGCGCCCAGCACGGCGGCGATCTTGTCGGCCGGCATCGGCTTGTAGAAGTGGTAGCCCTGGGCGGCGGTGCAACCCAGCTCGGCCAGGGCCGAGCGCTGGGCGGCGGTCTCCACGCCCTCGGCGACCACCCGTAGCCCCAGTTCGTGGGCCATCCCGACGGTGTGGCGCACGATCGCCGCCGCCTCGGGCGAGTCGGCCATCTGGAGGACGAACGAGCGGTCGACCTTCAGCTCGTCGACGGTGATCCGGGTGAGGAAGGCAAGCGAGGAGAAGCCGGTGCCGAAGTCGTCCACCGCCAGCTGTACGCCCATCGACCGCAGCGCGCCGAGCACCTGGTCGATGATCTCCAGCTCGCTCATCACCACCGTCTCGGTGATCTCCAGGACCAGCCGGTCGGCCGGCACCTGGTGCCGGCGCAGCGCGTCGGCGATCTCACCGGGCAGCCGATGGTCCAGCAGGCTGCGGGCGGAGAGGTTGACCGAGATCGGGATGTTCAGGCCCTCCCGGGCCCAGCCGGCGGCGACCGCCAGCGCCTTGTCCAGCACGTACCTGGTGAAGGTGCCCAGCTGGTCGCTGTTCTCCACCGGGCGGATGAAGTCGGCCGGCCCGAGCCAGCCCCGGCGCGGATGTCGCCACCGGATCAGTGCCTCCACGCCGGTCGGTGCCCCGGTGGCCAGGTCGACGGCGGGTTGCAGGACCAGCACCAGCTGATCGTCGGCCTGCAACGCCTCACGCAACTCGGCGAGCAGGGCCAGCTGGTCGGTGCTGGCCGCGTCCCGGGCGCTGTCGTACGCGGCCACGCTGCCGCCGCCCGCCTTGGCCTGGTACATGGCGATGTCCGCCCGGCGCAGCAGCTCGGTCAGGTCGGCGGTGCCGGCCGTGGCCACCACCACGCCGACGGAGACCTCGACGGACATCCGTACCCCGGCCACCTCGGCCGGTGCGGCCAGCCGATCCGCGATGTCCCGAGCCTGGCGCAGCGCGTACGCCATCGGAGCGGCGCGGTCCGCGACCACCGGGACCGAGGTCAGCAGCAGGGCGAACTCGTCACCGCCGAGCCGGGCCAGCAGGTCACCGGAGCGGGTGAGGCCGTCGAGCCGGTTGGCGGTCAGTCGCAGCAGCTGGTCGCCGGCCGCATGCCCGAGCGTGTCGTTGACCTCTTTGAACTGGTCGACGTCGAGCAGCAGCAGCGCGACGGGCTGGCCATGGGCCAGCCGCCGCAACGCCTGGTCACCCTGGCTGAGCATGGCCGCCCGGTTGGCCAGGCCGGTGAGCGGATCGTGCGCCGCCTCGTACGACGACCGCGCGGCGACCAACCGCAGTTCCCGGTTGGTCGCCGCGTCGTGCAGGGCGGCGGCGACGGCGTCGGCGAAGGCGGCGAAGACGTCCCGCTCCCGGCCACTGGGTGGCGCAGTGCCGGGATACCGGACCCGCAGCCGGCCTACCCGGGTCTCACCCACCGACAGGTCGCGGACCAGTTCCTCCGGGGCGGGCTCACCGCCGGCCGGCGGCTCGATCTCCCGATCGGTCACCTGGCCGCCCGGGTCACCGCGGTAACGCCGCCACCGCCCGTCGCCGCGGACCACCTCCACGTGCACGCTCTCCGGTTCGAAGAGCGCCAGTCCACCGGCGACGGCCGCGCTGGCCACGCCGCGCTCGTCCAGTTGGTTGAGCGCGGCCGTCGCCTCGGCGAACGACCGCCAGGTACGCCGGTCACGGTCGACATGCAGCCGTTGCCGGTAGGTCTGGTGCAGCAGCCACAGCGGGGCAGGCAGCAGGAGCAGCCACCGGGGGTCGATCTCGATAAGCGCGACCACCAGCACGCCGGTCAGCACGTTGCCGACGAACATCAGGAGCTTGCCGCGCAACGCGGCGAGCAGCGGGCGCCCGATCGGCATCCCGTGCCGCAGCGCCAGCGTGACCCCGCCCAGCCAGGCGCTGGCGAGCAGGTGGGCGACGGCACCGGCGGCGACCGCGAGCACGAGCGCCGGCGTCGGCGTGGCCAGCAACGGCTGGCCCAGGGCGGTGGTGACCGCGACCGCGAGGGCGACCGCGGCGGTCTGTGTGCCGGCGATCCGCACGATGTCCCAGGTCGTCCGACCGTCGTCCACCACCGACAGAGCCGTCCAGGCCAGCGCCACACCGATCAGCGCCGCCGCCGGCAGCCAACCGGGTGGTACCAGATAGAGGCAGACGACCAGCGCGGCCTCGACCCAGGTGACGCTGACCACCCCGGCCGCCGCCCGGAACCGCAGCCGGACCAGGTGCGACAGGGCGAACAGGGCGACCGCGATGCCGAACCGGGGCAGCTCGCCGAGCGGGTCGTCGGCCGGCAGTCGTACCGGCAGATTCAGCCCCACCACGGCGGCAACCAGCGCGGTGCCCGCGACCGCGGCCGTGAGCAGGTGGAGCCCGAGTCGGGTACCACGGCCAGCGGGCCGGTCGAGGGAAGGACCGGCCCTGCCGGAGGTCACCGACCCCCTCCCGCCGACCGGGAAGGCGACGGGTGGCGGGCGGACAGGACTGCGGTGGTCATCGGCGCCCCCTCCCGCGCACAGCTTGGGGACTTCTGGTCCCCCCGGCGGAAGGCTAAGCCAAACCCGATGGCCGCAACAGGGGTCGACCATCCGGTTCGGCGTGAATCATGCCCCGATCAGGCGTCGCGATGCTGCTGACGCCCGTTGGCGGCGTCTGCGGATGAATCCGCCGTGACGGTCCCATCTGTCGGATCACCGACCGTCTGGTCCGCCGCGTTCGATTCGCCGGCGGCCCCCTCGGTGGGGAAGCGGTCGGGCAGTCGGCGCAGCCGGGCGTTCATGTTGCGGATCAACAGCACGGTGACGGTGCCCAGGACCAGGATGAGGAAGAGGCCCATCGGGCCGGCCAGGCCACCCGTGCGGGTGTCCCCGAAATTGTTCTGGGCGAGCACCTGGGCAACGGTCAGCATGGGATTCCTCCGAACGGCGGCGTGTGACCAGGGTAGCCCGCCGCCGGATCAGCGGGCATGCGCCGTCTCCCGTACGCCGGCGAACAGGTCGGACTCGGGTAGCGGGCTGTCGACAAGCGACCGCACCAGCTGGAAATCCTCGGTCGGCCAGGCGCGCTGCTGCAACTCCATCGGCACCTGGAACCAGAAGCCGTCCGGGTCGACCTGGGTGGCGTGGGCGCGCAGCGCGTCGTCGCGGACCGGGAAGTAGTCGGCGCACTCGACCCGGGTGGTGATCCGGGGCCCCTTGTCCGGCCGGTCCTCCCAGCGGGTCAGCCACTCCGCGTACGGAGACTCCACGCCGGCGGCCAGGATCGCCTCGTGGAGCGCCAGGATCTTGCCCTTGGAGAAGCCGATGTCGTAGTAGAGCTTCAGCGGCTGCCACGGCTCACCCAGCTCCGGGTAGCGCTCCGCGTCGCCAGCGGCGTCGAAGGCCGCCACGCTGACCTTGTGGCACATGATGTGGTCCGGGTGCGGGTAGCCGCCCTCCTCGTCGTACGTGGTGACGACGTGTGGCCGGAACTGCCGCATCAGGCGCACCAGCGGGCCGGCGGCCACCTCGACGTCCTGGAGGGCGAAGCAGCCCTCCGGCAGCGGCGGCAGCGGGTCGCCCTCCGGCAGGCCGGAGTCGACGAAGCCGAGCCACGCCTGCTCGATGCCGAGGATCGCCCGGGCCGCGTCCATCTCGGCCCGGCGGATCTCGGCGATGTTGGCCCACACGTCGGGCCGGTCGAGCTTGGGGTTGAGCACGCTGCCGCGCTCACCACCGGTGCACGTCACGACCAGCACGTCCACCCCCTCGGCCACGTACTTCGCCGTGGTCGCGGCGCCCTTGCTCGACTCGTCGTCGGGATGCGCGTGGACGGCCATGAGTCGAAGTTGCTCTGCCAACGTCGGCGCTCCTCGTCTGCCCACCGGCGGGCCCACCCCGGGCCAACCGTTGACCTGCCGGATTACTCCCCCGTCGCGGTGCCGGCCCGCGCTGGCTGTCATATTTGACGGCAGCAGTTCTGCCACCGAGCCGGGCAGGAATGACGGATCTCCGCCATTCTTGCCGATGCGGCCGACAACAACGCCAGGGAGATACCCGCCGGTGACCGAGACGCACGCCACACTTCCGCCGGGCGCGCCGGTGTTCCCGCCCGGCCGGTACGGCCACCGCCGGGCACCCCGCCGCCGCCGGCCGGTGCTGACCGCGCTGCTGGTGGTCGCCACGCTCGCGGTGCTCACCGTGATCCCGGTCCGGCTCTACCGGCAGTACGGCGATCCCACGTACGACGCCAAGGTGATCACCTATTCGGACATCACGGACAACCAGGTCGTGGTCGACTTCCGGGTGCACCTGCCCGAGGGCGGCTCCGCGGTGTGCGTACTGCGGGCCCGGGACCACGCCGGTGCCGAACTGGCCCGTGAGGAGGTGCCGGTCTCCGCCGCCGAGGGGCAGAACCAGGTCACCGTCCGGCACCGCCTCGCCACCACCGCCCGGCCCTTCATCGGCGAGGTGGTCCGCTGCCGGCCGCCCGTCTGAGGCCCACACGCCGGGTGCGCCCGATCACCGCGCCGGGTGCGCCCGAGATCACCGCGTCGCCCGCCTGAGGCCGCGCGCCGGCCCCGGGTGGGCCGCTGTCCACCGGCGCACCGGACGTGATCGCCGACACTCCTTGTCGTAGGGCACTGGTAACTTGGAGGTTCACCTGTCAGCCAGCACGCACAACTGAGGAGGACCGCCTGTGTCCAATGGCAACGAGGCGCCCGCCACCTGGCTGTCCCAGGACGCGTACGACCGCCTGAAGGCCGAGCTCGACGAGTTGATCGCCAACCGGCCGATCATCGCCGCCGAGATCAATGCTCGGCGCGAGGAAGGCGACCTCCGCGAGAACGGCGGCTACCACGCCGCGCGCGAGGAGCAGGGCAAGGCCGAGGGGCGCATCCTCTACCTCAAGGAGCTGCTCCGCACCGCCCAGGTCGGCGAGGCGCCGACCGTCGACGCCGTGGCGCCCGGGATGGTCGTGACGATCTACTTCGACGACGATGCCGACGACACAGAGACGTTCCTGCTCGGCTCCCGTGAGATCGCCTCGACCACCGACCTCACGGTCTACAGCCCGGAGTCGGCGCTCGGCCAGGCGATCCTGGGCGGCAAGGCCGGGCAGACCTGCACCTACACCGCGCCCAGCGGCGCGGACATCAAGGTGACGGTGGTCAGCTTCGAGCCGTTCTCCGGCTGACGCACCGGCCCGGCCGGTCGGCCGGCTGACCCACCGGTCCGGCCGATGGCCTAATACGCGACACGCAGAGGCGTGACACCCGCGCGGGTGTCACGCCTCTGCCGCGATGGTCACCTGGTAGCCGCTGGCCCGCAGCGCGCCGATAAGCGTCTCCGAGTGCTCGACCCCCCGGGTCTCCACCGAAAGCGCCACCTCCACCTCGCCGAGGCGCAGGTGCGGATGGGCCCGCTGGTGCTCCACGTCGACCACGTTGGCGCGCTGTTCGGCGATCTCGCGCAACAGCGAGGCGAGCTGCCCCGGTTGGTCGGAGCAACGGACGGTGACCCGCAGGTAGCGACCGGCCGCCGCCAGACCGTGTTCGATCACCCGGAGCATCAGCAGCGGGTCGATGTTGCCGCCGCTCAACACGGCCACCACCGGTGTCGTCACGTCGACCGCGCCAGCCAGCAACGCCGCCACGCCCACCGCGCCGGCCGGCTCCACCACCTGCTTGCCGCGTTCCAGCAGCATGAGCAGCGCCCGCGAGATGTCCTCCTCGGTGACGGTGACGATCTCGTCGACGAGCTTGCGGACGTGGGCGAAGGTGATCTCACCCGGCCGGCCGACCGCGATTCCGTCGGCAATGGTGGCGAGGGCGTCCAGGCGTACCGGCTCACCGGCGCGCAGCGAGGGCGGGAAGGCCGCCGCGTCCGCCGCCTGTACGCCGATCACCCGGACGTCCGGGCGCAGCGCCTTGGCCGCCACCGCCATCCCGGAGATCAGCCCGCCGCCGCCGACCCCGGTGACGATCGTCTTCACCTCGGGGCACTGCTCCAGGATCTCCAACGCCACCGTGCCCTGCCCGGCGATCACGTCGGGATGGTCGAACGGATGGATCAGCACGGCGCCGGTGCGTTCGGCGAACGCCTGCGCCGCGACGAGTGCCTCGTCCACCGTCGCCCCGACCAGCTCGATCTGGGCGCCGTACCGCTTGGTGGCCGCCACCTTCGGCAGCGTGGCGTTCACCGGCATGAAGACGGTGGCCCGGGTACCGACCAGCCCGGCGGCGAGGGCCACCCCCTGGGCGTGGTTGCCGGCGCTCGCCGCGACCACTCCCCTGGCCCGCTCCCGCTCCGACAGCCGCGAGATCCGCACGTAGGCACCGCGCACCTTGTACGAGCCCGCCCGCTGAAGGTTCTCGCACTTGAGCCATGCCGGTCCGCCGAGCGCGTCGGTGAGCGGGCGGGAGGGTTCCAGCGGGGTGGTGCGGGTGACACCGGCGAGCAGCGCCCGCGCGGCCCGCACCTCGTCGAGGCTGACCAGTTCCGTCATGCCCCGATCGTGCCACCCGCCCCGCCGAGGCCTGCCGGCGGAGCTGTGGAGATCACGTGCCGGCGGGCGCTCCGGTGCCGACCCTCGGGTAACCGGGGGCGTGCCTCGGCCACGGGGCCGCCATCTCGAACTGGCCGGCGACGCCGAGCAGCAGCAGCTCCGAGCCGGGCGGGCCGACCAGCTGCACGGCCAACGGCAACCCGTCCGGGCGGCGGCCCACCGGGACCACCAGGGCGGGCAGGCCGGCGATGTTCCAGGGCGCCGCGTACGGGGCGTACCGGATGTTGGCCAGCATGTTCGCCCGCCAGGAGCGGGCCGACCAGCTGGTGGCCGGCGGGGGCGTGGCGGCCAGCGCCGGGGTGAGCAGCAGGTCCACCGAGTGGTCGGCGAAGAACCCGATCGACCGCTCCCGCCAGGCGAGCCGGTCGGCCTCCCGGACGTACCCGCGGCGCGCCGCCCACTCGCCGAACCTGACGTGCCGACGAGTGCGGGGTTGCAGGGTGCGCCGGTCGATCCCGGCGGCCTGGACGTCCGCCGCGGCGGCGGCGAACCAGGTGGCGACGCCCTTCAGTCCCAGGGCGGTCGGGTAGACCGGGTCGGCCGGCACCGTGTCGTGCCCGGCCCCGGCCAGCAACCGGCCGGCGGCGGCGACCGCGTCCCGGTTCGGCGCGTCCGGCGCGACGCCGCGTACCGGGGACCGCAGCGACACCCCGACCCGCAGCCGCTGCGGCGGCACGAGCTTCTCCTGGGCTCGGCCGGCGAGCACCCGGAAACCGACCGCCGCGTCGGCGACCGTGGTGCTGAGGATGCCGTGCTCGGTCAGCCCGAACCAGTCCTCGGCACCGAGCTGGCAGGGCACCACGCCCCGGCCGGGCTTCAGGCCGATCAGGCCGCAGCAGGCCGCCGGGATGCGGATCGAGCCGAGCCCGTCGTTGCCGTGTGCGATCGGCACCAGCCCGGCCGCCACCGCCGCCGCCGCGCCGCCGGACGAGCCACCGGGGGTCCGGCCCAGGTCCCACGGGTTGCGGGTGACCGCGGTGTCGTCGTCGGTGACCGCCCAGAGCCCCAGCTCGGGCATCCGGGTGACCCCGAGGATCACCGCACCGGCGCCGCGCAGCCGGCGGACCACCTCGTGGTCGGCCTCCGCCACCGGGGTACGCACCGCGGCCGAGCCGTTCCAGGTGGGCATGCCGGCGACCGGGGTGTTCTCCTTGACCGCGACCGGCACCCCGGCCAGCGGCAGGTTGGCCAGGTCCTCCTGCTCGTCCACCTTCTCCGCCTCGGTCACCGCCTCCCCACCGCGTACCGCGCGGAACGCGGCGAGGCCGGCGTCGGCCTTGGCGAGGTGGTCGAGGTGGTCGGCCAGGACCTGGGTGGCCGAGACATCTCCCCGGCGAACGCCCCGGGCGATCTGTTTGGCGGTCGCCCCCACCCAGGTCGGCATGATGTCCTGCACGGCCACCCTCCCCAGCCAGCGGTCAGCCCAGTGCCTGCTCCAGATCGGCGAGCAGGTCTTCGACCGTCTCGATGCCGACAGACAGTCGCACGAGATCGCCGGGAACTTCAAGCGGCGAGCCGGCAGCGCTCGCGTGTGTCATCCGGCCCGGGTGTTCGATCAGGGATTCCACCCCGCCGAGCGACTCGGCGAGCACGAAAAGCTTGGCCCGGTTGCAGATCTCGACGGCGTGCTCCTCGCCACCGGCGGCCCGGAACGAGATCATTCCGCCGAATCTGCGCATCTGCTTGGCCGCCACCTCGTGCCCGGGATGCGCGGCGAGCCCCGGGTAGAGCACCTCACTGACCTTCGCGTGCCCGTCGAGGTAGGTGGCGATCCGCTCGGCGTTGTCGCAGTGCCGGTCCATCCGTACACCGAGGGTCTTGATGCCGCGCAGGGTCAGCCAGGCGTCGAACGGGCCGTTTACCGCGCCCATCGCGTTCTGGTGGTAGCGCAGTTCCTCGCCGAGCGCGGCGTCCGCCGCCACCAGCGCGCCGCCGACCACGTCCGAGTGCCCGCCGAGGTACTTCGTGGTGGAGTGCACCACCACGTCCGCGCCGAGGGCGATCGGCTGTTGCAGGTACGGCGAAGCAAAGGTGTTGTCGACCACCAGCAGCGCACCGGCGTCGTGCGCGACGGCGGCGAGGGTGGCGATGTCGGCGATGCCGAGCAGCGGGTTGGTGGGCGTCTCCAGCCAGACGACCTTCGTGGTGCCGGGGCGGATCGCGGCCCGCACGGCGTCCGGGTCGGAGATCCTCGCCGGGGTGTACGCCAGCCCCCACCGCTGCGCCACCTTGGCGAAGAGCCGGTACGTGCCGCCGTACGCGTCGTCGGGGATGACCACGTGGTCACCCGGTGCGCAGACGGTACGCAGCAGCGCGTCCTCGGCGGCCAGCCCGCTGGCGAAGGCGAGCCCGACCGGCCCGCCCTCCAGCGCGGCCAGGCACTCCTGGAGCGCGTCCCGGGTCGGGTTGCCGGAACGGCTGTACTCGTAGCCCAGCCGGGGCGAGCCGACGGCATCCTGGGCGTACGTGCTGGTCTGGTAGATCGGTGGGATCACCGCGCCGGTGCGGGCCTCCGGGTCCTGACCGGCATGGATCGCGAGCGTGTCGAAGCCGTGGTTCATGCCGCAGACGTTAGTCCTTCCCACCCTCCCACCGGCTGGAACCCTGCCAGGCTCGCCTCCGACGTCTTGTCAGCCCGCTGCGCCATACTGGTCGGGTGACCCCGACTCAGACGCTGCCATCCCGGATGATCGGAGTAGCCAACCGCATCCCGGCCTCACTCGATCTGCTGGCCGGCCCTGATCAGGGTCGGGTCGCCCTACCGGTTCGACTGGCCTGGTCCGGTCTGACCGAGTACGACATAGATGACCCTCGGGAACGACTGACGCTGTACTGCCTGCTTTTGGACTGCGGGCAGCACGATGACATCGTGCGCTACGTCAACGCTCGGTTGTTGCAGCATGACTGGCCGCGGATCCGCAGGCTGACCGCGCGCCGGATGATTGCGCTGTGGGAGCGTCGGATGACCGAGCTAGCCGTTGCCTGATGCAACCGCTGCATCGGCAACTCCTTGAAATTGGCTTCAGCGCAGGAGACGACCTTGGTCTCGTGCTGGCTGGTGGATATGCCATGGCTGCACACGAACTGGTCGAACGCCCATCGCAGGACATCGACTTCGCCACCGCCACCGCTCTGCCCTTAGCGGCCGTGGTCGATCGTCTTGCTGCCACCTACCGTGCCGCCGGCTACCAGACCAACACCATCGAAGTCACATCCCGGATGGCCCGGATGGTGGTGTCAAACACGGCCGTGTCGTGCGAGGTAGATCTACTCAAGGAAGGGCTCGGGCCGCCGGCCATGTTGGCCATCGGTCCGGTTCTGTCCTTCGAAGATGCGGTCGGCCTGAAGATGCGCGCACTGCACGAACGTGCAGCACATCGCGACTACATCGACATTCATGCCGCGAATGACCGCTTGAGCTGGCATGAGATCGAGAATCTGGGCGCGCGACACACGGCCGGATTCTCTTTGGAGGAGCTGGCCGACCGACTCGGCTCGATCAACGAGCGCGATCCTCGCACCTTCATGTCTTATGGGCTCGACGAGGGCGACGTTGCGGCGATCTGCAAGTGGGCGCTCGACTGGGAAGCGGACATCCGGTCACGCCTGGCGAACGGAGAGACTGGTCCGGTCCCGGTGGCGAACGACGATTGGGACGCGTACCTCGACCAGCCCTGAACGACGCGCGGATCCGCGAGCGAGGCGTCGTGACTGGGCTGGTGGCGGGTGCGTTGACGCGGCTGCCATCACG
Organism: Micromonospora sp. PRAS1; assembly: GCF_059553435.1. Classification (NCBI taxonomy): domain Bacteria; kingdom Bacillati; phylum Actinomycetota; class Actinomycetes; order Micromonosporales; family Micromonosporaceae; genus Micromonospora; species Micromonospora sp. PRAS1. Next base: position 17,424 of record NZ_JCANNB010000055.1, read on the forward strand.
CCCTCCCCCGCGCTCCGGTGTCCGTCTCGATCTACCTGGCCTCGCATCTGGTGTCCGCGACGCAGGACATGGGCTGGGCTCCCGCTGGCGCTCGGCACCGCAGGTTCCTCGGCTGGCTGCCGTGAACGTGCTCCGCGCCGGCGACCTGCTGCGGGTGGGTCGGGAGGCCAGCGTGCAGTTCAGCAAGCCGATCCTGTTCCGCGTCATCCGCGTACTCGACCGGCCCACCTACCACGGGTGGATCTGGTTGGAGGCTCACCAGGTCAACGACAAGGGCGCCGCCGTGGATCGGCGGTCCATCTTTGTGATGAAGGCCGACTGCGGACCGCCGTGGCACCCGCCGAGCGACAGTGACGCTTGCGATCGCCTCCGAAGGGCTGACCGGTCGCGGGGTACGGTCGGCGGGTGGCGGGGTGTGTGTTCTGCGGGATCATCGCGGGTGAGGTGCCGGGGTTCCGGGTGATCGACGAGCCGGACGGGGTGGCGTTCCTGGACACCCGGCCGGTCTTCAAGGGGCACGTGCTGGTGGTGCCGCGTACCCATCTGGTCGCCCTCGCCGACCTGCCGCCGGAGTCCATTGCCGGCTATTTTGGGCTGGTCCGGCGGCTCGCGATCGCGGTCGAGGCCGGGTTGGAGGCTGGTGGCACCTTCGTGGCGATGAACAACAAGGTGTCCCAGTCGGTGCCGCATCTGCACACCCATGTGGTGCCGCGGACCAAGGGCGACGGACTGCGCGGCTTCTTCTGGCCGCGTACCCGCTACGCCGACGACGACGAGGCCACCTCGTACGCGGACCGCATCCACACCGCCCTATCCACTCCAGCCTGATGAACTGGGCTTGCACCTCGAAACTGTTCGTTCGGGTTTCTTCCTCGTCAGCGAACAACCACGAACATCTACCGGTTCCTGATGCCAGCGGCTGCCAATTCGGCGCAGCTCGTCCCGCTGCCAGCGCTCGCAAGCAGTGAGCTGTCGGAGGCAGCCCTGCGCGCCGCGGCGAGCCGCGGACGGCTGCGGGCGGTCAAGGGCGACGATGGCGCGTGGCGGAGCAGCCGGAGCTGGGTCGAGGAGTACGCGCGAACACGTTGGCGGCAGAATCGGGCCTGACCGGCGGTGGGGTGGGTAAGGAAGTTGGGTCCGCCGGTGTTGCACGCGGGGAAGGGTACGAAAGGAGTTCCACCGTGTTCCTCCGCCGCATGAAGGCCGAGATGATCTCCCCTGACCGGGCCCTGCCCGGTCGCGCGATCGCGATGCCGGTCGCCGACCGACACGAGGTGCTCGGGACCCCGCTGAAGGGCCCGTTCCCCGAGGGCTCGCAGGTCGCCGTCTTCGGTATGGGGTGTTTCTGGGGTGCCGAGCGGTTGTTCTGGACCCTGCCCGGCGTCTTCACCACCTCGGTCGGTTACGCGGGTGGCTACACCCCGAACCCCACCTACGAGGAGGTGTGCTCCGGCGAGACCGGGCACGCCGAGGTGGTGCAGGTGGTGTACGACCCCACCAGGATCAGCTACGAGGACCTGCTCAAGGTCTTCTGGGAGAACCACGACCCGACCCAGGGCATGCGCCAGGGCAACGACGTGGGCACCCAGTACCGCTCCACGATCTACGCCACCACCGACGAGCAGCTCGCCACCGCGCAGGCGTCCCGGGACGCGTTCGCGCCGATCGTGGCCCGTGCCGGCAAGAGCGAGATCACCACGGAGATCGGTCGACTGGGCGACTACTACCTGGCCGAGGACTATCACCAGCAGTACCTTGCCCCGACCAAGAACCCGAACGGCTACTGCAACCACGGCCCGAACGGGCTGAGCTGCCCGGTCGGTGTGGCCAAGACGGCCTGACCTTGCCCGTGTGCGAACGAGGGGCTCCCCCGGCGAGTTCCGCGAGGCACTGACGCAATCGGCACGGTTCCTGAGCGTTGTGACAGCGACCCTCAGGAACCGCGCTGGGTCGCGCCCAGGCCTCCGCCACGGGGTGTTGGCCCCTCCGGGACGCTCAGGCTACGACTCCAGGTAGGCGGCGAGATTTGCCAGCGAGGACGCGAGGCCGGCAGCGTGGTCCTCGGCCGAGATCCCGACGGGAACGTTGTCGGCCCGGAACGTGACCTCCGCCCCGTGACCGGCAGCGACGACCTTCCACGTCATGGTCATCGTGCCGGCGTATGACGGATCGTCGGAGACGAAATCCACCGCCTGCACGACCCGCGCACCGGGGACGAGTTCGACGAACCGGGCCTCGACGATGTCGGAGTCCACCGTCGCCTTGCCCGGTGCCGTCGAGGCGTCCGCGTAGGTCAGGATCATCCGATATGACCCGCCGGGTCGAGGCTCGAACCGCTCGAACCTGCCGCTCATTCCGTCCGGCGGCAGCCAGACAGCAAGCGCGTCTTGATCGACAAGGGCGTTGTAGACCCGATCGGGCGAAGCGGCGATTACTCGGGTTGCTGTGTCTGTCCGCGACATTGCCGCACCTTACCTACTGCCGAGACGCCATCGGCCACCCGCGCAGTCGACGGTTCAGCTGGTCCGGTCGAAGCGGTAGACGTTGCGCAGCGCCTCGGCGAAGGTGTCGTCCAACTCGGGCATGACCGGGATCGCCGCCGACGTGTACCAGAAGTGCACCGTACGGTGCGAACGCGGGTCGCGCAGCGCGTCGGCGAGCGCGGCGATGATCCGGGCACGTAACCGGTCGGGCAGGTTCGTGGCCTGGCCGATGGTGGCGAGCAGTTGCGCGGCGGCCCAGGCGGTGGTGCTGCTCGGATGGTGCAGCGACTCCACCAGGTCCTCCACCACCCGGTGGTCGACGTGCCGGAGCAGCGGAATCGCCTCCATCGCGGCGCCCTGCACCTCGGACACGTCGTTCAGTGCCGCGAGCAGGGCAGAGAGGCCGATGTCGGAGCCGCGCCGCAGGACGCCGAGCATCCGGGCGGCGGCCTGCCGGCCGGGATAGCTCCAGTGGTAGCGGAGCGTGTCGGCGAGCAGCACCTCGAACTGCGCGACATCGACCTGCTGCCGGAAGGTGTCCCGTTTCAGGCTGACCGCCGCAGCGGTGAGCTGCAACAGGTGACTGCGCAGATACGAGGCGGGTGCCCCGTCGAGCGGGTCGTTGAGCGACTCCTTCAGCGCCGTCTCGCACCATCGCACCAGCAACTCGACCCACGGCCAGCCGCCCTGCTCCCGCTCCCGAACCGCGTCGTGGTACGCCGCGACGGCGCTGCCGAGCTTGGCCACCTGGGCGAATCTGGATGCGCCGAACCGGTACAGCACGGCTCGGGCCTCCTCCTCGGGCAGGGCGAGAATCTCACCGAGGCTGGTGCTGCACGCCGTGGTCAGCTGGCGTGCGGCCGTCTCGACGCTTTCGGCGGTGAGGGTGCCGTCCGTGGCCGCGAGGGCCGCTTCGACCGCGTCGAGCACGGCGGTGTGATCGAGCAGGAGAAGTTGCGGTGTGTGCAGGGCAGCCAGGTCCAGCCCACGGGACACCGTCCAGAACTCGGCCCAGCGTTGCGGCGTCATCCGCAGCCTGGCGTTCGCGTCTTGGAGCCACTCGCCGTCGTTGCGGACCGACAGGTACAACAGCCGGGACACCGTCTGGAGCAGAATGGTCCGCAGCTGGTCCGATCCCGACTCCAGGCGTGCCAGCAGCACCCGCCAGACCGGATCCGTCATCGCCTGGGTGTTGACCAGGCTTCTCGTCTCCGGCAGATACACGCTGCCCTGCTCAGCTCGCGCACACCACCGGGTCACCACCTCCGGTAGGTCGACCAGCATCGACTCCGACAGCCAGTTCAGGGTCTGGGCGAGCGCCGGCTCGTCGTCGATCACCTCATCGAGGAACGACCACGCCCGGATCGGGGCCGCCGCCCCAACGCGGCTGAGGGTGCGGGTGGGTCTGAAGCCTGTCGACAACACCTGCCGGGCCCGGTGGCGCAGGGCGTCGTTCTCCTGGCGTACCAGCGACATCAGCGGCTCGATCAGCTCGGTGGTCAGGCCGCGGTACTCGCCGAGCAGCAGTGCCGCGATCGCGGCCAGCGCCGGGGAGGGGTGCGTCAGCCAGCGGCGCACCGTCGGTTCCCCGTCCGGATCAAGGCCGACCAGCCGGTCGAGCACCGGGCGCAGTTCGGCCACCCGCTGCACCGCCAGCGCCCGGTCGAGCTGCCTGATCAGCGCACCGGTCGCGCGTACCGACGGCGAACCGTCCGCCACCTCGATGCCGCCTTCGAGGCCGGCGGGCCGGTTTTCCCGGCAGTGGTTGACGGCTCGGGCGTAGAGCGTCACAGGCGTCCAGGTCTCGAGGCCGGGCTCGTCGGTGGCAAGCGCCGACAGGTGCGCGGCGATGACCTCCCCCCAGGCGCCTCGGGCGTACGGCTGGTCGGCCGGCGCCACCAGGTCGCTGATCATCGCTTGCGTGGTCGCGTACCGGTCCGGCTGCTCGGCGAAGCGGTCGAGCACGAGGCGCAGCAGGCGGACCCGCTCGTCGAGGTCGGTGACCGAACCGATGGCGGCGATCCCGCGCCGGATCAGCTCGTCCGACAGTGGCGCGGGATGCAGCCGGGCCGACCGGAGCCAGGCCAGCACCGTATCGACCGGGTGGCTCATCCGGGCCGCCGCGCGAGCGCAGGCGTCGACGTGCCGTTGCCGTTCCGCCGGCTCGTCCACGAGCCGGGCCAGCCACTCATGCAGTTGGAACGCCTGGCGCGGATCGCTGAGCTGCTCGGCGACCAGGCCCGCCGCGCGGGCCAGTTCCACCCGCCGGTCGCCACCTGCCTCGGCCAGCCGGGCCAGGGCGCGGGCACGGTGCCACGCCCCGGTCAGCGCCTGGGCGCGCTGCCGGACGTGCTCCACCGGGTCGCTGGCCTCGGTCAGGCTCGGGTCGTACCGGCTGGCCGATCGGTGGCGGCCAGTGGTCTCGCCGAGGGTGACCGCGAGTAGTTCGGGCACGAGATCGGGGTTCGCGGCGACCAGGTCCGGCAGGACCGAGCCGAGTACCCAGGAACGCGCAAGCGTGAAGTGCTCGGGTACCCGGACCAGCAGGTCGAGTACGCCGACCGGCACGTCCCAGGGGTCGCGGTGCGGAAACGCCAGCGGGTCCGCGGGCCACCAGTGGAGGTACAGCCCATAGTCGGTGTGCCGCGCCGACCCGAGATCGTTGAGGGCCGCGACCAGGGCGGCCGGTGTGAGGTCGGAACGTACGCCGACGTCGATGTGGATCGCGGCGAGGTCGGCCCCGTCGCGGCCCCAGCCGGTGAAACGATTGGCGATCCCCTCCACCGCCGCCTTGCGCCGTGCCCGATACGGCAGCTTCCGCACATCCAGCAGGAACGGCTCCGCACCGGCCTCGAGCAGCACCGCGACCACCGCGTCCAGCAGGCGTTCCCACACCCGGACGGGCAGGTGCCGGGCGGCGTGGGTGAGCGCCTCGGGAGCATTTCCGGCGGCCCGCATCGCGGCGTCGCGCAGCGTCACCGCCAGGGTGCCGGCTCGCCGACGCAGCGCGGCAGCCGCGACCGGGTCCGTGGCGACCCGCTCGCTGACGTCGCGCCCGAGTGCCCAGAGTGCGACGACCGCCTCTGCCCGTCGTTCGTCGTCCTCCGCCGCCGCTGCCTCCTCGGTGAGGAACTCGACAAGTCCGGCCAGGTCGTCGCGGCGCAGCGCGGCCAGTATCTCCCGGCGCAGCGGCGAGTCCCGGGTGATCGTCTCGGCGGTGAAGGTCGGTGGTCGCGCGGCCCGCGTCGACTCCTTCTCGCCGGTCCGGTCCAGGTAGTGCGCGATGGCGAGGACCGGGTCCTTGCTGTCCCAGAGGTGACCGAAGTAGCCGACGAAACCGTCCCGGAACTGGTCGTCCAACTGGAGGTAGTTGACCATCCGGTGGTACTGGTGCAGGTGGGTCCGGGCATCCAGGTCGGCGTACCCGCCGAAGATCGCGGTGATCAGGGCCAGCCATCCCTGGTCGCGCCGGATCCGCGCGACCAGCGCGGGGTCCCGCCGCAAGGCCGCCCGCACGGTAAGCGTCCGCAGGGCGGTATTCGGGTCGACCCGTACTCCGCCCCTCGGGGTCGGTGAGACCACCAGGCTCAACGCCTCGGCGATCGGATGGCCGAGTTCCTCGCTGTCCCAGCGGGGGGCCGCCCGGCACAGCGCGTCGGCGATCTCCGGCGTGGCGATCTCCACGGTACGGATCAACCGGGCGGCGGCGCCCGCCAGTTGCGCGTCGGCCGGGCGGGTCAGCACCTCGGCCAGCACGCCTTCCACCACCGGGCGGTGCTCACCGGCGCGCAGTTGCCGGACGGCCTCCTCGACCAGCCGCCGGGCCTCGGGCAGCCGGCCGAGCGCGGTCAGGTCGCGGTAGCTGGTAAGCAGCTGCCGGAGCACCGCCTGTACGACCGTCGCTGGCACGTCAGTCATCTGCGCCATGGCACCGGCGAGCAGCAGGGCGGACTCGGGAAACAGGGTGCCCAGCCGGCCGGTCGCGGCCAGCAGGGCCCGGACGAGTTCCGGCATCCTGCTCTTCTGCTGCCAGTTGACCAGCGCGATCAGCATCAGGATCGGTTCGTGCCAGCGGGGATCCCCGAGGTGTTCCAGGACCGCGGCGGCACCGCCGTCGGAGCGACCGATCAGGTGCTGCGCGGCCAGGAACTCCTGGAAGGTCTGGTGCGAGAAGCGGTACGCACCGGGAGCGCTGCTCGCGAGCAGCCCGACCTCGTCGCGCATCGCCCGCAGCAGCGATTCGAGCATCTCCTCGACATCGTCCGGGCGCAGCCGGGCCAACTCCTGGCGGAACACGTCCCGGAACTCCGGCTCGGCGATCACCCCGGACGGCTTGTGCCGATGGACGTGGTACGCCACGGCCCGCAGCACGGCGAACATGTGCCCCCGGAGCCGGTCGACCTCGGCGTGGCTGAGTCGCTCGTACCAGAGCTCCACGAGCCGGTCGACGGCCTTCTGGTAGACCTCGACCCGCTGCCGGGGCAGTTGCCCGCGCTCGGTGTGGTAGATCGTGGCGATGGTCCCGGCCAGCAGCGGGTTGGTGGCCAGCTCGCGTACGTAGCGTCCGGCTGGGGCGCGGAGCAGCTCCAGCAGCCGGTCGGCCTGCTGGACCGCCTCGGTCTCGACCCAGCCGGCCGGCAGGTCCGCGTGCAGCACCCGGCCCAGCTCCCGCATCCACGCCCGCATGAAGACCGCCATCGCCTCGTCGGTCATCCGCTCGACGGTGACGTGCGTGATGGTGGCCGGCAGCGGACGCAGGTGGTAGCCGGCGATCCGGCTGGTCACCACCATCTTGTTTCCTGGCCCGTCGGTCGCGCTCGGGCCGGCATCGGCGCGGTCGCTCCCCCGCCCGCCGGTCCTGCGACGCGGCTGGGCCCAGACCCGGAGGAACTCGGTGACCGCCTCGGAGATCTCGACCCGCTCCCGAGGGTCACTTACCTCGTCGAGGCCGTCGATCATGATCAGTGCCCGCCGCTCGCTCAGGGCCCGGTGCACCAGTTCCCGACGCAGCCGGACGGGAATGACGCCGCCCGCCCGATGCTCACCGACGTCCTTCGTCCACAGCGGAGCGGAGCCGACCCAGCTGAGTTCGGCGAGGAAGTCCAGCAGTACGACCGGCTCGCCGGTCCGGCGCTGACGCCACTCGGCGAACTCCGCGACCCGCACCAGCACCGGGAGCAGCGGTCGGCCGAAGCTGGCGAACACGGGCGGGACGTAATAGGGGACGGTGCTCCTGTCGGCCGGTTCGACCTCCGCCCGGCCGGCGTCGACCTGCTCCATCGGCACCCGGATCTCGGCGGCGCCGTCGCGCAGGGCGCGGGCGTGCATCAGGGCGAGCCAGCGCATGATTGTGGTCTTGCCGCTGCCCGGATCGCCGAGCATGACGACCTGGGCGCTGCGCTCGTACAGTTCGGCGATGTTGAGCAGCGGGTCGCGTTCGCCCCGGAGGCGGGCCAGCCGCTCGGCCGTGCCCAGGTGTTCGGCGACCGGCAGGTCGGCCTGGAGCAGCCAGAGCACCCGGGCCTCCTGCTCCGGGGTGTGATCGCCCATCCGCACGATCTCCTCGATGTCCCGCAGGAGCATCTGCTGTGCCGCGGCGCGCTCGCTCGGGCTGGTGGGGTCGACGCGCAGCGCCACGTAGACCTGGGCCAGCGGCACCTCCACCGCGCCGCCCTGGCCCTGCACACCGGGAATGCGCAGCTGCTGGTGGAGGCGGATCAGCCAGTCGAGGTAGCTGTCGCGGGCGGCGGCCAGCTCCGCCGGGTCGAGCGGCACCTCCCCGGCGGGCAGCGCCCGCAGCGCCGTCTCGACGGAGGTCATCAGGTCCTGCTTCCAGAGCCAGTCCGCGATCGGCGCGAGCGCACCGCCGGTCAGGCCGGCCTGGTCGATCTCGTGCCTGATCTGCCGGGCCAGCTCGTCGACCAGGACGTCGAGGGAGATGCCGTGCCCGGTCAGGAAGCCGGCGCTGCCGTCCTCCAGCGGCTCGTCGAAGCGGGCGAGCCAGGTACGCAGTGCGGTCGGCAGGTTGGTGACCTCAAGGAGTTCGGGGCGGTCGATCGGCGAGGAGTGCTCGGCGAGGATGCGGGGCAGTTCCGCCCGGGTGGTCGCGTCCATCGTCGCGGGTACGACCCGGGCGGTCGCCTCCAGCGCCCGGCGTACCACGCCGCGCAGTTCCCGTTGCTGCTCGTCGCCGAGCAGCAGGGTCAGGCCCCGCCTGGTCGCCCACGTCGCACCGGCCTCGACCAGCCAACCGGAGAGGGTGCCGCTGATGGGGCCCACGTCGACCGTCTCCTCCTGACGCCGGATGCGTACCGTCACTGCCGCGACGACCGGGTGCCACCGAGCGTAGTTGTGATCGTCCAACGTGGAATCACCCCGACGGTCGATGCCGCCGCCGACGGAACGCCCCCGGACGCCCCGCTCGTCGATCCGCCCGGACCTGATTGCGGCAATCGTCACATCCGACGGCTGACGGCGACCGGGGCAACCGGCTGAAGGTCGGCACGAAACGCCCACCGCTACGAAGATCGTGTCGGCGAGTTGATCGCGGGGGCGCGGATTCTAGCAAGGCTGTTACACGAACGTCATAGTCTCAACAGGCGAATCGCAACATCCTCTGGCAGCATGGGCTGGCATGTGCGGACTGGCAGGGGAGTTCCGGCGGGACGGGTCACGCGCCGACGTTGCTGCGGTGGAGTCCATGGCGGCCACCATGAGCGACCGTGGGCCCGACGACAGTGGGGTCTGGTCCCAGGGCGCGACCGCGCTCGGCCACCGCCGACTGAAGATCATCGATTTGTCCGCGGCTAGCGGCCAGCCCATCGTCGACTCCGCAGCCGGCCTGACCGGCGTCTTCAACGGCTGCATCTACAACTACCGGGAGTTGCGCGCCGAACTGGCGGCCAAGGGCCATCGCTTCTTCTCGAACGGCGACAGCGAGGTCGTGATCAAGGCGTACGCCGAGTGGGGGCTCGACTTCGTCGACCACCTGATCGGCATGTTCGCCGTGGCGATCAGCGAGCGGGACACCGGGCGTCTGGTGCTCGCCCGGGACCGGCTCGGCATCAAGCCGCTCTACCTCGCCGAGTCGCCAGGCGTGGTGCGCTTCGCCAGCACCCTGCCCGCGCTGCTGGCCGGCGGGGGCGTGGACACCACGATCGATCCGGTCGCGCTGGCCCACTACCTCAGCTTCCACAGCATCGTGCCGCCGCCGCGCACCATCCTGCGCGGGGTCAGCAAGCTGCCCCCGGCCACCGTCCGGGTCTACGAAACCGACGGGCGCAGCCACGAGCGGGTCTACTGGGACCCGCCGTTCCTGCGCCGCAGCGAGCACGCCGACTGGTCGGAGAAGGACTGGCAGGACGCGCTGCTGGAGTCGTTGACCACCGCCGTACGTCGCCGGATGGTCGCCGACGTGCCGGTCGGCGTACTGCTCTCCGGCGGCCTGGACTCCAGCCTGGTGGTGGCCCTGCTCGCCGGTGAGGGGCAGCGGGGGCTCTCCACCTTCTCCATCGGCTTCGACGCGGTCGGTGGCCGGGAAGGCGACGAGTTCCGCTACTCCGACGTGGTGGCCAAGACCTTCGACACCGACCATCACCAGATCCGGGTCGCCGCCGGGGACCTGGTGCCCCCGCTGGAGGCCGCCGTCGCGGCCATGAGCGAGCCCATGGTCAGCCACGACTGTGTGGCGTTCTACCTGCTCAGCCAGGAGGTGTCCCGGCACGTCAAGGTGGTGCAGTCCGGCCAGGGCGCCGACGAGATCCTGGGCGGCTACCACTGGTACCCGCCGCTGCACCGGGTCGACCGCGAGCAGGCCCTCGACACGTACACCCGGGCCTTCTTCGACCGCGACGCCGCCGGGCTGGCCCGGGTGCTCAACCCCGACTGGCTCGCCGAGGGAGACCCGGCGCGGGAGTTCGTCGCCGCGCACCTGGGCCGCCCCGGCGCGCAGACCGCCGTCGACGCCGGCCTGCGCATCGACACCCAGATCATGCTGACCGACGACCCGGTGAAGCGGGTCGACAACATGACCATGGCGCACGGGCTGGAGGCCCGGGTGCCGTTCCTGGATCACGAGTTCGTGGAACTGGCCGCCGCCTGCCCGCCCGAGCTGAAGCTCGCCCAGGGCGGCAAGGGCGTACTCAAGGAGATCGGCCGCCAGGTGCTGCCGCACGAGGTGATCGACCGGCCGAAGGGCTACTTCCCGGTGCCGGGCCTCACCCACCTGGAGGGCAAGCTCCTCGACCGGGTACGCGACGCCCTGCACGCGCCCGAGGCCCGCCGCCGCGACCTGTTCCGCACCGATTACGTCAACGCCCTGCTCGACGCTCCCAACGCCGAACTGACCCCGTTGAACGGAAACAAGCTGTGGCAACTCGGACTCCTGGAAATGTGGCTCCAGAGCCACGGAATCGACTGAGCATGACCGGCACCCTGGCCACCGGAGTGGCCCGGACCGACCGCGGTCGAGGCGCGGGACGACGGTACGAGCGGGTCGGGCCGGGTGGTGATCCGATCGCCGCAGGCGGCACCGACGCGGACACCGAACGCCCACGCGGCGACGAAGGCGTCGTGCTCGACTGCGGCTGGGGCCGGCTGGTCTTCGGGCAGACCTTCCCCGATCAGGCCGCCGTGGCCGACGTGCTGCGCTCCGAGGCGGCCGGCGCCCGGGACATCTGCATCTACCTGCGCGATCCGCACGTGCTGGTCTCCCGGCTCCCCGACGAGTTGTTCATCGACCCGTCGCTTACCTACCGGCTGCCGCTGGGCGGCGCCCGCCGAGCGGCAGCCGGCACCAGCGAGGAGGCAGGCACCGCCGACACCCCGGCACCTGCCGACAGCCGGTCGGAGCTGCCCGGGGTACGCATCCGCCGGCTGCGCGACGCCGCCGACGCGGACGCGGTCAACCGGATCTACGCGGCCAACGGCATGGTCACCGCGCCGGTCGACACGCTTGTCGACAACGCCGCCACGGACCGCTTCCTGCACCTGGTGGCGGAGGTGACGACCGGTGAGATCGTCGGCACCATCACCGGGGTCGATCACGTGGCGGTCTTCGACGACCCGGACAACGGCGCCAGCCTCTGGTGCCTGACGGTCGACTTCAACCAGGCACCCCCCGGCACCGGCCAGGCGCTCATCACCGAGCTGGCCGACCGCCTGATCGCCCGGGGCCGGGCGTACGTGGACCTGTCGGTGCTCGCCGAGAACGCCGGGGCGATCCGGCTCTACGAGCGGCTCGGTTTCTACCGCACCGCCACGCTCTGCGTGAAGCGGAAGAACCCGATCAACGAGCGGCTGTTCCTGCCGGCCATGCCGGCCGGCTACGACCAGCTCAACCCGTACGCGAAGATCGTCGCCGACGAGGCGATGCGGCGGGGCATCCGGGTGGAGGTGACCGACCCGGAATGGGGTGAGCTGCGGCTGACCAGTGGCGGCCGGACGATCCTCACCCGCGAGTCGCTCTCCGAGCTGACCTCGGCGGTGGCGATGAGCCGCTGCGACGACAAGCGGGTCACCCGCCGGATCCTGGCCGAGGCCGGCCTCTCGGTGCCGCGCGGGCGCACCGCCACCGGCGACTCCGCCGACGCGGAGTTCCTGGCCGAAGTGGGTCACCTGGTGGTCAAGCCGGCCCGGGGTGAGCAGGGCAACGGCATCACGGTGGGGGTACGCACCCCCGAGGCGCTGGCCGCCGCCGTCGAGCTGGCCGCCCGGTTCTGCCCCGAGGTGCTGCTCGAGGAGCTCTGCGCCGGTGAGGACCTGCGGGTCGTGATGATCGACCACGAGGTGGTGGCCGCGGCGGTACGCCGACCGGCCGCGATCACGGGTGACGGCGTACACGACATCGCCGAGTTGATCGAGCGGCAGAGCCGCCGCCGCGCCGCCGCCACCGGTGGGGAGTCCCGCATCCCGCTTGACGACATGACCCGGGAGGTGGTCGCCGAGGCCGGGTACGAGTTCCACGACGTACTGCCCGAGGGAGAGCTGCTTGTGGTACGCCGGACCGCCAACCTGCACACCGGCGGCACCATCCACGACGTCACCGGCGAGCTGCATCCGGTGATCGCCGAGGCGTGCGTGGCCGCCAGCCGGGCGCTGGACATCCCGGTGACCGGGCTCGACCTGCTGGTGCCGGCCCCGGACCAGCCCGAGCACGTCTTCATCGAGGCAAACGAGCGACCCGGGTTGGCCAACCACGAGCCGCAGCCGACCGCCGAACGCTTCGTGGATCTGCTCTTTCCCGGGACTCGGGCACCGCAACGGCTGTGGACCCCGGCGGGTGCGGCAACATCACAGGCATGACCGTACGCAAGATCCTTCCGCTGCCGATCGACCTGGATTACCTGCGCCAGGTACTGCTTGAACTGCTGGACATCCCCAGCCCTTCGGGGCGTACCGACCATGTGCAGCAGTACGTGGGGGAACGGCTCTCGGCGCTCGGCATCCCGTCCACGCTGACCCGCCGGGGCGCGCTGAGCGCCTGCCTGCCCGGCCCTCGGCAGACCGGCGCGGACCGGGCGATCGTGGTGCACACCGACACCATCGGCGGGATGGTCAAGCGGCTGAAGGAGAACGGTCGGCTGGAGTTGAAGCAGATCGGTACGCACAGCGCCCGGTTCGCCGAGGGCGCGCACGTACGGATCTTCACCGACGACCTGGAGCGGGTGATCACCGGCCAGGTGCTGCCGTTGAAGGCCAGCGGGCACCGCTACAACGACGCGGTCGACGAGCAGGGCATCGGCTGGGAGCAGGTCGAGGTTCGCGTCGACGAGCCGGTGGAGGACATCGCCGGCCTGCGGGCGCTCGGCATCGACGCGGGCGACTTCGTGGCCTTCCTGCCCAACCCGACGATCACCCCCAGCGGGTTCGTCAAGTCCCGGCACCTGGACGACAAGGCCGGCGTCGCCGCGGTGCTCACCGCGATCAAGGCCCTGGTCGACGCCAGGGTGACGCCGGCGGTCAGCGCGCACCTGCTGATCACCGTGACCGAGGAGATCGGCCACGGCGCCTCACACGGCCTCGACCCGGACGTCGCCGAGATCGTCTCGGTGGACGCGGCGGTGGTCGCGCCGGGGCAGCAGTCCCGGGAGGACGCCGCCACCCTGGCCATGGGCGACGGTGTGGGCCCCTTCGACTACCACCTCACCCGCAACCTGGCCGCGATCGCCCGGGACCACGACGTGGACCTGGTCCGGGACGTCTTCGACTACTACCGCTCGGACGTGGCGGCGGCGGTGGAGGCGGGCGCCCACGCCCGGGTGGCGCTTGTCGGCTTCGGTGTCGACGCCACCCACGGCCACGAACGGACCCACCTGGAAGGGCTGCGCCACCTGACCCAACTGCTCTGCCTCTACCTCCAGAGCGACCTGGTGTTCCCGGAATGGGACGCCGAGCCCGAGGGCGACCTGGCCGACTTCCCGTCCCTGTCGGTGCAGCCGGCCAGCGAGGACGGCCCCCGGGAGGGCCCGATCGGCATCGCCCCCGCCTCCTGAGCCGGCGTCGCCGGTGCCCACCGGTCCCGGCACCGCAGGATGTGATCGAAATCCGTTGCCGCCGGGCTCGCCGCTGGATAGCGTGGCGGTACACGGGAAAGGAGGTGGTCCAGACTTGTATAGCAATCGGACTCGTGAGGTGGCTGTCCGCTAGCCGCTGTCCTCGACAGTGCGTCCACCCCTGCGGGTGGGCACGGTAAGAGTCGTCGAGACCGTGTGGCAGCGGTGCGGCGAATCCACGACAAGCCACCCGACCCCCGGGGTGCCGGCCCAGTCCAGCCGGCCCGCGTCAACGCGGAAGCCCCGGGGGTCGCTTTATGCCCGGGGTCTTTCATGCCCGGGGGTCGCTTGATGCCCGGGGGTCTTTTCATGCCACGGCCCGGTCGGGCCGGCGGGAGGTCGACGTGTCAATGCGGGAACTGGTGGTGCTCGGGACGGCCAGCCAGGCCCCGACCCGGGCCCGCAACCACAACGGGTACGTGCTGCGCTGGGACGACGAGGTGATCCTCTTCGACCCGGGCGAGGGCAGCCAGCGGCAGTTGCTGTACACCGGCGTCACCGCCACCGACCTCACCCGGATCTGCGTCACCCACTTCCACGGCGACCACTGTCTCGGGCTGCCCGGCACCATCCAACGGCTCTCCCTGGACCGGGTACCGCATCCGGTGGCGGTGCACTTCCCGGCCGAGGGCGCGGAATACTTCGCCCGGCTGCGGCACGCCAGTTCCTTCCACGAGACCGCCGAACTGGCCGTGACGCCGATCGAGGCGGACGGCCAACGGATCGCGTTGCGCTCCGGTGTCCTGGAGGCGCGCCGGCTGCGCCACCCGATCGACACGTACGGCTATCGGCTGATCGAGCCCGACGGGTACCGGATGCTGCCGGAGCGGCTGGCCGCGTACGGCATCGGCGGGCCGGCGGTCGGCGAGTTGCAGCGCGTCGGCCACCTCGACCACGGCGGGCGCCGGGTCACCCGGGCCGAGGTGAGCGTGCCCCGCCCCGGGCAGCGGTTCGCCTTCGTGATGGACACCGGCCTCTGCGACGCGGTGTACGCGCTGGCCGAGCAGGCCGACCTGCTGGTGATCGAGGCGACCTTCCTGGCCTCGGAGACCGCGCTCGCCGCCGAGGTCGGGCACCTCACCGCCGCCCAGGCCGCGCGGGTGGCGGCCGAGTCGGGGGTACGCCGACTGGTGCTCACCCACTTCTCCCAGCGGTACGCCGACCCGGCCCGCTTCGCCGACGAGGCCCGCGCCCACTTCGACGGCGACCTGGTGATCGCCGAGGACCTGACCACGGTTCAGGTGCCACCCCGACGGGTACCCTCGGCCGGATGATCGTCACGCTCCGTCCGGCGACCGCCGATGACCTGATGGCGGTGGGTGCCCTGCACCAGCGGTCCCGGATCGCCGCGTACTCGTCGTTCCTGCCGCCGGCCGCGCTGGCCGACCCCACACCGGCGGCCATGGGCAACTACTGGGTGGCCCGGTGGGAGTACGAGCAGGCCGACCACCGGATGACCGTCGCCGAACGGGACGGCACCCTCGCCGGCTTCAGCTACCTCGGCCCGGACGACGAGGGCGACCCGGGCACCGGGCTGCTCAACGCCATCCATCTGGAGCCGACCGAGCGCGGCCGGGGTATCGGCCGCGCCCTGATGGTCGACGCGTTGACCGCCATGCGGGCGCGCGGCTGTCGCCGCGCCGCGCTCTGGGTGCTGCGCGACAACGCCCACGCCCGCCGCTTCTACGAACGCGGCGGCTGGCGGCCGACCGGGGCGGAACGCGAGGAGATGATCGGCACCACCCACACCCCCCAGCTCCGCTACACCCGCGCTTTGGGGTAAGGAAGGGCCCCCTCTTAACGCCTGCGGTAGAGGAAGGGCCCCCTATTATTGATGGGTAGGGCAAATGTGCCGTGGTTACTCTGCGGCGTAGCGGACTTCGGGTT
>NZ_JCANNB010000056.1:0-31613 GCF_059553435.1 Micromonospora sp. PRAS1
ACGGTCACCTCGACATCCGCACTGTCCCCCGGCTCCGCCAACACCGGCGACGCCACCGCCACCGAACCGGCCACCATCACGCCCGCGGCCACCACCGCGAACAACCGCCTACGCCTGGCTGTGCTCATATCCATGCTCCGTTGCTGAATTCAAAGGGTGGACTCGAAGGGGTGCGGTGGCGGTGCTCCGGCCGGAGCACCGCCACCGCGAAGCGGGTCAGCCGCAGTTGATGGCGGCGTACGCCGCCTCGACCTGCGCGGTCACCGGGGCACCGTCGACGGTGCCGGTGATCTTCACCGTGGTCGTGCCGGCCGACACCGACCGGGCCCGCGTGGTGAACTGCTGGTACGCGGACTTGCCGGGCGCGACGTCGGCGACCGTACGCGAGCCGTACGGGGTGACCAGCTCGATGGTCAACGCCAGCTCGTCGGCGTTGCGGGCGGTCACCGTGAGGAACGCGTTGGGGCCGATGCAGCGCGTGCTGGCCTGCACCTCGACGTCCCACGCCGGCACCTCCGGCTCACCGTCGCCGACCGCCGAGCGGGGCGTGGTGTCCGGGGTGATCGGCGAGTTCGCGGCGAAGTAGCTGACCAGCATGGTCAGGTCGTTGTCGCCGGTGGTGGTCCGGTCGGTGCCCTGGCCGAGGGTGGTGAAGTTGTCCCCACCGGAGGCGAGGAACGA
Source organism: Micromonospora sp. PRAS1 (assembly GCF_059553435.1). NCBI lineage: Bacteria > Bacillati > Actinomycetota > Actinomycetes > Micromonosporales > Micromonosporaceae > Micromonospora > Micromonospora sp. PRAS1. Next base: position 682 of record NZ_JCANNB010000056.1, read on the forward strand.
GTTCACCGTGACCCGGTAGCTGCCCGCCGGGTCGATCGGCGTGCCGTTCAGCTTCATCGAGGTGATCCGGGAGCCCTGGGCGGCAGTCGGGTCGTACGTGTAGCTGAAGCCCTTCGACACACCGAGCCAGAGCACCGGACGGGACGCGCCCGCCGGCTGCCACTGCTGCTCCAGCACCTGCTTGATCTGGGCACCGGTGTAGGTCTTGGTGACCACGTCGTTGGCGAACGGCTGGACGGCGAAGGCGTCGGCGTAGGTCACCGTGCCGTCGGTCCGGTACAGCAGGTCGGCCCGGAGACCGCCCGGGTTCATGAACGCGATCTGCGCCCCGCCCCGGCCCGGGTCGGCGGTGCCGGCGAGCTGAACGTCGGCGATGAAGTTGCCGAGCGCCGACTCCTTGCCCCGGTCCTCGTTGCCGTCGGTGTAGGCCCGCCGGATGTCGCCGGTGATCTCACCGAGCTTCTGCTTGCCGAGTTCCTCCGCCTTCACCTTGGCGGCGGCGACGATCTCGGCGACCGCCGGGTCCTGCGGCGCGCCCACCACGTCGACCAGGGACGCGTCGGTGTCGGTGACCGAGCCGGACTCCGGGTCGTAGGTCAGGGTGACCTTGCCGAGCCGCTTGCCGTAGTCCTCGGCCTGGACCACCGGACGCAGCTTGTCGGTGCCGGGGACCGGCACCTCGAAGGCGTACGGCTGGTGGGTGTGTCCGCTGAAGATGGCGTCGATGGCGGCGTCGGCCCGGGTGAACTTGCCGAAGACCGGGTCGTTTGCCAGCTCCTCGGCGGTGTCGATGTTCTCCGTGGCGGCGCCCTCGTGGGTGAGCAGCACCACCACGTCGGCCTCGCCGTTGCCCTCGTCGCCGTCCTTGAGCTGGCCGGCGATGGTGTTGGCCTCGGCGACCGGGTCGCGGAAGGTGAGGCCGGCGATGCCGTCCGGGCTGACCAGCGACGCCGTCTGCTCGGTGACCACGCCGATGAAGCCGACCCGGATCCCGCCGACGGTGCTCACCGAGTACGCCGGCAGCGCCCGGTCGGTACCCCGGTACACGTTGGCGCCGAGCAGCGGGAAGTCCGCCCGGTCGGTGACCCGACCGGTCAGGTCGGCCATGCCCTTGTCGAACTCGTGGTTGCCCACGGCCGAGGCGGCGAGGCCCATCTCGTTCAGCGCGTCGATCGTCGGGTTGTCGTCGTCGATCGCCGAGATGAAGGTGGAGGCGCCGATGTTGTCACCGGCGGAGACGAACGCGGTGTTCGGGTTCTGCCCGCGCAACTGGTTGACCAGGCCGGCGAGCTGGGCGGCACCGCCGACCGGCTGACCGCCCACGGTGGCCGGGGACTCCAGCCGGCCGTGGAAGTCGTTGATGCTCAGCAGTTGCAGGTCGACCGGGCTGGACCCGGTGTTGATGCCGACCACAAGCGGGTTGTGGTCGCTGGCCCGGTACGGGTCCGGCGCGTAGAAGGCGGCCAGCCCGTCGTACTGGAAGGCGTACGACTCGACGGCGTTGATCTCCCACACGTCGACGCCGGTGACCCGCGACGCCAGCGACGGCGAGGCGAGGGCGTGGTCGAGCGAACCGGACTCGCCGTTGAAGACGTAGCTGGTCTTCCCGGTGTCGTTGAGGTTGCGGTAGTCCTTGCCGTAGAGGACCTGCATCGGGTCCTCCTGGGTGTACGAGTTGAAGTCACCAAGCAGGATCACGTCGGAGGTGCCGCTGTCGGCCTTCACCTGGTCGACGAAGGCGGCGAGCGCGGTGGCCTGCCGGACCCGGTCGCCGTTCCAGCCGCCCTGACCGTCACCGGAGTCGGCGTTGTCGCCGCTGCCCGCGCCGCTCTTGGACTTGAAGTGGTTGGTCACCACCACGAAGTCGAGGGTGCCGGTGGTGAAGGTCTGCGCGATCGGCTCGCGGGCGTTGAACCAGACGCTCTCGTCGTTCACCGACCGCGACGCGCCCTTCGGCTGCGCCTTTGCCGGCTTGAAGATGATCGCCCCGGTGATGACGTCCTGCTGGGCCGGGGCGGGCAGTTCGGCCGGGTTGCGCACGTAGTCCCAGGTGCCCGCGCCGTCCTTGGTGTTCAGGGCGGCGACCAGCCGCTTGAGCGCCTGGTGCGGGTCCTCGGCGTTGAACCGGACCGAGTTCTCGATCTCCTGGAGCGCGACCACGTCGGCGTCCAGCGCGCTGATCGCCGAGACGATCTTCGCCTCCTGCTTGACAAGCGCGGCCTCGTTTGCCGCCCCACGCGCGTCGCCCCCGAAGTGGACGAAGTAGTTAAGCACGTTGAAGCTGGCCACCCGCAGGTCACCGCCGACGTTGACCGGGGCGGCGGTACGCGGGTTCGTCGACTTGAAGGTGGTCCGCCCGGCGGCCGGGGTGTCCGCGTCGACCGGGCGGGTGGGCTGGAGCCGCCACTCGTTGAAGCCGTACGACAGCACCGACGACCCGAACGCCTCCACCGCGTCACCGACCCGCAGCGGGTCGGCCGCGGAGACGTACGGCGGCAGCAGCCCGGCGGTGGCCAGGTTGGTGGTCTTGCCGTCGTCGAGCAGGACCCGGCCGAGCTTGTTCGCGGCGGCGATCTGCTGCGCCTCGGCCGAACCGGGACGGGCCAGGTCGGTCGGGGTCAGCGCCGGCTTGTCGCCGGCGGCGAGCGCCACCTCGCCGTAGCGGTTGGTGTTGTAGACCTCGGCGACGGTGTACGCGCCGACCGGCGCGACGAGCATCGACTCGACCGACTCGCGGGCCTGTTCGGTAAGCGGGAACTCCACCGGGACCGGGGCGGGCAGCGGTACGCCCTGCTCGCAGACCTGCACGTCGCTCTTTGCGGCGATGGTGAGCTGGGTGAGCCCGTTGAACTCGTTCGCCGTACCGCTGACCCGGACCTTGTCGCCGATCCCGACAGACGGGTGGTTGGCGGTGTTGGTGGTCAGGTAGACGAAGATGCCGTCGGAGGCGGTGCCGGCGGCGACCGGGCGGTCTCCGCCGCTGCCCGCGGTCTGCACGTAGACGCCGTTGTAGCCACCGGTGCGGTGGTCGGCGGTGACGATGCCCTCGACGGTCACCCGGGTACCCGCCACCGGAGTCGCGGCACCGGTGCCCTGGACCTCGGCGATGCTGTGGTCGACGGCGACCGTGCAGCCCAGCTCCGGGTCCGGATCGGGGTCGGGGTCGGGCGCGGTGTTGCGTACGCCGAAGCTGTTCGGGGCCGGCGGACGCCAGCTGCCGCCGATCTTCTGGAGCGAGTGCCCGATCGGGGTGCTGCTGGACTGCTTGACCCCGATGTCGGTGCCGGTGACCCCGTTGGCCGGGCCACCGACCGCGGTGAAGGTGCCGCCGTAGGTGATGAACTCGGTCACCGAGTTGGTCGGGGAGACCAGCGCGACGCCGTCCGGGTCGCCGTTCTGGATGCCGTTGACCGGGTAGTTCTCGACGACCACACCGGCTTCCGGCACCGTGCCGGTAAGCGTCCGGGTGCCGTACGCCGCACCGTTGCCGCCGTTGTAGAGGACGATCTGCCAGCCGGTCAGGTCGAAGCCGACCGGCGCCTCGATCTCGATCGCCTCGCCGACGTCCGTCCCGGCGTTGTCATAGTGGATCTCACTGATGAACGGTGTCGCCGGCACCGGGTCGGCGAACGCCGCGGTGCCACCGGACAGGGTCAACGCGGTGGCGGTGACCAGTACGCCCGGAACTGTGAGTAGTCGGATACTTCTTCTTCGCTGCATGTGCGCGGCCTCCGAGGGGGTAGACCGTCGGAGGATAAGCGGCCCCGGTGTCCTGGCGGCAGCCACCAGATGTACCAAAGCGGCGAACGGTCGTGGTCTACCTCACCCCGCTGGCCTGCCCGATCACCTGTCTCGGCGGCGTCGGGCCGGCTCGCCCCAGGCCGATCGTCGGAATGGAACGTCGACCTTTCGACAGTAACCATTTTCGGCTCGGCTCGTTTTCCGCGAGCCGACAACGGGCTCGTGATATCGGCTCTTGTTGAGGGTTGTCGGAGTCGATTAAAGCGGCTGTCCGGTCGGTTCGTCGCGTGCTATAGAGGGATGGCAACCTAATCAATCCCTTAAATGCGACTGGGGCTCGCCATTTCCGTGACCAGTGGAAATGGTTGGGTCCGGGGGGTGTCACCACCAGCGACAACGCTGTCAAGAGCGGCGATCGACCCTCCTTGCGAAGTGGGCACTTTCTGCATCAGAGGTAGGAGTCGTATGTCAACGTCGCGTCGTTTTCGGACGCTGGCGGGATCAGCGCTTGCCATAACGCTGATCGCGTCGGCAATGGTCTACACCCCCGCGTCCGCGCGTTCCCCCGGGGATGCCCAACCGGCGGCCTCCGCCCGCCCCGTCAAGCCGGCGGCCACCGGCTCGGCGAACGCCGCCGATCCGGTCCGCCCGAAGGCCGCCAAGAAGCCGGCCGCGCCGAAGCGGCCGACGGCCGGCAAACGCGGCGACCTCGCCGCCGTCACCTGGCGCAAACCCGCCGAGAACGGCAGCAGGATCACCGGGTACGTGGTGACGCCGTTCCGCAACGGCAAGGCGCAGGAGCCGGCCAAGTTCGACGCGTCGCAGACCAGCCGCCCGGTGAAGATCTCCCCGGCCAGCGGTAAGTGGACGTTCACCGTGGCCGCCGTCAACGACGTCGGCACCGGGCCGGCCAGCCCGCACTCGAACGCCGCCGTGCCGATGGCCCTGCCCACCGCCCCGACCATCATCGCGGTCAGCGGGGCCATCACGACGGCCACCCTGAGCTGGATCCGGCCCACCGACGACGGTGGCTCGCCGATCACGAACTTCGTGATCACCCCGTACATCAACGGGACGGCGCAGCCCGCCCAGGTGGTGCCGCCGGTGACCACGGCGACGGTGACCGGCCTGATTTCGGCGACCACCTACACCTTCACGGTGGCGGCCCGCACCGCGCTCGGCACCGGCACCCCGTCGGCCCGGTCGGTGGCGATCACCACGGAGGTCTCGCCGAGCATCACGTACGTCGGCCCGGAGGGCACCGTCAATGCCGCGTACGCGGGCACCGTCACGGTCGTCAACGGCGTGCCGCCCTTCACCTGGTCCATCGCGCCGAGCCCGATCACCGGTGACCTACCGCCCGGCCTGGCGCTGAACCCGCTCAACGGTGCCGTCGTCGGCGTACCCACCACCGCCGGTGACTATCCGGTGATCTTCCGGGTGGTGGACACCGCCGGTCGGGAGGGGAGCCTGCTGACCGTCCTGACCATCAACGCCCGGCCGGCGATCGTGGTGCCGAGCCTGGCGCTCGGCGAGGTGGGCGCGCCCTACTCGCAACGGCTCACCGTGCTTGGCGGCACCGCGCCGTTCACCTGGTCGGTGCCCTCCGGGTTCCTGCCGCCCGGCATCACCCTCAACGCGGTCAACGGATTCCTCGCCGGCACGCCGACCGTGGCCGGCACCTATGGCGCCGACATCCGGGTGACCGACGCGTTCGGGGCGAGCGACGTGCTCCAGATCCGGATCGTGATCCAGGCGGCCAGCGTCGTCAACCTGAGCGTCGACGACTCGTCGGTCAACTTCGCCGACGAAGTCACTTTCACGGTCAACATCGGGCCCGGCGAGGCACAGGGCACCGTCAGTCTCTTCAACAGCAACACCGGCGGGATCACCACGCTGATCGGCACCTTCCCGGTGGCGTTCAATCGGGCCAACTTCACCGCCCGGGTACCGCAGTTCGGGACGAACCAGTTCCAGGTGCGGTACGACTCCACGAACACGAACGCGGTGGTCAGCTCGAACTTCGTGGCCGTGCAGGGGACCGGGGTGGCCGGGCAGGCTTTGATCACCCAGTTCACCCAGTCCGGCATTGCCGGACCGCTTGACCAGTACGTCTCGATCTACAACAACACGGTGATCCCGATGCCGGTGTCCGGCATCCGGATCGAGGCGTCGGACGGCACGGTCGTCACCATCCCGCCCACCCGGCTGCCGGTCGAGCCCGGCCAGACCTTCCTGGTCGCGGCCGCGGACTACTCGTACGGGACCCTCGCCGCGCCGGACCTGTCGTTGCCGGCGGACCCGGCGGCGGGCACGGACTGCACCGTCGTGGTCGGCCCGGTCTGCTCGCTCGGCACGGTCGGTGGGCTGCGGGTCCGCTTCCCGGACACCGCCACCCCCGGCACCGGCACCATCGGTGACGCCGCCGGTTCCACCCCCGGCTTCTACCGGGGCGCCCCGCTGCCGGCCTTCGCCTTCCCGCCGGTGGTCCGCAACATCTTCGGCCGGCTGTGGAGCGCCGGTCGGCCGGTGGACACCGGCAACACCCAGGCGGACTTCCGGTTCATCACCACCACCGGCGGCATCCAGGGCGGCGTTCCGTCGGCGCTCGGTGCGCCGTCACCCCGGAACTCGCTCGGTCCCCGGGTGGTGAATACCCTGCTCCAGACCACGCGCCTGGACCAGGGTGTGCCCGTCAACGCCTGGCCCAACCGGGAGTTCGTCGCACCCACGCCGATCAGCCGCGGGCAGTTGATCATCCGTCGGACGCTTACCAACCGGGCCAGCACGGCGGCCACCCAGATCAAGTTGCGGATCAGCACGCTGAGCCAACTGAACGGGCCGCCGCCACCGGCCGGGACGTCCCCGACGCCGCCCTTCGCCGACCTGCGGTGGCGCAACCCGCCGCTGCCGACCACCACGATCACGCTCAGCGACGGGCGGAGCGTCACGGTCAACAACCTGACGATGGACTTCCCGGCCGAGGACCCGCCCGGCGGCGGTTTCTACACCGAGGCGACGCTGCCGCTGCCGCTCGGTGGTCTGGCACAGGGTGCGTCGCTCAACTTCTCGCTGACCTTCAGCGTTCAGTCTGCCGGCTCGTTCTGGGGTGGCTGGGACATTCTGGCCCTGGGCATCGACCCGCCCGTCATTCCGACCGTCGCGGCGAAGCGTTTCAACCGGACGCAGGCGAACGGTGACGTCGGCGTGGTGCCGCGCGACATGGTCCTGCCGAAGTCCGGCAAGGCCAAGGCGGAAACCAAGTCCGAGTCGGCCAAGGGCAAGGCCAAGGTCGGCTCGGGCCAGGCCAAGGAAGGAACCAGGGCGGGCACGGCCGATCGCGGTAGCGCGGTCGATCGCGGCTCGCTTGACCGGCAACGCAACGAGAGCCACTGACCACACCAACCCTCGCGGGCGGCACCGGCCGGTGCCGCCCGCGAGGCGTGCCTCCGGGAGCCACCGATGCCGAACACCGACACCGACCGGTACGCCTACGGGCTGCGGGTGCGCGGGCTCGACCACGTCGCCGAACTGCCGCCGGCCGGACCGCCGGCCCGGACCGCCGGACGGGCGGCCGACCGTGACCATCCGGTACGACCCCATCGGGCCGCCACCGCAGCCGGTCGACCCGGATCAGGACCGGTGCGTCCGGATCCTGGCCGACGGTCGCCGGATGAGTCTGGTCCGGGACGGCCCGACGGCGATCTTCCACGGTCCGGCACCCGAGCCGGACCTGCTCGCCCATCCGTATCTCGCAGCCGTGGCCACCGTCGTCAACCGGTGGGCCGGGCGGGAGACGTTCCACTCGGGAGCCTTCGTCAGCGGCGGTCGGGCCTGGGCGGTGCTCGGTGCGCGTACCGCAGGCAAGAGCAGCCTGCTCGCGATGCTGGCGGCCGACGGCGTGCCGGTGCTCGCCGACGACGTGCTGGTCACCGACGGGCGGTACGCCTTCGCCGGGCCGCGCTGCCTCGACCTGCGGGAGCCGGTCCCCGGGCTCGATCTCGCCACGGTCCCGGCCCGGTACGCGACCCGGCTCCGCGTCGCGCTGCCGCCCGCCCCCGACCGGCTTCCCGTCGGCGGTTGGTTCTTCCTGCGCTGGGGCGACGAGCCGGCGGCGCTCCCGGTCGACGCCCCCGACCTGCTGACCCGGCTGGCCGCGCTCCGCACCTGGCCGGGCCTGCCGTCGGATCCGGCCGCGCTGCTCGCCCTGGCCGCGCTGCCGGCCTGGGACCTGGTCCGGCCGCAAGACTGGTCGGCGACGGCCGGGACCCGCCGACTGCTCGACCTGGCGTTGACCGCACCGGCCACAGCGGGGGTGCCGTCGTGACCACGCTCGCCGACGCGGCCCGCTGCCTGGCGCTGGACGACGCCGCCGTCGCGACCTGCGCGCTGCTCCGCGCCCACGGCATCGACGCGGTACTGCTCAAGGGGGCCGGCCTGGCCCGGCGGCTGGGTGTCGAACGTCGCTACCTCGACGTGGATCTGCTCGTCGCGCCGGCCGCCTTCAAGGCCGCGCAGCAGGTGCTGACCGGGGCGGGATACCGACCTGTGGTCGCCGGTGCCCGCGACGACGACCAGTTGTTCCACGAACGACCGTGGTTCGTGCCCGGACCCGTCCCGCTGGTGGTCGACCTGCACCGGGGCTTCGCCGGGGTGGGCGACGCGGAACTGTTCTGGCAGGCGGTCCGGTCCGGCGCGGTGGAACTGCCGATGGCCGGCGGTCGGGTGCTCGTTCCGGATCCGGTCTGCACCGCCCTGCTGACCGCCCTGCACGCGGCCTGCCCCGGAAAGGCCGACCATCCGGTCACCGACCTGAGCCGTGCCCTGGTGGTCTTTCCGATCGACGACTGGCGGGCCGCCGCGGCGCTCGCGCGTCGCTGCGCCGCCGAGGGAGGGTTCGTCCTGGGCCTGCGCACCACCGAACGCGGCCAGCTCCTCGCCACCGAACTGGGTGGCCTGCCCGAGGTCTACTCGCCGGGCCAATGGCTGCACGCACACCGTTGCACCGCGACCGCGAAATCGCTGGCCCGGCTGAGCGAGCTGCCCACCACCAGCGCCCGGCTGCGGCACGTCCGGCTGCGGCTGCTGCCGTCGCCGGCCTCGATGCGGCACTTCAGTCCGCTGGCCCGGCGCGGCCGGCTGGGCCTGCTGCTGGCGTACGCCGGTCGGCTGGGCCGGCACGCCGCCGGCCTGCCCCGGGCGGTACGCGAGCTGCGCGCCGTCCGGGACGCCGACGAGGGTGCCCCCTCGGGCGGGGTCAGCCGGTAGCCCGCACCCACCAGAGGTGCTGGAGCAGGGCGATGCTGCCCGGGCCGATCGGCCACGTCGACCAGGCCCGTCGCAGCGCGTCGGGATCCACCAGTTCGTCGTCCACCCCCGTGCCGTCCCAGTCGGCGAGGAAGTTCCGGGAGTGCCGGCGCAGGAAGACCTCCAGGAAGATCGCCTTGCGTCGAGGCGCGGTCACCGCCGTGGGCAGCTCTGCCCCGGCGATCCGGGCGAGCAACTGTTGCCGGGTGGGATTGCGGTGGTTCCCGGCCACGGCCACCAGCGCGGCCAGGAAGCCGCTGTCGAGCAGCGGGTTGACCACCGACACCCGATGGTCGGCGGCCACTGCCGCCAGACTCGCGCAGGTCATCTTGATGTCGCGACGGCCCAGGTGCCAGCGGAGCCGATGGTCCAGGCGGTCCGGCTCGGCGCGGACCTCCGCCGCGTACGACCGGTAGCAGTCCATAGCCACCTCGGGCCGTAGCCAGGGAAAGGCTCTGGACGCCCGGCGTCGGCCCGGTGGCAGCACCGCCCGTACGGCCGGGTTCAGGGCCCGCCGCAGCCGGCTCCGGACGGTACGGGCGGGACGCCGCCAACCGGCCAGCACCTGATCACCGCCGGCCCCGGTGAGCAGGGAACCACCGGCCGCCAACTCGATGATCGGCAGGTGCAGGTGCAGGTTGGCCGGATGCAGCACGCCGTACCGGCGCAGCAGTCGTCCGGCCACCGGCCCGACGACGTCGAGATCGTCGCCGGCCGGAAGCTGGTGCCACGGGCCGGTGAGACCGAGCGCCCCGATCACCTCGTCCTGCCAGCCGGACTCCTCGGCCCTCGGTGCCTCGGTGAACCGCCAGGTCACCGGGACCGGCAGGGGAAGCCCCTCGCGGCGGGCGACCCGTACGGCGACCGCGAGCACGAGCGAGGAGTCGAGCCCGCCGGAGAAACTCACCACGCAGGGCGGGCGGGCCAGCGCGGGCAGCACTGCCCGTTCCAGCGCGGCCAGCGGCGCAGCGGCCAACGGCCGGTCGGTGGTCCCCGGCGGCGGCGCGGCGGCCTGTCCCAGCACCATGCCGCAGGCGATGTCCAGCCGGGTGGGCCGGGAAACGGGCAGCGTGGACAGCTCAGTCACGGGTCAGGACTCCTCGTTTCGCGGCCAGCCGCAGCGCCCGGGCGAACATCCAGATCGACAGCGGCAGCAGCACCGCGGCGATGCCGAGCAGGGCGAGCGCGGAACCGGCCCAGGTCGTCCCGGCGAGCGCGGCGCGCAGACCATCGAGCGCGATCCGGCTGGGCAGCGCTGCGGCCAGCGGCTGCACCGGGCCGAGCGTGTCGACGGGGAAGTACGTGCCGGAGAGGAACGTGAGGGCGACGACGATCGCCCGGGCGGCAGCGTCGCCGTGCCCGGCCACGATCGTCACCGCCATGAGCAGGATGCCGATGCCGGCCATGGCCGTACATCCCGCCACCAGCAGGACCGCCACGCCGATCCAGTCGGCGTGCCCGGTCCGGAGGCCGAGCAGCGGACCGAGCACGGCGAGGTAGATCGCGGCGCGGCCGGCGGCGAGCAGGAACGGGTATCCGCAGACACCGACCGCCAGCGCACCCGGTGACACCGGTTGGGCGGCCAGCAACTCCAATGTGCCGGCCCGCTGTTCGGCCGCGACCCGCATGGTGAGCTGCGTGGTGGCCGCCTGGATGACCAGCATGAAGGTGATGCCCGCCGCCACGTAGTCGAAGTAGCTGTGGGACGCCCCCACGGCACCGTCACCCGGACTGGTCAGGAAGCGGGAGACGAAGAGAAAGATCGCCAGGTTGACGGCGGCGAAGGCGAAGTCCAGCAGCACCGAGACCCGCAGCAGCGGCTCGGCCCGCAGGTCCCGGCGGATCAGGGCGGTCAACGCCGGCCCGATGCCCACCGCAGGCCGCCCGGCCACCTTCGCCGCGCGGCGAAGCCCGCCCGCGACCTGCGTCATTGCCCGAGGGTGAGCGTCCAATCGCACCGGTTCCGGTCCTCTGGGTGATGGGAGGCGATGACACAAGCCAGGTTGCGGCGCCGGTCCAGCGCCGCCCACAACATCGCGCGGGCCGACTCGTCAAGCGACCGGGCCGGCTCGTCGAGCAGCAGGACCGCCGGATCGCCGAGCAGGGCACGGGCGATCGTCACCCGGGACCGCATGCCGGCCGAGCACTTCTCCGCCGGCCGATCGGCGTACGCCGCGATGCCGAACTCCTCGATCACGCCGGCCACCGCCGGTTCCACGGACCGGCCGGGCAGCCGCAGCCGAGCGATCAACCGCAGGTTGTCCCGAGCGGAGAGCCGGCCATAGAGGCCCTGCTCGGGTGCGAGGCAGAGGCCGACCAGCCGGCGGGCGGCCGGTGAACCGACTGGTTCACCGGCCACCGAGATCCGTCCGGCCGTCAGCGCCAACGTCCCGGCCAGGCAGCGCAGCAGGGTGGTCTTGCCCGATCCGTTGCCGCCGGCCAGCAGGAGCCGGGTGCCCTGCGACACGTCGAGGTCGAGGTTGGTGAAGACCGGTCGACGCCCGAAGCGCCGGCTGGCTTGCCGTGCCGCGATCACCTGACGGCCGGGACCACAGCGCGATCGATCATGAGAATCCGGCACCGCCGAGGCCGTCCACCGGGTTCCCCTCGCCGCCCTTGGTCAGCTCGGCGAGGGTGCCCAGCCGGCGGAGTTGAGGCGGCTCGTACCCGCCCTTGGCAGCAGGAGCCTTCTCAGAAGTTCTACTCATAAAAGTTACCTTTCGTGCTGCTAGCGCGGTTCGGTGCCTTATGCGCATAGTATCCGTTTTGTTACTGGTGGGACGGAGTATGTGGAGTAACCGGTGGTGAGCAGTGCGAGATCGGTACGCACCCGGCTTGCCCGGCGCGGCGGAGCAGTCGTACGCCTCGGGGCCGGGCTGATCCGGCTGGCCCGCACGGACGGGCTGGCCGGCGTACGCCTGGCACTCTGGACGCTCCGCGCCCGCCGCCGGGTCCGGCGTCAGCTCGCCCGGGGCGGCATCCCCGCCGTACGCCTGTCGGCGCCGCCACCCGGCGCGGACCCGACGGTCATGCTGCGCACCCTGCGCCACGGCAACTGCCTGGAGGGTGCGCTGGTCCGGCAGCGCTGGTACGCGGCCCGGCAGGACCGCCGCACCATCGTCATCGGGGTGACCGCACCGAGCATCGGCTTCCGCGCCCACGCCTGGCTCGACGGGGAGACCGACGCCGAGCGGGAGGGCATGGTCGAGCTGATCCGCCACCCCACCCCCGCCGCCTGGCTCTCCTGACCGGCATCATCATGGCTCTCCTGGCGGCTCCGTCCTGACGTGCCGCCTGGCTCTCCTGCCCTCCTGACGTGCCGCCTGGCTCTCCTGGCGGCTCTGGTCAGCTCCGGTCGACCAGTTCGGCGGCTTCCAGCTCGGCCAGGAACCGCCGCACGTCGGCGGCGGCCTGCTCCCGGTCCACCGGGGCGCGCTCGACAAGCGCCCGGGCCAGCTCGTCGGCGGTGGCACCGTCCACCAGGTACGGCCAGAGCAGCGCACCCGACCGCCCGAGCGCGAAGTAGACGGACTGCCTCGTGTCCAGCAGGACGGCCTCGTCACCGGCGGTACGCCAGGTCACTTGTTCGGCGCGTACCCGGTAGATGGTCGCTGAGCTGTCGTTCATCGGGGCTGCCTCCAGGCGGCGAAGCGACTTTCCAGGATGTTAGCCACCAAAAGAGACACAAATCCGGCGAACGTCGCAACCCTGCCTCAGCCGCCCCGGGCCACCGGTCCGATCAGCTGACGCTCGGTGCCGGTCATGCTGAGCATCACCCACTGCACCTTGCCCTTGGTGATCAGGCCGACCATCTCCGGGTGCAGCTGGGTGAACCAGCTCTGCACACTCACCAGCCCGAGCGCGTTCGCCGCCGTGCCGGCCTCGGCTTCGGTGAGCCGCTGGAGCACGACGATGTCGCTGCGGACCAGCACCTCGACGTCCCAGCCGGCCAGGTCGTCCCGGACCACCAGGGTGGCCCGCCACGGCGCGGCCAGGTTGGTGTCCGGCCCGGTCACCGGACCGGTGTCGACCACCACGAGCTGCGGCTCGGTCGGGGTGGCCGGCACCGGGGGCGCCACCCCGGGCGGCAGGAACGAGGCAATCTCCCGGCCGATGACGCAGCGCCGCAGAAAGGCGTCCCACTCCTGCTCCCGGGCGGTCTGGATGAACAGCCGGGCACCGAGCGCCAGCGCCCGGAAGGCGAGCAGCTCCGCCGCGCGTACCCCGCCGGTCAGCATCAGCCGGGTCGGCTCGGCGCGGAAGATGCGCAGGCCGACCGGCTCCTGCTGGCGGTTGCGGCCGACCACCAGCCCGCCGCCACCGGCGGCCAGGCGCAGCCCGGCGACGGTGCTGCCGTCTGCGACGTGCAGCCCGATCCGGCTGCCGGGAAAGGCGACGCTGTTCACCGCAGGAAGCCTCCGAACGGGAGGGTGGCGGCCACGCCGTGGGCGTGCTCGCCGTCGAGTCGTTGCAACCGACCGCCGTGACCCCGGATCGCCTCGGCCAGCGCCCGGTCGGCGGTGGCCAGCGCGGCGGCGTCCGCGCCGATCAGCCGGAACGCCACCTCCAGCACGGCCTCGTCGTCGCCGGGCCGGCCGGACTGCCGGGCCACCGCGATCGACACCACGCCGGCCGCCGCCGGCAGGCCACGCAGCAGTGCATCCACCTCGAATGCCCGGTCCGGCCAGTCGAGCAGCCGATGGCAGCTCTGCGGAGTGCCCTGCGCCGACCAGTTCCGCCAGCTCTCCCGGACCAACGGCCGGTCCCCGCCCGGCGCAGCGCCGCTGAGGTGGGTCAGGGTGGCGACCGCGGCCAGCACCTCGTCGCGGTTGAGCAGCCGGGCCGACACCCGGTCGTGGCGTAGCTGACGCCGGGTCCGCCGGATCGCCGCGGTGAGCGCCGGCCGCAGATCCCGGTCGGCATGAAAATCAGGGGTACGCGGTGCCTGGAGCACCACCCACGCCTGCCGGCTGGCCGGCACGCTGCCGCCGGTCAATTCGCGGTACGCCCGGTCCACCGCCGCCGCACCGACCCGGGGTGCCGGGGTGACCTGGATCAGCACCTGCACCGCCACCGGCGGAGTCTTCGGGTCGGCCGCGGGCAGCAGCGACATCGGCGACGGCAGGTCCTGCGCCGCCCCCATCAACAGCGCACCCTCGGTCGGGTCGACCTCCAGCACCGCGCTCAGCCCGCCCCGGTGGGTCAGCAGCACCGCCGGCTGGTCGTCGATCTCGACCTGGTCCAGCTCGACGCTGCCCTCGAGATGGGTCAACAACTGCCACGCCGCATCGACATGGTCGACGCCAACGACACCCAACGGCCCGACCGCACCCGCCGGCCCGACCGCACCCGCCGGCCCGGTGGCGCGTGCCGGCCCGGTGGCGCGTGCCGGCCCGGTGGCGCGTGCCGGCCCGGTGGCGGCCAGGTGTCGGCGTCGCCCCCGGTAACCCCACCAGACCGCCAACCACTCGTAGAGCCACCGCCCTCGGCGGCGCACCATCGTCGGGGTGAGCAGCAGCAACACGGCGACGGCCACCGCCACGGTCAGCGGCACGCCGTGCGGCGTCGCGGCCAGCACCGCAGCCACCCCGGCCTGCCAGGCCACGAACTGCGCAACATGGATGCCGGCCACCTTGAGCTGCCGCCGATGCGCGCGTACCACCGGAGTCGGGCCACCGCCCTCCGCCGCAGCCTCCGCTGCCCCCGCCGAAGGCTGTCCCGCCCCCGCCGAAGGCAGTCCCGCCCCCGCCGAAGGCTGTGCCATCCCCGCCGCCGGCTCCGGCGTCACCGGCCGGGCCGGCATCGTGCCCGCCCCAGCCGCCGTCCGCGCGCCCGGCACGCTCGCGCCTCCCGCCACCACCCGACCGGCGTACGCGTTCCCGCCGCTGGCCCGGCTGCCGTACGTGCCGCCGCCGGCGTGACCGGTGTGCGTGGCGCTGGCGTGCGTGCTCCCGCCGCCGGCCTGACCGGTGTGCGTGGCGCTGGCGGCCTGGCCGGTGTACGTGCTCCCGCCGCCGGCCTGGCCGGTGTAACCGGTGCCGGCCTGACCGGTGGGCGTGCTGCCGCCGCTGGTCTGGCTGGCGTAGGTGCCGCCGACGCTGGCCCGCCCCTGCCCGCGCTGCGCAGCCCAACTATGTCCCGGCCCGACCCCGCCGAGCACCGCTGCCGCCGGATCGACCTGCTGCTGCGGCTCTCGTTGCGGCGGTGGTGCCGTCGCGCCCGGGTGATGCTGCCAACCCGGCTCGCCCGGCCGTGCCGCACCCGGCTGCGTCACCGCCCGCCCCTCCCTGATCGGCCCCTCATGGTCAACATCCCCTCGCCACCGGAACATCGGTGTCGGCGACCGTGGGCAGCGCCGCTGCGTCCCCGCTGAACGCAGTGGCCCAGGGCTGGTCGGCGACGACGAGAAGGGTGCGCGTCATGGCTCCGGGCTCTGAACGGCGATGAGGGTTGGACCGACGATATCCCAGCCGATGCAGACCGTGTGATCCCCTCGCGGCCCTGCCCGGACGCCACCAGGTGGGCCTCCGGTGTTCCGTTCGCTGCGGTGCCGGCGACCGCCTCTGGGTGCATCTGTTGTCGTGGGAACGACAACAGATGCACCCAGACCGTCGATCACCGGGCCGAGGGCTACGACTGTCGCGGGGTGAGGACCTCGCTGCCGGACCAGTCGATGTACTCGTCGACGATGTTCTTGTACGGCTCGCCGTCCTCGTCCAACGTGGAGTACGACGCGTAGAAGCGGCCGAAGCCGTACCCGCCGTTGGTCAGCGTGGCCAGGGCCCAAGGACGTAGGGCGTTGGACAGCTTCTCCGGCCGTCGACGGTCCACGCTGACCCGGACAACCCCGAGCAGGTCGTACGACTGCTCCGAGGTGCCGGCGTCGAGGACGCGGGACAGCGAGAACGCGTACGGCACCTGCTCCTCTTGATACACCCACCGACCCCGGTCATTCACGACTGCCTCCTCGCGACACCCATTTCTGCGTTCACTCGAAGAATGCATGCCGTGGAGGTTGATATCAAGGGTGTCGCAGAGAATACTGATTGTGTAGGAACTTCGTCCAAGGAGGAGACATGGCCTCAGCCAACGGCGCGACAGGCGAATCGAAGACGCTCTCTCGACTGGAGTCGTCGCCCGTGGTGCAGGCGTGGGAGCTGGGGCTTCGGCTGCGTCAGCGCCGCGAGGAAGTAGGTTTCACCGCGGCGGCGGCGGGTCGGGCGATCGGCATCATCCAGGCGTACGTCTCCGGGGTGGAGGCCGGTCGAGTCAAGCTGCCGGCCCGGCGGCTGGAACAGATCGTGGCGGCGTACGAGCTGGAGCCGGAGGAGGCGGCCGAGTTGGAGGCGCTCCGGGCCGGTGCCGCCCGCCGTGGCTGGTGGCACGAGTACGCGCAGCTCTTCCCGGCCGAGTTCCTCCGCTTCCTCGGCTACGAGGCCGGTGCCGAGCAGATCCGCAGCTTCCACCCGGAGGCGATCCACGGCCTGTTGCAGACCGAGGACTATGCCCGCGCGGTGATTCGTGGCGGCACCACCACGATTCGACTCACCGAAGTGGACCGGCGGGTGGCGGTCCGGATGGCGCGGCAGGCCCGGCTCGACGGCCCGCATCCGCTGCGGATCAGCGCCATCCTGAGCGAGGGTGCCCTCCGCCAGCAGGTCGGCGGTCCGGCGGTGATGCGCGCCCAACTCGACCATCTCGTCGCGCTCGCCACCGAGCGGCCCGAGCAGTTCGAGGTCCGGGTGTTGCCGTTCACCGTCGGCGCGCATCCCGCCTTCGGCGGCCCGTTCGAGATTCTGTCCTTCCCGTCGCCCCGGCTGCCGGACCTGGTCTGGCAGGAGATCCTCACCTCGATCGACATCATCGACCAGTCGGTGCGGGTCACCGACTACGTGGTCACCTTCGCCGAGACCCGGGAGCTGGCGTTAGGCTCGGCGGAATCACTGGATCTGATCCGCCGGATCGCCAAGGAGATGACGTGACCGCTCAACTCCCCACCCCCGACCGGGACTGGTTCAAGTCGTCCCGCAGCTCCAGCAATGCCAACTGTGTCGAGGTGCGGTTTGCCGGCGGCGCGGTGGGCGTACGCGATTCGAAGGACCGCAGTGGTCCGGCGCTTGCCTTCGACGCTGGTACCTGGACCGCCTTCCTTTACGCCTTGAAGGTCGACCGACACCCGCTGGCCTGACCCGGCCTGGATGTTCCGCGCAGTTTCGGCGAGGTTGCTGCCTTACTGGCCGCCTGATACCGCCGTTTCGCCGAAGTTGCGCCGCTACACCGGTTAGTTGGGCGGGCGGCGCCATGCCGTGTCGTCGGGGGCGTCGGCGGGCTGGCCGGGGCCGCCTGCGGATGCGGCGGCCAGCGAGGGGGTGTCGTCGGCGGGCTGGGCTCGGCGCTGGCGGGCTCGGCGGCGCAGCAGCAGCACGATGCCGCCGACGAGGAGCAGGAACACCACGATGATGGCGGCCCAGACCACGATCAGGATGCCGTTCTCGCGGTCACGCGGCTCGGCCAACCACGGGTCGAGTTCGCTGGCTGTCGGAGCGGCGCTGGCGCTTGACGTGGGGGCGGTGCGGCCGTCCGGTTCGCCGGTCAGGGCCTGGCGCAGGTTGAGCACCCCCCATCCGTACTGCCGGTCGTGGCCGGGGTCGCCCGCGTCCCGGGTGGTTTCCAGCAGGCGCTGGACCAACTGCTGCGCGTTCAGGTCCGGGTACCTGGCCTTGATCAGAGCCAGGCTGCCCGAGACGAGCGGGGCGGAATAGCTGTTGCCGACCGAGGAGTCGTAGCCGCCGCCGGAAGCGGCACGGACGATGTCTTCTCCCGGTGCGGCGATGTTCACCTCGTCGGCTTGCAGCGCGGCAAGCTTGCTGATCGCGCCCTTGCGGTCGGTGCCGTTGACGGCCACGGCCAGCTCATGCCGGGCCGGGTGACCGATGACGAGGTCACTGCGGTTACCGACGGAGGCCACCACGACGATGTCCTGCTGGTACGCCCGCTCCACCGCCCGGTTCAGCTCGGTGTTGAAGCTGCCGCCCAGGGACACGTTGATGATGTCCGCGCCGTGGTCGATGGCCCAGTCGATGCCGGTGGCGATCGCCTCCGGGGAAATCGCCCGGACCTCATCGTTCTGCACCGTCACCGGCAGGATTTTGGCTTTCGGCGCGACCCCGAGCACACCGTCCCGGTTGTCCGGGCCGTGCCCGTGGCCGGCGATCAGCGACGCCACGCCCGTGCCGTGGTCACGTCGGTCGACATCGCCCTTGCCGTCGCGGTCGTAGAGGTCGACGCCGGGCAGCACATTGTCCTTCAGATCCGGGTGGGTCGCGTCCACTCCGCTGTCGATCACCGCCACCACCACCCCCTCGCCCTGGGTGATCTTGTGCAGCTCGGCCAGTTCCAGCTCCTTGACGTGCCAGGAGTCGTCCCGGATCGAATCGGCCGAGGCGGGCGGGGCGGGGAGGCTCAGGGTCGCCAGGGCGCTCGCGGTGACGAGCGCCAGGGCAGCCGCCGGTCGGGTGAGGACACGCATGCCCGTCTACCTTCCTCTGTGGTCCACCGGCACGGCCGGGATGGGGCGTCACCGCATGGTACGGGCCGGACACCCAGGGTTGAGTGCTGAGGGTTGGGGTGTACGGGCCGGACACCCGGCGTCGGGTGCCCGGCCCGCCCGTTGTCAACTGCCGCCGAGTGCCCGGCCCTGCTCGCGGGGTCGACGCTCGGTTGGCGCCTCGATGACGCCGGCACCTGGTGACTCGGTGACCCACAGCTCGTAGTCGCCGTCGCCGTACTCCCAGGTTTCCTGCTTTCCGGCGCGGCCGGCTCCCTTACCGGGGATCGGTGCGATCGGGGCGGTGCGCCGGCCACCTAGCGACGGTGCCGGGCCGGTGGTCGGCGCGGGACGGGCGGCACCGGTACGACCGCCCAGGTCGGGACGCGCCCCGGCGGCGGGGGCCCGGGTGGCCGGTGGCTGCTGGGGCCGACCGGTAAGCGGTGGCGTCGCCGGGCGCGGGGTGCCCGGCGCGGCGCCCCGCGGGCCGCCGAGGCTGGGCGGCGGGGTGGTGGGCCGCACGGGCGCACTGCTACGCGGGCCGGGAACGCCGGTGTTGCCCGGCAGGGTCGCCCGGTTCGGGACCGGACCCCGCTGACCGCCCGGCACCACCGACGGGTTACCGAGCCCGTTCGCACCCGGGAGGGTGGTCCGGTTCGGCAGCGGACCTCGACTGCCGGGATTGGTGGTCGGGCCGCCCGCTCCGGGCAGGGTGGGCCGGGGGCCCGTGTGCGGCGGGCCGGGCGGACCGGGCCGGGGAGCGGGCGGTACGGGTCGGGGAGCGGGCGGTACGGGTCGGGGAGCGGGCGGTACGGGTCGGGGACCGGGTGGCACCACCGGTGGCGGTGCCGGGCCGGGCGGCACCGGCGGGTTCGGCGTGGTGATCGGCGGCGGCGGGGGCGCCGGTACGGGCGTGATGGTGCCACCGGCCAGCCCGGGGCCCTCCGGCACCACCGGCGTGACGCCGGGCGGATCGGTCGGTCGGACAATCAGCTCCGGCCGGGCCGGCGGTTCCGGGCTGGGTGGCAGGTTCGGGCGGTCCGGCCCGCCGGAGGGCCCACCGATGATGGACGTGCCCGGCCGGAAACCGGGCCCACCACCCGAGCCGCCGGGGCGCCCGCCGCCCACCTCCTCGAAGGGGGCCGCCTCGGTCGGGCCCTTGAACTTCCCGCCCCGGGAGATCTTCGAGATGTAGACGTCGATGTAGAAGTCGGCGAGCGGCTTGGCGATGTTCTTGGCGCGCTGGTGGAACTCCCGCCGGACCTCGTCGGGCGTCTTGTGCTTGTCGCCGAAGAGGTCACTGAAGGTGATCTTCGCCTTGTCCTCTTCGTAGGCCCGCCGCTGCGTCCGCTGCTCGGCCTCGTACTGACGGTAGAGCTCCCGCATGTCGCGCTGGGCGGTCGAGATCTTGTCGGCCAGCTGCGACAGGCCGCTGGCGTTGCTGGCGGCGACCCGCTGCCACTCGTCCAGCGAGTGCAGCGTGGCACCGACCTTCGACATGAAGACCCGACCCGCGGGCGAGTCCCACCTGGCGTCCAGCGCGTCGGCGTGCCGCTTGAGGTTCTCCCGGGTGACGCGCAGCAGGTCGGCCGCGCGCGACCACGTCTCGGCGAGCGTCGCGGTACGTCCGTCGTCCTCCTTGGTGACGTACTCGTGCATCTGCTCGATGTCGACCCCGTCCCACGCGGTCGGCTCGTACGGCCTGGCCTGGGCGGCCCGATCCGCCGCGTAGTCGTCCGAGATGCCCATGTGGTAGGGCTGGCCGATCGGCCGCCAGCCGTAGTAGTCCTCGCTCATGCCCGGTCCTCAGCTCCCGTGCCGCCGCCGGCCGCGTTCCCGCCATCCTGCTGCCACTCGCCGGTGAGAATCTCCTGACCGTCCACCCCTCGGAACGCTTGGTGCACGTCGTCGTTTGTGGCCCGCGCCATCGCGTCGCCGTCGAGGTACTCGGCCGAGATTGCCCCAGCCGCGGTGCTGAGCGAGACGAGGCCCCGGACCACGTCCTCCATCAGAAGCTGCACGGCGAGCCGACTGTCGTCGTGCCGGCCCCGGAAGAAGGCGGCCTCCTGCATCCCGCCGCTGCCGAACGGCGCGCGGGTATTCAGCATCGGGCGCAGACCGTTCTCGTAGTTGGGCTGGAAGTTGCCCTCCAGTTCCCGCCGGACGGCCTCCGCGAAGTCCTTCAGTTGCTGAATGTCGACGTTGATTTCTTCGTTGACGAGCCAGTCATCGCCCATGATTCCTCCCCGTTGTCGATCCACTCTGGCCGAAAGCCGCCTGATCAGGCAACCCCGTACCGCAGCTCACGACCGTGGCGGCAGGTTCACCAACTGCACCAGCCGGGTGCCACCGCGCCGGGCCACCAGCCAGCCGCGCCCGGGTGGCAGCGGACCGGGCCGGACGGTGCCGAGCAGCACCCCCTCGTCCCGGTTGCCGGACATCACGATGCCCGGCGTGCTGATCTCGCGCAGCCGCATCAGCACCGGTTCGTAGAGCGCCCGGCTCGCCCCGCCGGTACGCCGGGCGATCACCAGGTGCAGGCCGATGTCCCGGGCCTGGGGCAGGAACTCCAGCAGCGGGGTCAGCGGATTGCTGCCCGTCCCCGCCACCAGGTCGTAGTCGTCGACCAGCACGTACAGGTCGGGACCCTTCCACCAGTCCCGGGCCCGCAGCCGCTCGGCGTCGATGTCGGGCGGGGGCAGCCTGTCGCGCATCACCGCGGCCACCTCGGCGACGATGGTCTCGGTGACCTGCGCGGTCGAGCCGTAACCGATCAGGTGCGGCGTGTTGATGTCGCCGAGCAGGCTGCGCCGGTAGTCGACGAGCACCAGCCGGGCCTCGGTCAGCTCGTGCCGGTCGACGATCGTCTGGGCCAGCGACCGCAGGAAGGTGCTCTTCCCCGACTCGCCGTCGCCGAAGAGGATGAAGTGCGGGTCGGCGGCGAAGTCCAGGTGCACCGGCTGGAGGTCCACCTCGGCGATGCCGATCGGCACGCCCGGCCGTCCGGTGCTCGGCAGGCTGCCGTACGGGACGATCGGCGGCAGCAGGCGGATCGGCGGCGCACCCGGCCCCTGCCAGGCGGCGGCCAGATCGGTGACCAGCTTGCGGGCCCCCTCGGGCAGGCTGTCGGTCTCCTGCGCGCCGTCGGCCCGGGGCAGTGCCGCCAGGAACTGCTGCCCGTCCGGCGTGATGCCCCGGCCCGGTGACTTCTCCGGCACGTTCATCGCCGCCTTGCGGTCCAGGTTCGAGTCGCTCGGGTCGGCCAGCCACAGTTCGAGCCGGGTACCGAAGACGTCCCGGACGGCCGGGCGCAGATCCATCCAGCGTCCGGCCGTGACGACCAGGTGGATGCCGAAGGAGAGCCCCCGGTTGGCGATGTCGTTGATTGTCGGTTCGAGGTCCTCGAACTCCGCCCGCAGCGTCGCCCAGCCGTCGATGACCAGGAAGACGTCGCCGAACGGGTCGTCGTCGTGCTGGCCGTGCCGGCGAGCCCGCCGGTACGCGGCCATCGAGTCGACGCCGCGCTCGGCGAACCGCCGCTCCCGCTCACCCATCAGCAGTTGCAGCTCGGCGATGGTACGCCGGACCAGGCCGGCGTCGAGGCGGGTCGCCACCGAGCCGACGTGCGGCAGGTCGCGCAGCGACGACAACGCGCTGCTGCCCAGGTCGAGGCAGTACACCTGGGCCTCGCGCGGGGTGTGGGTCAGCGCCAGCGCGGTGACGATGGTCCGCAGCAGGGTGGACTTGCCGCTCTGCGGACCGCCCACGATCACGGCGTGTCCCGCCGCGCCGGCCAGGTCGAACCAGAGCACGTCCCGGCGCTGCTCGTACGGCTTGTCGACGATGCCGACCGCCACCTGCAACTCACCGAGCAGGCCGGCGTGCGCCACGGTGATGCCCCGGGCCGGGTCGGTGCTCAGCGGCGGCAGCAACTGGTCAAGCGTCGGCGGCTCGTTCAGCGGCGGCAGCCACACCTGGTGCGCCGGCTTGCCCCGGCCGACGAGTCGCCCGACCAGGATGTCCAGCACGCTCTCGCCGACCCCGTCGGCCGGCTCCGGCGGCTCCTCCTCCTTCGGCGTACGGGTCACCGGCGGAGCGACGTAGCCGGTGCTGTACTCGCGTACCTGGTCCTCGCCGCCGCCGGCCGCGACCGCCGCGGCGGTCTTGCTGCGGTACGTCCCGGAGACGTACGCGGCCTTGAACCGGACCAGCGGCTCGGTGCCGAAGCGCAGGTAACCGTGCCCCGGCGAGCGGGGCAACTCGTACGCGTCGGTGGCGCCCAGCACCACCCGGGACTCCATCGCCGAGAAGGTCCGCAACCCGATCCGGTACGACAGGTGGGTGTCCAGCCCGCGCAGCCGGCCCTCCTCCAACCGCTGCGAGGCCAGCAGCAGGTGTACGCCGAGCGACCGGCCGACCCGACCGATCTGCACGAACATGTCGATGAAGTCCGGCTTGGCGGTGAGCAGCTCGGAGAACTCGTCACAGATGATCAGCAGGCTCGGCAGCGCGGCGAGCGGCGCGCCCGCCGCCCGGGCTTTCTCGTAGTCGCGCTGGGAGGCGTAGTTGCCGGCCGAGCGGAGCAGTTCCTGCCGGCGGACCAGCTCGCCGTTGATGGCGTCGGTCATCCGGTCCACCAGCGGCAGCTCGTCGGCCAGGTTGGTGATCACGGCGCTGGTGTGCGGCAACCCGTCCAGCCGGGTGAAGGTCGCGCCGCCCTTGAAGTCGACCAGGACGAAGTTGAGGCTCTCCGAGGAGTGCGTCGCTGCCAGCGCCAGCACCAGGGTGCGCAGCAGCTCCGACTTGCCGGAACCGGTGGCCCCGATGAGCAGCCCGTGCGGGCCCATGCCGTCCTGCGCCGACTCCTTCAGGTCCAGCTCCACCGGTGCGCCGTCGGCGCCCAGCCCGATCGGCACCCGCAGCTTGTCCCGGTTGGGTCGCGGCTGCCAGGCCCGGTCCACGTCGAACTCGTACGGGTCACCGATGTCGAGCAGCTCGACCAGGCCCATCTCGGTGGCGAGCGGGGTGTCGCCGCTGCTGCCCCGGGAGGCGGCCGAGAGACGCAGCGGGGCCAGCTGCATGGCAAGCGCCTCGATCTCCGCCAGCCGGCAGTCGTCCGCCCGGCCGATCTCCGCCACCCCGTCCACAGTCGTGCTGTGCAGCTGGTGGTCCGCGGTCACGTCCAGCACCAGCCGTGCCCGGTCGAGCAGGCGCGGCGGCGGAGTGGAGAGGTCGAGCAGCGTGACGCCCTCCACGCCGCCCTCGGTCATCAGGTGGTCCGAGCCGGCGGTGTCGCCGCCGTCGATCACCACAAGCACGTGCGGCCCGCCGACCTGGAGCGCCCCGCCGCTGGCGTTGAAGCGGGGCCGGCTGGCCAGCACGTCGTCGAGCATCGCCTCCAGCCCGCTCACCGAGGGGGCAACCAACCGCAGCTGACCCAGCGCGTCGGTACGCGACGGGTGCAGGGCGTGCGGCAGCCACTTCGTCCACTCCCAGTGCGCCCGCCGATCCGCCGATACGCAGACCGCGACCAGCATGTCGTCGGGCGCGTGAAAGGCGGTGGCCTGGGCGAGTACGGCCCGGACCATCCCCCGGGCGGCGTCGACGTCACCGCGCAGGTGCACCCGGGCGAACCCGTTCAACGCCATCGTCACCGGCAGGTCCGGCACCTCGCCGTAGGTGGTGAGGAACCGGCGCAGGGCCAGCGCGCACATCGGTTCCAGCTTCTCCAGCGTGCTCGCCGGCGGCGGCACCAGCGGCGTGGCCAGCTCCTGCGGCCCGAGTCCGATCCGGACGGTGCCGAAGTCCACATCGCCGCGGCGGCGTTCCCAGAGCCGGGGACCGAGCGGCAGCGACCAGAGGATGTCCGGGTCGGGGTGCCGGTAGAAGGCGGCCTCCCGCTGCCGGCGGACCGTCTTGAGTACCCGCCGCCGCTGCCGGGACAGATGGGTCATGTACTCCCGGCGTCGCTGGAGCATCTCCTGCTTGCCCGGACCGGAGTTGTTTGTCAGCTGGGAGCCGAGCATGCCGAGGGCGGAGAGCCCGAACAGGCCGCCGGTGACGTAGCCGATGGTCGACCCGCCCCGGCCGGCGAACATCAACGCCATCGCGAAGGAGCCGGCGAGCATCGGCAGCAGCATCAGCATCTGCCCCCACGCCTTGCCGGTCGGCGCGGGCACCTCGGGCGGCGCGTCCAACAGCACCTCGCCGGAGGGGTACTCCGGTTCCGGCTGGCGGGCAGGTCGCTTGACGACCACCGTGCTCACGTGACAGACCTCCGTTGCCTCTCCTGGACGTGCAGTGCACGCCCGGCACCCCCGTACGCCCGGTCGCCGCGTGCAACCGGCACCCGCGTCACCGGCACATGGTAGGTAGCCTGTGCCGGTCAGGACAGCCGCGGGCCGTCGGCCCGCTCCTCGTACCGAGGGGTCTTCAGTGGTCACCCAGGCCGGAACCGGACTCGCGCGCATCGCCGTCATCGCACCCAACCGGCGGTTGGATCTCGCCCTGCCCGAGCACCTGCCGATCGTCGGGCTGCTCCCCGCCGTGCTGCGCCAGGCCGACGAGGATCCGTCGGACGGCACCGCGCACGGCGGGTGGATGCTGCGCCGTGGGGACGGCAGCCCGGTCGACCTGACCCGTACGCTCGCCGCCCAGAACGTCCGCGACGGCGAGACGCTGCACCTGGTGCCCCGCCGCACGGAGTGGCCGGAGCTGGCGTACGACGATCTGATGGAGGCCGTCGCCGACGGCGCCCGGCGGCGTGGCGTGGCCTGGACCCCGTTCGCGACCCGGCTCACCGGCCTGATCGTGGCCGGCGTGCTGCTGCTGCTCGGCCTCGTCGTGATCATCACCTCCGACCAGCCCGGCTGGCTCGGCGGTGCGATAGCCCTCGGCACCGCCGGTCTGCTGCTGGTCAGCGGGATCGTGCTCGCCCGGGCGATGGCCGACTCCCTCGCCGGCGCGGTCGTCGCCGCCGCCGGTCTGCCCTACGCCTTCGTCGGCGGCGTGCTGGTGCTCGGCACCGGGGAGTCGGTGTGGACCCTTGGCGCGCCGCACGTGCTGCTCGGCTCGGCGGTGCTGCTCCTCTCCGGCCTGCTCGGCCTGCTCGGGGTGGGCGACGCGACCCGGGTCTTCGTGACCGCGGTCTTCGTCGGCTGCTGGGGCATGGTGGGCGGGTTGATCGCCCTCGGCTCGATGGACGCCGCGCAGGGCAGCGCCATCGTGGTAAGCGCGGTGGCCCTGCTGCTGCCGGCCATGCCGCTGCTCTCCGTCCGGCTCGGGAAGATGCCGATGCCCGCGCTGCCGCGTACCGCCGAGGATCTGGTACGCGACGATCCGCAGCCCCGACGCGAGGTGGTGTACCAGGCCACTGCCCGCGCCGACGAGGTGCTCACCGGCATGATCTTCGGGGCGTTCCTGATCACGATCGGTTGCCTGCTCGTACTCACCGCGACCGGCACGCTCTCCGCGCTGCTGCTCGCCGGGGTGATCTCGCTGGGCTACCTGCTGCGGGCCCGGCTGGTGCCGACCGTCCGGCACCGGGTACCGATGCTCGCCGTCGGCCTGCTGGGGCTCGGCCTGCTGCCGCTGGTCGGTGCGGCCGACGCGTCGACGGCGGCGCGGGTCCTCGCGGTGCTGCCGGTGGCGCTTGTCGGGGCCGGGATCGCGGCCGCCGCCGGGCTCGCCTACAGCCGGCGCCCCCCGTCGCCCCGGCTGGCCCGGCTCGGCGACGTGTGCGACATCCTGCTCCAGTTGGCCGT
The DNA here is from genome assembly GCF_059553435.1 of Micromonospora sp. PRAS1. Taxonomy (NCBI): domain Bacteria; kingdom Bacillati; phylum Actinomycetota; class Actinomycetes; order Micromonosporales; family Micromonosporaceae; genus Micromonospora; species Micromonospora sp. PRAS1. Next base: position 27,040 of record NZ_JCANNB010000056.1, read on the forward strand.
GGTGCCGTTGGCCTGCGGCGTGCTGGGTCTGTACGCGTTCATGCGCGCGATCAACGGCTGACGGGGAGACTGCCATGCCGTCGCGGCGCGACCAGGTCCAGTCGTACCAGTTCTTCCTCCAGCGGATGACCTCCGCGCTTGTGGCACGCGAGCCCGACCCGGAGTCGGCGCCGTTCCGCCGGCTCGGTGGCGCGGGCTTCGCCAGCGTCATGGTGGCCGTGCTCTGCCTGGCGGCCGTCGGGGTGTACGGCCTGCTGCGCCCCGGCGGGGCCACCAAGTGGAAGGACAATCCCGCGGTCATCCTGGAGAAGGAGACCGGCACCCGGTACCTCTACCGGGAGGGACGACTGCATCCGGTGGTCAACTACGCCTCCGCCCTGCTGGCCCTCGGTTCGGCCGCCCCCACGGTCTCCGTCTCCCGCAACTCGCTTGTCGGCACGCCGCGCGGCCCCCGGATCGGCATCCCGGACGCGCCGGACGCGCTGCCGGCGCGCGGCCGGATCCTGGACGGGCCCTGGACGCTCTGCACCCAACCGGCCCGCGACCCGGCCGGCGGCACCGTCGTCACCACGGTGCTCACCGTCGGCCGGGCCCCGGTCGGCGGGCGGGAACCGGGCGACGCCGCGCTGCTGGTCCGCGAACGCAAGACCAAGCGGATGCACCTGATCTGGCGGGATCACCGGTACGAGATCCGCAACGAGAAGATCGTGCTGGAGGGGCTCACCATGAGCGCCGAGCCGGTGGTCGAGGTCGGCGGTGCTTGGTTGAACGCGCTGCCCGCCGGAGAACCGATCGCCACCCGGCAGGTGGACGACCGGGGCTCGTTCTCGTCGGCGCTGCCGGACGCCCGGGTCGGCCAGGTCTTCGTGGTGGAGAGCCAGAACGGCAGCCGCCAGTACTACCTGGCCGAACGGGAGCGACTCGTCCCGATCACCCCGGTGCAGGCGGACGTGCTGCTGGCCGACGACGCGACCGAGGCGGCGTACCCGGACGGCGACAAGCCGGCCCCGATCGAACTCGCCGCCAATGCCGCCGCCGGTGCGCCCAAGGCGGCGGCACCGGGCCAGGGCCGGCACCGCGCACCCGAGCAGCGGCCCGAGATCGCCCGACTGACCGGCGACCAGCCGGCGATCTGCGCCGCGTACCAGCCGGGCCAGAACGAACCGACGGTGCTGCTCGACGCGCAGGTCCAACCGGTACGCGAGCCGGTACGCACCCGGGAGCAGACCCGCGACGGCGTACCGCTTGCCGACCGGGTGGTCATCGAGCCGGGCCATGGCGTCCTGGTCACCGCCGTCTCCGCGCCCGAACAGGAGGGCGGCACGGTCAACCTGGTGACCGACCTGGGCTACCGCTACCCGCTGGCCTCCGCGGAGGTGTCCGGGATGCTGGGCTACGCGGGCGTGCAACCGGTACGCCTGCCGGCCAGCCTGGTGGTCCGGCTGCCCGCCGGCCCGGCCCTCGACCCGACCACCGCGAAGCTGGCCCTGGACCCGGAGTGAGGCTGGCCCTGGACCCGGAGTGAAGCTGGCACTCGATCCGGAGTGAGGCGTCCCGCCGCCGCACCGCACCGGGCCGACCAGCCACTTTGGATTCGCTGACCGGCCTGCGGGCTAGCGCGGGTTGGGCGGGACCCGATACCGTGCGTACGAATGCGCGGCGTGATCGCGAGTCGATGTGGGCACGCCGAATGACAGGCCGCCCCCGGGGGACGCGGGGCGAACGAACGAAGACGGGGGTGACTTCCGCCATGTCGATGCGTACCGATACCGGCTTGATGCTGAAGACCGAGGGCGACGTCGATGCCGTCGCCGACCGGCTCACCGGCAACCTGAACCGGCTGATGGACCAGCTCGCGCCGCTCTACGACCAGTGGAAGGGCGCCGGTGCCGGTTCCTTCCAGCAGGTCCGTGAGCGGTTCGACGGGGACATGGCCCGGCTGAACGTCGCGCTGCGCGCGATCGCCGAGGCCGTCGGCTCCGCCGGTAAGGACTACGACGTCAGCGACGAGGAGATCAGGTCCGAGATGCAGAGCGCGGGCGCCAGCGCCGGCCAGATCACCGCTGCGCTGAAGCTCTGACGGGGGAGAGATCGCAATGGAACTCAGGTACAACTTCGCCGCCCTGAACGGGGCGGCGGACAACTGCGGCGGCGCGGTCCGGAACATGACCAGCGAGCTGGAGGGCCTCAAGTCCGGCATCGCTCCGATGCTTGCCACCTGGGACGGTGACGCCCGCGAGGCGTACTTCCGTCGGCAGACCGAATGGGAGTCGGCCGCCAACGACCTGCGTGACCTGCTCGGCCGGATCGAGCGGGCGCTGCGCGAGTCGGCCGCCAACATGCAGGCCCGCGAGGCGGCCAACCGCGCGAAGTTCGGCGGCTGAGGCTCCGCTCTGAGCGACGATGGCCCGGCGTACGCGCCGGGCCATCATTGTCGTCCGGGTCGGTCCGGGTCGTCCGGGGCGGTCCGTGTCGTCCGGGGCGGTCCGTGTCGTCCGGGTCGTTCCCGGGTCAGTCCCGGGTCGTCGAGGTGGGCACCCGGAAGAAGACCTCCTCCGGCTCGTCGATCTCGGGCCGGGCGGGTGGCGCTGTGGGCGGCCGGGCGGGCCGCCAACGCGTCCGCCGGCCGCGCGGCATCAGCGCCGCCAGCGTCGCCACACCGACCGCCACGACGGCCAGGGCCAGTCCGATCCAGAGCGCCAGCTGGCCGACGAACGCCCAGCGGTCGGTGCGAGCCTGCGCCGCCGCGTCGTGCGGCACCTCGGGCAGCGGCGGCTGGGCCACCGGCGCCGCACTGGTCAGCCGTTCGGTGACCGCCCGGTACGGGTTGACCACTCCCCGGCCGTAGCCCTGCGCGGCGCTGCCCCGGGCCGGGTCGGCGGTGGCGAGCAGGCGGCGGGTGACCTCCTGCGCCGACAGTCGGGGCTCCGCCGAGCGGATCAGTGCTGCGGTGGCGCTCACCACCGGCGTGGCAAAGCTGGTGCCCTCGTAGACGGCGTGCCCGCGTTCCCGGGTCGCGGCCACCACCGCGCCTCCCGGCGCGACGAGGTCGACGTACGGCCCGATCTGAGACTTCGCGATCCGTACGCCGGTCTCGTCGATGGCGCCCACCCCGACCACCCCGTCGTACGCGGCGGGATAGGGCACCGGATCGGGGCCGTCGCCTTCCTGGTGCAGGTTGCCGGCGGCAGCCACCAGCACGACATCCTGCTCCACGGCGTAGCGGACGGCGGCCTCCACCTCGGGATACTTGCGGTAAAGCGTCACCGACATGTTGATCACGTCGGCCCCGTCGTCGACCGCCCACCGGATCGCCTGCGCGAAGACCGCGGCGGTGACGGTCTCCCCGCCGTCGTCCTCGGTGGAGCTGCGCTCGCTGACCCGGATCGGCACGATTGTGGCGTCCGGCGCCAGCCCGTAGAAGCCGACGCCCTCCCGCTGGCGGGCGGCGATGATGCTGGCCACGGCGGTGCCGTGGGACACGCAGTCGAAATCGCCGCCGGACGTGCCGCGCATCGCGTCGAAGCCGGTGGCCACCCGTCCGGCCAGTTGCGGGTGGCTGCTGTCGGTACCGGAGTCGATGACGGCGACCCGCACTCCGGCGCCGGTGCTGAACGGCCACACCCGCTGCGGCGCGAGCCACCGTTGCTGCCAGGGGGTTTCGGTGTTCACCTGGCCCGGATCGCTCGGGTTCTGACAGACCGCAGGCGCGGCACTGGCCGGCGGCGCGGGTGCCACCAGTGCGCCGGTCGCCACCGCCGCGACCAGGGCGAGTGCCGCCAACGGACGGTCGTGGACCATGCCTACCCACCTCCGCCTCGACCGGTGCCGGTGCATCCTAACGAGAAGCGCACACCGGCGAGGGCGCGTCCGGCGCGTACCGGTCGGGCCGCTGGCATACTCGCCGACCATGGTGTTGTCGCGTGGCTGGGCCGTCTTCCTCACCGGGGTCGGGGTCTGGACCTGGGTGATCTGGCCCCGGTTCGCCGTGGCCATCTGGAAGGACCCGAGATCCTGGTCCACCGGCACGGTTGGGGACTGGCCGGCGACCAGCTTCCTCTGGGTGCACGCGTTGCTCATCGCGGCGTCCCTGGCCATCGGCACGACCGTTGGCCTGCTCGGCCTCCGCGCCTGGCGAGCCTCCCGCCGCGGTACGCAGCGGTAGCTGCGAGCCTCGGTGGGACAAGTGTGACGGGGGCCGCTCCCGTCGGATTTGACGATCAATCCGGTGGACGCGTAACTTTCTCTCTGCCAGCGCGGAACGGGGCAAACAGGGCGAAAGCCCTGGTGAACCTGATCCGCCGGCACCGGTGACCAGGGATTTGATCCTCGGCCAACCGGGTCCGGGTGGGGCTCCACCCAACCGCCGAGGGGCGGATTTGGCGGAGCGAAACCGACCGGGTAAGGTTTACGACCGGCAGGGCACCGGGCGAGCTTGCGGGAGACCGTAACGGCCGGCCTGCCAAATCCGATGATCTAGCGAAGCGGATCCTCCGCTGCGCTGAATCACGGGTGCCGAACCGCCTGAAGCGTGACGGACCGGGACACACGGTTTGACACGGGCCAGAAGGTGA
>NZ_JCANNB010000057.1:0-28645 GCF_059553435.1 Micromonospora sp. PRAS1
CCACCCCTGCCCCACCCCTCGTCTCGTCTCGTCTCGTCGATCTTGCGCTTTCCGTCGGGGCAAGACGGACATACATGGCATATCGGCGACCGTAAGTGCAAGATCGGCGAGGCTTCGGGGGCGGGCGGGGCAGAGCGGGTAGAACAGAGGCCATGGCCGAGAACGACAATGCGCCCGGTGCCCAAGAGTTCATCCCGCCGCAGGCCGACACCCTTGCCGACCTGCGTGCCGCAGCCACCAACTGCCAGGGCTGCGAGCTGTACCGGGACGCCTCGCAGACCGTCTTCGGTCGGGGCGACGCCACCGCCCGGGTGGTCTTCGTCGGCGAGCAACCCGGCGACATGGAGGACCAGAAGGGGCTGCCCTTCGTCGGCCCCGCGGGCCGGCTGTTGCGCAGGGCGGTCGACGACGCCGGAATCGACCCGGGACACATCTACCTCACGAATGCCGTAAAACACTTCCGTTTCCAGTTGCGCGGCAAGCGGCGCATCCACCAGACCCCGGACCGGGTACACATCACCGCCTGCCGACCCTGGCTGGTCGCCGAGTTCGCCCAACTGCACCCGGAGGTCGTCGTGGTGCTCGGGGCGACCGCCGCGAAAGCACTGCTCGGCCCGGCGTTCCGGGTCACCCGTCAGCGCGGCGAACTGCTGCCCTGGCCGGCCGCCGCCCAGCATCCCGAGGACTTCCAGCGGGTGCCGGTGGACAGCGCGGGAGGCACCGCCGACGCGCCGCCGGCCCGGCTGCTGGCCACCATCCACCCATCCGCCGTGCTCCGCGCCGACAACCAGGACGTCGCGTACGACGGGCTGGTCGCCGACCTCACCGTCGTCGCCCGCGCCCTGGCCGGCTGACCCTCCGTCACCCGTCACTTTTTTGCCGGTCGCGGTCGCGGTCGCCGTCGTCGGTCGCCGTCGTCGGTCGTCGGTCGCCGTCGCCGTCGCCGTCGCCGTCGCCGGTCGCCGGTCGCCGGTCGCGGTCGCCGGTCGCCACGAGCGGTCCTCAATGGAGGTTGGCCGGAACGCCGGCCGGGTAACGCGTACCCATGGCAGGTGACCGCACCGGACCGGTTGCGTTCCGTCGCGTCCCACCGATCCTGCGGCCGGTGGTGCTGTGGGCAGTCTTCACGCCGCTCGGCATCGGGGCCCGGCTGCTGTTCCGCTGGGACGACTCGTGGACCGAGGCGGTGCTCGGCGGTGCCATGTTCGTCCTGTTCCAGGTGCCGATCTGGTCCTGGGTGTCCGGGCAGCCAAATTCGCGTAGCAGGAGACAGCGTGGGTGGTTCCGGGCCGGACCGGAGCCGGACGCGACACAACGTCAGGACGAGCACGCCGGACGCCGGGACGAGCACGCCCGACGCCGCGCAGACGAGCGGGTGCTGAGCCGAGCGCTGCGTACCGGCGAGCTACCCGAGAACGAGGGTCTCCGTGCCGAGCTGCCTGCGTACCTTCGCTGGCGGGCCCGAGGCGCGGCGCTCGCGCTCGCCACGGGCCTGCCGCTGCTCGCGGGGCTGATCCTGCTCGGCTGGTACGGCGACGTGGAGCGGGCCTGGCCGGCGATGTACGCCGTGCTCGTGCCACCCTTCGTCGGCTGGGCCGGCTGGGCGTTGATCAGGGCCGACCGCCTCGGTCGGCGGCTGGGCGGCGACCACCACCCGCACGACCCGGTCCCTGCGCAGGGAGCGGAGGACGCCGCTGGGCAGCCCGGGTGAGCGGTGCCACACTTGCCGCCATGCAGCAGCACCTGTACGAGCCGGACCACGACGAGTTCCGCGACCTGTGCCGCCGGTTCCTCGCCCGCGAGGCGGTGCCGCACCACGAACGCTGGGAGGCCGACGGCATCGTCGACCGCGACGTCTGGCGCCGCGCCGGGGCCGCCGGGCTGCTCGGCATCGACATCGACGAGGCGTACGGCGGGGGCGGTCAGCGGGACTTCCGGTACAACGCGGTCCTGGTCGAGGAGATAGTCTCCGCCGGCTGCTCCGGGCTGGGCTTCGGGCTGCACAACGACGTGGTCGCCCCCTACCTGAGCGAACTGACCACGGCGGAGCAGCGCGGACGCTGGCTGCCCGGATTCTGCTCCGGCGAACTGGTCACCGCGATCGCGATGAGCGAACCGGGGGCCGGCTCGGATCTGGCCGGAATCCGCACCAGCGCGGTCCGCGACGGCGACAGCATCGTGCTCAACGGACAGAAGACGTTCATCACCAACGGCGAGCTGGCCGACCTGGTGGTCGTGGTCGCCCGCACCGCCGACCGGGGCGCGCACGGGGTGAGTCTGGTCGTGGTGGAGACCGGGACGCCGGGCTTCACCCGGGGCCGGCGGCTGGCCAAGGTCGGGCTGAAGGCCAACGACACCGCCGAACTCTTCTTCGACGACTGTCGGGTGCCGGCGGAGAACCTCCTCGGCACCGAGAACCACGGTTTCTACCACCTGATGGCCAACCTGCCCCGGGAACGGCTCAGCATCGCCGTCGCCGCGGTCGCCGCCGCGGAGAAGCTACTCGCGCTCACCCTCGACTACGCCCGTACCCGGGAGGCGTTCGGCCGGCCGATCGGGAAGTTCCAGCACAACCGGTTCGTCCTGGCCGAGCTGGACACCGAGGTCACCATCGCGCGGACCTTCCTGAACCACTGCGTCAGCGAGTTCAACGCCGGCCGACTCTCGGTGACCGACGCCGCCAAGGCCAAGTGGTGGACCACCGAGCTGCAGAACCGGGTCGCCGACCGCTGCGTGCAGCTGCACGGCGGCTACGGCTTCATGCTGGAGTACCCGGTGGCGAAGGCCTGGCTCGACGGTCGGGTGCAGACCATCTACGGCGGCACCACCGAGATCATGAAGGAGATCATCGGTCGCGGTCTGGGGCTGTGACGGCGCGGCACGCCCTGCCCGCCGAGGGGCGCGGGGCGGGGCCGTGACGAAAACGGGGCTGCCGCCATCGGCCGGAGGCGAGAGGATGGGCACCCCCGTACCAAGGAGCATGCCGTTGGCGACCGACCTGACCACCCCGGCACCGCCGCACCCCGACGCCGCACCGATCCAGCGGCGTACCCTGCGGTTGCTCTTCACCACCCAGATCGTCGGCGGGATCGGGGTGACCATCGGCATCTCCGTCGGGGCGCTGCTCGCCGCCGAGATCGCCGGCACCGCGGTCGCCGGGCTGGCACAGAGCGCCGCCGTGGTCGGCGCCGCGCTGCTCGCCGTACCGGTCACCCGGATCATCACCGGCCACGGCCGCCGCCCGGGCCTGGCCTTCGCGTACGGCGTCGGCGCGCTCGGTGGCCTGCTGATCGTGCTGGCTGCGGCGGCCCGGTCGGTCCCGCTGCTCTTCGTCGGCATGCTGCTCTTCGGCGGCGGTTCCACCGCCAACCTCCAGGCCCGCTACGCGGCCGTCGACCTCGCCGCACCGGACCGTCGGGCCCGGCAACTTTCGCTGATCGTCTGGGCCACCACCATCGGCGCGGTGGCCGCCCCGAACTTCGCCGCGTTCGCCGATCGCACCACCACCCGGTGGGGACTGCCGGCGCTCTCCGGCCCGTTCGCGTTCAGCACCGTCGCGTTCGTGCTCGCCGCCGGCGTACTCCTGCTGTGGTTGCGGCCCGACCCGCTGCTCACCGCCCGCCGGCTCGCGGCGGCCCGGCCCGGCCAGGCCGCGGCCTCCGGCAACGCTGGCCCGGCCTCCGGCGGTGCTGGCGTGGCCTCCGGCGGTGCTGGCGTGGCCTCCGGCGGTGCTGGCGTGGCGGCCGGTGGTGCTGGCGTGGCCTCCGGCGGTGCTGGCGTGGCGGCCGGTGGTGCTGGGGGCACGGCCGGGCCGGCCGCGGCGGCAGCGTCGGCCCGGCGCGGCGCGAGCATGCGTGCCGCCTGGTCGGTGGTACGCACCCGCCCGGCCGCCCGGCTCGGCATCGCTGCCGTGGCCGTGGGCCACCTGGTGATGGTCGCGGTGATGGCGATGACCCCGGTGCACCTGCGGGAGTTCCACCCCGTGGAGGAGGTGCTGCCGGTCGTCGGGCTGGTGCTGAGCCTGCACATCGCCGGCATGTACGCGCTGGCGCCGGTGGTCGGCTGGCTCACCGACCGGTTCGGCCGGCGCCCGGTCATCCTCGGCGGGGTCGGCACCCTGCTCGCCGCCTGCGCGGTCGCCGGCACCGCCGGGCACCACACTCCCCGCCTCACCGTCGGGCTGGTGCTGCTCGGGCTCGGCTGGTCGGCGACCATGGTGGCCGGTTCCACCCTGCTGTCGGAGTCGGTACCGGACGCGGTACGCCCCAGCGCGCAGGGCCTCTCCGACCTGGTCATGGGGTTCGCCGGAGCACTGGCCGGCGCGGTCAGCGGGTTTGTCATGCAACTGTCGGGCTATCCGGTGCTGACCCTGCTCGCCGCGGTCGCGGTGGCGCCCCTGCTGGCGCTAGCGTTGCGGCCGGTGCGGGTGGCGGACGAGGAGGGCTGATACACGTGCGGCTGACCGACTTCTGGACGCGACTGGAGGAGGCGTTCGGGCCGGGGTACGCGGCCAGCATCGCCAGCGACCAGGTGCTGTCGCAGCTCGATGGGCGGACCATCGAGCAGGCGCTGGCGGCCGGTGTGGAGACGCACGTGGTGTGGCGGGCGGTGGTCGCCGCCTACCCCGACCGGGTCCCCGCCCGGCTACGCTGAGCAGCCAATTCGTTACTTCCGCGTGTCCCTTGCCGACTCGTACACCTGTTCGGCTATTGTCCACAGCGGGGTGCTCGTCCACAGGTCACGGCCAGTCGACTGGTTTTCTGTCGGACCCAGCGCCTAGCGTGTCCCGCGTGACGCGAAGCTCAGGAAAGACGCCGGCGAAGGCAGGGGTGGCAACGATGGCGGCAGGACCTGACCGGGAGAAGGCGCTTGACCTTGCTCTCGCTCAGATCGACAAACAGTTCGGCAAGGGTTCGGTGATGCGCCTGGGGGAGCGGCCGGTCGTGCAGACCGCGGTGATCCCCACCGGCTCCATCGCACTCGACGTCGCGCTCGGTGTGGGCGGCCTGCCCCGCGGCCGGGTGATCGAGATCTACGGCCCGGAGAGCAGCGGTAAGACCACGGTCGCCCTGCACGCGGTGGCCAACGCCCAGCGCAACGGCGGCATCGCCGCCTTCATCGACGCCGAGCACGCGCTCGACCCGGAGTACGCCCGGGCCCTCGGCGTCGACACCGACGCCCTGCTGGTCTCCCAGCCGGACACCGGCGAGCAGGCGCTGGAGATCGCGGACATGCTGGTCCGCTCCGGCGCGCTGGACATCATCGTGATCGACTCGGTCGCCGCGCTGGTGCCGCGCGCCGAGATCGAGGGTGAGATGGGCGACAGCCACGTGGGTCTCCAGGCCCGGCTGATGAGCCAGGCCCTGCGGAAGATCACCGGTGTGCTCAACAACACCGGCACCACCGCGATCTTCATCAACCAGCTCCGCGAGAAGATCGGCGTCATGTTCGGCTGCATGTCGTACTCGACCAGGGTCACGCTGGCCGACGGCACGCAGGAGAAGATCGGTAAGATCGTCAACCAGCGGCTGGACGTCGAGGTGCTCTCCTACAACCCGGACACCGACCGGGTGGAGCCGAAGCGGATCACCAACTGGTTCAACAACGGCCCGGCGGAGCAGTTCCTTCAGTTCACCGTGGCCAAGTCGGGCGGAAACGGTCGTGCTCAGTTCGCGGCCACTGCCAACCACCTGATCCGTACCCCCGGTGGCTGGCGGGAAGCGGGTGAGCTGATCGCGGGTGATCGGGTCATGCTCGCCGAAGCGCGGCGTCTCAGTGAGCAGCAGTGGCAGGTCGTGCTTGGTTCACTGATGGGTGATGGTGCCCTGTCGCCGAACCTTCGGGGTCGCTCCGGTGTCCGGTTCCGGCTCGGCCACGGCTCCCAGCAGGTGGACTACCTCGACTGGAAGGTGTCGCTGCTTGGCAACATCGGCAACTCGCGGCGTACCGACACCCGGGGCGCGGCTTTCGCCGACTTCACCCCGCTGCCCGAGTTGGACGAGCTGCGCCGCGCGGTCTATCTGGGCGATGGCAAGAAGCACCTCAGCTGGGATTATCTCAAGGCGCTGACCCCTCTGGCGCTTGCCGTGTGGTACATGGACGACGGTTGCTTCACGGTCCGGTCCAAGGGTGTGCAGGAGCGTACGGCAGGTGGCTCCGGCCGGATCGAGATCTGCGTCGAGGCGATGGCGGAAGGCAGCCGGAGCCGCCTGGTGGAGCACCTACGTGACGCGTACGGCATGGACGTGAAGCTGGTGTCCCGGGGTGCTCGGCAGACGGCGTCGATCGTGTTCACGACGGAATCGTCGGCGAGGTTCCAGGAGTTGATCGCTGCATACGTGCCGGCCGCGATGGAGTCCAAGCTGCTGCCGCGCTTCCGTGGCCAATGCTTCGTCGAGCCGCAGTTCGTCCCGGCAGAGATCATGCCGGTGCCGGCACGAATCATCGATGTGCGGGTGAAGCCGAAGACCCGTTCCATGAACCGGTTCGACATCGAGGTGGAAGGCAATCACAACTACTTCGTTGACGGGGTCATGGTGCACAACAGCCCCGAGACGACGACGGGTGGGCGGGCGCTGAAGTTCTACGCATCGGTCCGGCTCGACGTGCGGCGCATCGAGAGCCTGAAGGACGGCACCGACGTGGTTGGTAACCGTACCCGGGTAAAGGTCGTGAAGAACAAGTGCCTCGCCGAGGGCACCATGGTGTTCGACCCGGTGACTGGCCGAGCCAACCGGATCGAGGACATCGTCGACGGACGGATGCCCGTGTCCGTAGTGGCGGCGGCGAAGGACGGCATGCTGCACGCCCGTTCTGTCGTCTCCTGGTTCGACCAAGGTGAGCAGGAGGTCGTCGGGGTGCGCCTGCGTGGCGGTGCCACGATCTGGGCGACCCGGGACCACAAGGTGCTGACCGACCGGGGCTGGAAGGTGGCCGGCGAGTTGGGTGCCGGAGACCGGGTGGCGCAGCCTCGACAGTTCCTAGGCTTCGGTGATTACGAGCCTTATTCGCCCGAGCAGGCGCGAATGCTTGGGTATCTGATTGGTGATGGATATGTCGGCGGGAAGACCCCGCTGCAGTTCATCAACATTCAGGAGTCGCTGAAGGCCGACGCGGCGCGAATCGCCGCAGGGCTCGGCTGTGACGCCCACGAACATGACGGCAAGCTGGCTGTCTCCTTCTCGCACCGCCGCGGTGAGCGCAACGAGTTGTTGGAGTTGTGCCGGCAGGCGGGGATCTACGGCAAGTTGGCTTGGGAAAAGACCATCCCCGTCGAGTTCTTCCACCCGGAGCTCTCCCGCGAGGTAGCGGGCAACCTGCTCTTCGGTCTGCTCGAGAGTGATGGCTGGGTGAGCAGCGAGCAGACCGGCGCCATTCGGGTCGGCTATACGACCACCTCGGAGCAGTTGGCCCACCAACTTCACTGGTTGCTGCTGCGATATGGCATCACGAGTTCAGTTCGTCGCTATGACCCGACGGGCCAGCGCCCCAGCATCATCAAGGGGCGCCGCATTCAGGCGAGGCGGTTGTGCTACGAGGTTCGGGTGGCCGGCAGCGACAACGTGGAGGCATTCGCCGAAGCGGTTCCGCTGTGGGGGCCGCGCGGGGTCGCACTGCGCGAGGCGCTTAGCAACCAATCGGGGCGTCGGCGGGGCTCGCAGGCCGGCTACCTGTCGCCTGTCGTCGCTGAGCCGGTGCTGGCACATCTGGCGGGCAAAGGTGTCACGGCTGTGCTCGCCGCTCAGCTGATCGGCGCGACGGCAGGGGATCCGCGTGGCGGCATGAAGCAGGTTCTCGGGTTGCACCAGATCCGCCGGGATCGGCTCCGGCTGCTGGCGGATGCGCTTGACGACGCCTTCCTGCACGAACTTCTCGCCGAGCAGGTGCGTTACTCAACCGTCAAGGAGATCCTGCCAGCGCGGCGTGCGAGGACCTTCGATGTCGAGGTTGATGAGCTGCACACGCTGGTCGCCGACGACATCGTCGTGCACAACTGCGCTGCCCCATTCAAACAAGCCGAGTTTGACATTATGTATGGAAAGGGCATTTCCCGCGAGGGCTCGCTTATCGATGTCGGTGTCGAGCAGTCGATCATCCGCAAGTCCGGTGCCTGGTACACCTACGAGGGTGACCAGCTCGGTCAGGGCAAGGAGAAGGCCCGCGAGTTCCTCCGGGAGAACCCGGACGTGGCCGCCGAGATCGAGAAGAAGATCCTGGAGAAGCTCGGCGTCGGGGTCGGCGCGGGCGATGCCGCCGGTGGGCCGGAGCTGCCGCCGGTCGACTTCTGATCGATCGAAGATCAGTGGCTGGACGACGCGCCCGCACGGGGCGGGGCTGGGATGCCAGTCCGCCCCGTGCGGGCGACACCACTCCGCGTCCCCGCCGAGGTCGCCGTGCCCCCGGGAACGAGACCGATCCGGGCGCGGCCGACGCAGGCTGGCCCGGCGGGAGTCCTCCTGACGAGGCGGCCGGATCGGCTCCGCGTGACGAGGCTGAGGTGGCCCGGGAGATCTGCCTGCGGCAACTGTCGGTGCGCCCGCGTACCCGGGCCGAGTTGGCCGCCGCGCTGGCCCGGCGGGGCATCTCCGAGGAGACCGCCACCGAGGTTCTCGACCGGTACGACGAGGTCGGGATCATCGACGACGCCGCGTTCGCCCGCGCCTGGGTGACCAGCCGGCACACCGGCCGGGGGTTGGCCCGCCGGGCGCTGGCAAACGAGTTGCGTCAGCGCGGGGTCGACGGCGACACCGCCAGCGAGGCGCTCGGCGAGTTGGACGAGAGCACCGAGGCGGAGACCGCACAGGCCCTGGTGCGGCGGAAACTGCGTACCGCCCGGGGCGAGCCGGACGCCGTGTTCCGGCGGCTGGTCGGCATGCTGGCCCGCAAGGGCTACCCGCCGGGCGTGGCCATCCGGGCGGTGAAGGAGGCCCTGGCCGCGCAGAGCGCCGAGGCGGCCGAGTTCGCCGAGCAGATCGACGCCGACGCGCTGGCCGACGCCGAGGAGGAAGGTCTCCGCTGAGACCCGACTCAGCGGTCGTCCGTCAGTGGAGGTTTCCGGCGTCCCGGCGCGGGTGATCAGATTGCGCGGGGTGGGGCTATCACGAGGGTGCGCGGGGTGGGGCTATCACGAGGGTGCGCGGGGTGGGGCTATCACGAGGGAGGCGAGATGTTGAAGGGATGCCTCAACGGCGACCGCGGACGCGACACGCACCCCGCCGTGCCACTGACCCCGGCTGAGTTGGCCTTCGACGCGGCCCGGTGCGCCGCGCTCGGGGTGGGCGCGGTGCACGTCCATCCGCGTACCGCCGAGGGGGTCGAGTCGTTGCGGCCGGCGGTGATCGCCGACGCGGTCGAGGCGATCCGCGCCGCCGCGCCGGGACTGCCGGTGGGGGTGAGCACCGGGGCGTGGATCGAGTCGGAGCCGCTCGCCCGGGTGGCCGCGGTGCGGGCCTGGACGGTGCTGCCGGACTTCGCGTCGGTCAACGCGCACGAGCCGGGGGCGGAGGCGGTCGCGGTGGCGCTGCACGAGCGGGGCGTGATGGTGGAGGCCGGGCTCTGGACGGTGGCGGCGGTCGAGTCCTACCGGGAATGGCGGGTACCGGTCGGGCGGGTGCTGGTCGAGTGCATGGCGGAGTCGCCCGAGGCGGCGCTGGCGGAGGCGGCGGCGATGCTCAACGCGCTGCCGGCCGGCGGGCCGCCGGTGCTGCTGCACGCCGAGGGCGCCGGGGTGTGGACGGTGCTGGGTGAGGCGGTCCGGCGGGGTCTCGACACCCGGATCGGGTTGGAGGACACCGTACGCCTGCCCGACGGTTCGCCGGCGCCCGACAATGCCGCCCTGGTGGTCGCCGCCGTGGCCCTCGGTGCCCGCTGATCCGGCTCCGCAGCCCCGTCACCGTCGTGTTTGTCCGCCTGCGTCCGACTCGTGATTGGCGTTCGGTGACGGTTCAACTTCTCTCCGTCCGGGTGGTTTGATCATGACTTCTTGACCGGAGGGCCGCGGAGACCTAGCCTCGCCATAAAGGCTCACATTGCCCGACCAGCGCAGGCTAAGCGCACAACATAGAACGCGTAACAGAACTGCATCACTTTGGCCAGCTCCACCGGCCTGACGCCAGCTCCGGACAGGCCGGTCCGGGGCCGGCAGGACAACTGCACCCGGCCCGTCGGCGCTCCCGAGGGAGACCGCCGGCGGAGAAAGCCATCCCATGGCCAGGCGCTCCGGTCGGGCGTCCAGAGCCGTAGCAGTTTGCCTACCGGCAGGCTGCTACGGCGAGACGTTCAGGGGAGGCACGCCATGGCTTGGCGGCACAGGACAAACCGGGTGGCGGGCATGAGCGAGTGTGGGCGAGCGGATCATTCGCGCGCTGCGGTGGCGCGTCATGAGCGGTGAGTCGACGGCCGGCGCCGCTGAGGCCGGCAACCCCGACGACGACGAGCAGGATCTGCCGCTTGGAGTCGCGTCATGAGCGCCTTCGAGGTCGTACTGCTGGTCGCCGTGCTGCTGCTGACCCTGGTGGTGCTCGGCGCGGTGGTGTTCGGGATGCGGATCGTGCGTGGGCTACCGGTGCGTCCGGCCCCGGAGGACCCCGCCTTCATCGCCGAGAAGGACCGCCAGGAGCAGTCCCTGGCCGCGCTGCGTACCGCCGCCGACGAGGCGAACAGCACCATCGACGTGGCGAAGTCCGCCGCCGCGGCGGCCCGCGCGGAGGCGGCGGCGGCCAAGGCCGAGGCGAAGGCGGCCCGGGCGGAGGCGCGCCGGGTGCTGGACGACGCCCGCGCCGAGGCGGACACGGTCCTGGAGCGTGCGCACAAGCAGGCCGAGGCGGACGCCGAGCAACTGCGGACCGCGGCCCGGCGTAGCGGTGAACGGGAGGTGGCGGTGCTCGCCGCGACCACCCGGGAGCAGGCCGCCGAGGTGGAGCGGCGGGCGGCCCGGATGGACGAGCGGGAGCGGCTGCACACCGAGGAGGTGGAGCGGCTCGCCGAGCGGGAGCGTCAGCTGACTGCGGCCAGCGCCGCCCTCGCCGCGCGGGAGGCCGCGTTGGCCGTCCGGGAGGAGGAGCTGACCGAGGCGGAGAGTCAGCGTCGGCGCGAGCTGGAGCGGGTCGCCGGGCTGACCGCCGACACCGCGCGGGCCGAGCTGGTGGAGGTCATCGAGACCCAGGCGAAGCGGGAAGCGGCGCTGCTGGTGCGCGACATCGAGGCCGATGCGCGTTCCACCGCCGAGCAGCGGGCCCGGCACATCGTGGTCGACGCGATCCAGCGGGTGGCAAGCGAGCAGACCGCCGAGAGCGTGGTCAGCGTGCTGCACCTGCCGGGCGACGAGATGAAGGGGCGGATCATCGGCCGCGAGGGTCGCAACATCCGCGCCTTCGAGTCCGTCACCGGCGTCAACCTGATCATCGACGACACTCCCGAGGCGGTGCTGCTCTCCTGCTTCGATCCGGTACGCCGGGAGGTGGGCCGGTTGACGCTGGAGAAGCTGGTGCTGGACGGCCGGATCCATCCGCACCGGATCGAGGAGGTGCACGACCTGGCCCGACAGGAGGTCGACCACCTCTGTCGGCGGGCGGCCGAGGACGCCCTGGTGGAGGTCGGCATCACCGAGATCCACGACGAGTTGGTCACGCTGCTGGGCCGGCTGCGCTACCGGACGTCGTACGGGCAGAACGTGCTCAAGCATCTGGTGGAGACCGCGCACATCGCCGGCGTGATGGCCGCCGAGCTGCGCCTGGACGTGCCGCTGATCAAGCGGTCGGCGTTCCTGCACGACATCGGCAAGGCGCTCACCCACGAGGTGGAGGGGAGTCACGCCATCGTCGGTGCCGACGTGGCCCGCAAGTACGGCGAGAGCGAGGACGTGGTGCACGCCATCGAGGCGCATCACAACGAGGTGCCGCCGCAGACCGTCGAGGCCGTGCTCACCCAGGCTTCCGACGCCTGTTCCGGCGGCCGGCCGGGGGCCCGGCGGGAGAGCCTGGAGGCGTACGTCAAGCGGCTGGAGCGGATCGAGGAGATCGCGGCCGGCAAGCTCGGCGTGGAGAAGGTCTTCGCCATGCAGGCGGGCCGGGAGATCCGGGTGATGGTCAAGCCCGACGATGTCGATGACATCGGTGCGGCGGTGCTGGCCCGGGACGTGGCCAAGCAGATCGAGGAGGAGTTGACCTACCCCGGCCAGATCCGGGTGACCGTGGTCCGCGAGTCCCGCGTCACGGAGATCGCCCGCTGAGCCCTGCCGTACCTCGCACATCGCGCTCGGAACGCACCGCGGCGCCGGCCAGACTGGCCGGCGCCGCGTTCGCGTGGAATCAGGTCAGCCCTGCGGCTCGGCGACGGTGGCGCCGCCTTCCGGGGTGGAGCCGGCCGCGCCGCTCGGCGCGGTCTGCTTCGGTACCCGGAAGGCCCGCACCCGGGAGCGCTGGTCGAGCCAACCGGCGAACCAGGTGAGCAGGGAGTTGATGATGATGTAGATGACCGCCATCACCATCGCCGCCGGGATGATGTTGCCGTAGTTGGCGGAGAGGTCGTTGACACCGCGCTGAAGCAGCTCGGGGTAGGCCACGATGTAGCCGAGGGCGGTGTCCTTGAGCAGCACGACCAGTTGGCTGACGATGATCGGCAACATGGCTCGGGCCGCCTGCGGGAGCAGGATTATGCGCATCACCTGGTTCTTGCGCATGCCGACGGCGTACGCCGCCTCGGACTGCCCGCCGGGCACGGCCCGAATGCCGGCGCGGAACGCTTCGGCGAGCACCGACCCGTTGTAGAGGGTCAGGCCGATCACCACGGCCCAGAAGGCGGTCACCGGTTGCTTGATGACCCACGGCAGGCCGTAGAAGATGAAGAAGATCATCAGCAGCAGCGGTACGGCCCGGAAGAACTCCACCACCGCGCCGGCCGGCACCCTGATCCACCAGTGGTCGGAGAGCCGACCGAAGGCGAAGACGATGCCGAAGGCGAGCGAGAGCAGCATGCCGACCGAGGCCGCCTTGAGGGTGGCCCAGAGGCCCGGCAGGATGAACTGCGTCCAGGTGGCCGACTGGGTGAACGGCTCCCACAGCCAGGCTTCCCACTGGTTGGCCTGGTCGAACCTGCGGTAGATCCAGTACAGCAGCGCGAGCAGGCCGACACCGAAGATGACGCTCAGCACCGCATTGCGTACCCGGGCGCGGGGTCCCGGGTGGTCGTAGAGGACGCTGCTGGTGCTCATCAGCGCTTCACCGCCAGTTTGTTGGCCAGCCAGCCGAAGAAGTAGCCGGTGGGGATGAGGATTGCGGCGAACGTGCCGGCGAAGACCAGGAAGATCGGGATCACGGCGTTGCCGTAGCTGTTGATCAGATCCTTCATGATGTTGGAGGACTCCAGCAGCCCGATGGTGCCGACGATTGTGGCGTTCTTGCAGAGCGCGATCAGGATGCTGCCGAACGGCGCGATCACCGAGCGCGCGGCCTGCGGCAGCACCACGATGCGCAGGGTCTGCGCGAAGGAGAGCCCGATCGCCCGGGCCGCCTCGGCCTGACCGGTCGGCACGGTGTTGATGCCCGAGCGCACCGCCTCGCAGACGAACGCGGCGGTGTAGGTCGACAGGCCGATCACGCCGAGCCAGTAGATGTTCAGATCGAGGTCCTGCGACAGGCTCAGCCCGAGCGTGACGAACAGGCCGAAGTAGCAGAAGAAGATGACAAGCGTGAGCGGGGTGTTACGGAAGATGTTGACCCAGGCTGCGCCGAAGCCGCGCAGCACGGGTACGGGGGAGACCCGCATCGCGGCCAGCAGCACGCCGATCACCAGCGCGCAGACCGCGGACGCGCCGGTCAGCTTGAGGATCCAGAAGAATCCCGACAGGTACGCGTCGATGTTCTTCGGATCGGTGAATACGTCCATGCTTCGGCTCCCGGGGCACGTCGTGGCGGCCGGTGACAGGCCGGAGCCGGCATCCGCTCGGGATGCCGGCTCCGGTACCGGTCAGACAGCGCCGCAGTGGGTCAGCTTGGTGGTGTCCAGCTCGGGCGCGGGGGTGCCGCTCTTGCCCAGGGTGGCGTCCCAGGCGGCCTTGTAGCTGCCGTCCTCGGCAGCGGCCTTGAGGATCTCGTTGATCTTCTCGCAACCGCTGGTGTCGTCCTTCTTGAGGCCGATGCCGTACGGCTCGTCCGAGAAGGTGCTGCCGACGACCTTGAACTTGCCAGCGTACTGGTCCTGTGCGGCGTAGCCGGCGAGGATGATGTCGTCGGTGGTCACCGCGTCGACCTGGCCGCCGTCCAGCAGCGGCAGGCACTTCGAGTACGAGTCGAACTGCTGGAGCCGGGCGTCCGGGTAGTTCTCCTGGATGCGCTTGGCCGGGGTGGAGCCGCTGACCGAGCAGACCGTCTTGCCGGCCAGCTGGTCCGGGCCGGTGAGGGTGGAGTCGGTCTTGACCAGCAGGTCCTGGCCGGCCACGTAGTACGGGCCAGCGAAGTTGATCTTCTGCTTGCGCTCGTCGTTGATGGTGTAGGTCGCCACCACCAGGTCGACGGTGCCCTGCTCGATGAAGGGCTCACGGTTGGCGGAGACGGTGGTCTTCCACTCGATGCCGCTCTCCTCGACGCCGAGACCCTTGGCAATGATCTTGCCAATCTCGATGTCGAAGCCCTCGTACTGGCTGCCGGTCTGCAGACCGAGGCCCGGCTGGTCGGCCTTGACGCCGATGACCAGCTTCTTCTGGCTCTCCGCCTTGCCCACGATGCCGCTGGCGCCCGTGCCGGAGCCGCCCTCGTCGCTGTCACCGCCGCACGCGGCCATCGTGACCGCGAGGCCGGCAGCGGCGGCGATCGCCGCCATGCGCTTCATTCGCATACCTGTTCTCCTTCTGAAACTGGAGCCGACCGGGTCACGGCCTGCTCCGCTACGGGACGCCTAGTGCGTGAGAATCTTGGAGAGGAAGTCCTTGGCGCGCTCGCTGCGCGGGTTGGCGAAGAACTCCGCCGGGGTCGCGTCCTCGACGAGCTTGCCGTCGGCCATGAAGATGACCCGGTTGGCGGCGTGCCGGGCGAAGCCCATCTCGTGGGTGACCACGACCATGGTCATGCCTTCGCGGGCCAGAGAGGTCATCACCTCCAGCACCTCGCCGACCATCTCCGGGTCGAGCGCGCTGGTGGGCTCGTCGAAGAGCATCGCCTTGGGCTGCATGGCGAGCGCCCGGGCGATCGCGGCGCGCTGCTGCTGGCCGCCGGAGAGCTGGGCCGGGAACTTCTCGGCCTGGTTGGCGATGCCGACCCGGTCGAGCAGGGCGAGACCTCGCTCGCGGGCGGCGGCCGGCTTCTCCCCGCGTACCTTGATCGGGCCGAGCGTGACGTTTTCCAGGATCGTCTTGTGCGCGAAGAGGTTGAACGACTGAAAGACCATGCCGACCTCGCTGCGCAACTTCGCCAGGGCCTTGCCCTCGGCTGGCAGCGCCCGGCCGTCGAAGGTGATGGTGCCGGAGTCGATCGGCTCCAGCCGGTTGATCGTGCGGCACAGGGTCGACTTGCCGGAGCCGGACGGGCCGATCACGACGACCACCTCGCCCCGGCCGACCGAGAGTGAGACGTCGTCCAGCACGTGCAGCGGCCCGAACCACTTGTTGACCGAGTCCAACACGATGAGCGGTTCGCCCGTCGCCACGTAGTTCACCGTCCCCCTCGTTGCCTGACGGGGGCCGGTCGGCCCCCGGTAGCGGCCACTGTAGGCGGGGTGACGTGGCGGTATGCAACTCAGATGGTCACGGAGCGGTAACACCCTTGCGGATCGCGCCCCGGAGTCCGAAATTGCCCCCTCCGGGTGGCGTGCGGGGACGGTGACGGAGATCATGTCGGTATGACAGAGCCGGTGCGGTTGACCAGGTACGCCCGGGGCGGCGGCTGTGCCTGCAAGATTCCGCCCGGCGAACTCGAGGCGATGGTGGCCGGGCTGGGTCCGGTCACGGACACCCCGGACACCGCGGACCTGCTGGTCGGGCTCGACCATGGCGACGACGCCGCGGTGGTGCGGCTGGACGAGCGGACCGGCCTGGTCGCCACCGCGGACTTCTTCACCCCGGTGGTGGACGACGCGTACGACTGGGGGCGGATCGCCGCGACCAACGCGCTGTCGGACGTGTACGCGATGGGCGGCAACCCGCTGGTCGCGCTCAACCTGCTCTGCTGGCCGCGTACGGTGCTGCCGTTGGAACTGGCCGGCGAGGTACTGCGCGGCGGCCGGGACGTCGCCCGCGCCGCCGGCTGCCACCTGGCCGGCGGGCACAGCGTCGACGACGACGGCCCGAAGTACGGTCTGGCGGTGACCGGGCTGGTCCGGCCGCAGGAGTTGATCACGCTTGACGCCGGGCGCGCCGGGCTGCCGCTGTCGTTGACCAAGCCGCTCGGGGTCGGCGTGCTCAACACCCGACACAAGCAGACCGGCGAGAGCTTTCCCGAGGCGGTAGCTGCGATGACCACCCTGAACCGGGAGGCGGCGCGGGCCGCGGTGGCGGCCGGGGTGCGGTGCGGCACCGACGTGACCGGCTTCGGTCTGCTCGGTCACGCCTCGAAGCTGGCCCGCGCCAGTCGGCTCACGGTGGCGATCGACGTTGCCCGGGTGCCGTACCTGGCCGGCGCGCGGGAGGCGGCCCGCGACGGGTACGTCAGCGGAGGTTCCCGGCGCAACCTGGAGTGGGTGACCCCGTGGACCGACTTCGGGCCGGCCGGGGAGACGGAGCGACTGTTGCTGGCCGACGCGCAGACCTCCGGCGGCCTGCTGGTCGCCGGTGAGGTGCCCGGCGCGCCGATCGTCGGCGAGCTGCTGCCCCGGGGTGAGCACCTGGTCGTGCTGCGCTGATCGGTGTCGGCCCGCGCCGAGCGCGCCGCCAGCGGGGCCGAGCGGTGCCGGCCGGCACCGGACGTGCCGACCCTGCGCCGGAGGGTGTCGACCGGCGAGCCGCCACGCGGAAACGCGCACCATACCCGATAAACTGTCACCTTACTGCTACCCGGAGCAACGATGCTCCCGGAAATTTTGCCCAGAATGGTCACAGACCGGTAACTTGCCCCCGGCTAGGGGCAAATGCACCCCACCATCGTCGGTAAGGCCCGATCTGGAGGCCGGTGGGACGAGCACAGCGAGGAGACGGCATGACCGAGCTGTGGAACTGGAGAATCGACGGGGTGCGGCCGGTGGAGGTCTACCCGGCGCTCGCCGATGCGCTCGGCCGGGTGGTGATGCCCCTGGCCGTGGCCGACCCGGCCCGGCTGCCGACGTACGCGGTGGTCTGCGACGTGTGGCAGGCTCCGGGCGAGTTCGCCACGATCGTGGACTGCTACGGCGTGCCGGACAGCCTGCCCGAGCTGCCCAGTGTCGCGGCGCTGGCCCGGCTGCTCGGGCACAACTGCGTGCTGCGCGACGACACCCTCGACGCCACCCGGCACCTGCTGGTCGCTCCCGATGGCAGCATCCGGCCGGTGCACTTCGACGTGCGGGAGACCGACGACGGTGAGGTGCTGAGCAACCGGCGTCTCTGCACGGAGGCCGATCCGCGTTGTCGCGGCTGGTCGCGCTGCCACCGTTCCCGCTGGGCGCCCGACTCGGTGAACCCCGCCCTCGCCGCCGCCTGAGTGCTGGGATCTACCGGCCGCGGACGACGAGGTCGTCGAGGAGGGTGCGGGTGGCGGCCGCGACGGCGGCCACCGCGGCGTCGAACGCGGCGGCGTTGTGCGCCGCCGGCGCCCGGAAGCCGGAGATCTTCCGGACGTACTGCAACGCGGCGGCCTGGACGTCCGCGTCGGTGACCGTCGGGGTGTACGGCTCACGCAAGGTCTTGATGCTCCGACACATGGCTCCTCCTCGTTCCGTCGCTTGCCGCCGGCCCGGATACGCTGTGCACGTCATGACTACCGCAGCGGCGGGCAGCCCGCGCACCTATCAGGTGCGCACCTATGGCTGCCAGATGAACGTGCACGACTCCGAGCGCATCTCCGGCCTGCTCGAGCGGGCCGGCTATGTCCGCGCAGGCGAGGCCGACGACACCCCGGACGTGATGGTGTTCAACACCTGCGCGGTCCGGGAGAACGCCGACAACCGACTTTACGGCAACCTTGGTCATCTGCGCCCGGTCAAGGATCGGCACCCGGGGATGCAGATCGCGGTCGGTGGCTGCCTGGCCCAGAAGGACCGGGGCGACATCGTCCGCAAGGCGCCCTGGGTGGACGTGGTCTTCGGGACGCACAACATCGGGTCGCTGCCGGTGCTGCTGGAGCGGGCCCGGCACAACGCCGCCGCCGAGGTGGAGATCCTCGAATCCCTCGACGTCTTCCCCTCCACGCTGCCCACCCGCCGCGAGTCGACGTACGCCGGCTGGGTGTCGATCTCCGTCGGCTGCAACAACACCTGCACCTTCTGCATCGTGCCGTCGCTGCGGGGCAGGGAGAAGGACCGCCGCCCCGGCGACATCCTCAGCGAGGTACGGGCCCTGGTCGACGAGGGCGTGCTGGAGGTGACCCTGCTCGGGCAGAACGTCAACTCCTACGGCGTGGAGTTCGGCGACCGGTACGCCTTCGGCAAGCTGCTGCGCGCCTGCGGCGAGATCGACGGGCTGGAGCGGGTGCGGTTCACCAGCCCGCACCCGAAGGACTTCACCGACGACGTGATCGCGGCGATGGCCGAGACGCCGAACGTCTGCCACTCGCTGCACATGCCGTTGCAGTCCGGCTCGGACGACGTGCTGCGGGCGATGCGCCGTTCCTACCGGTCGGAGCGCTACCTCGGCATCATCGAGAAGGTCCGCGCGGCGATGCCGGACGCGGCCATCACCACCGACATCATCGTCGGCTTCCCCGGCGAGACCGAGGCGGACTTCGAGCGGACCCTGGACGTGGTCCGGGCGGCCCGGTTCTCCTCCGCCTTCACCTTCCAGTACTCCAAGCGCCCCGGCACGCCCGCCGCGACCATGGACGGCCAACTGCCCAAGGCTGTCGTGCAGGAGCGCTACGAGCGGCTGATCGCCTGTGTCGAGGAGATCACCTGGGCGGAGAACAGGAAGCTGGTCGGTGAGACCGTCGAGGTGCTGGTCGCCGTCGGCGAGGGTCGCAAGGACGAGCGCACCGGGCGGATGTCCGGCCGGGCCCGCGACGGTCGGCTGGTGCACTTCGCGACAGGCGGTGGCACGCAGGCCGGGGCGATCCGGCCCGGCGACGTCGTGCACACCACAGTCACCTACGCCGCGCCGCATCACCTCAACGCCGACGGAGCGCCGCTTTCGCACCGGCGGACCCGGGCCGGTGACGCGGCCGAGGCGGGGCGCTCTCCGCGTACTCCCGGGGTGCTGCTCGGGCTGCCCACGATCGGTGCGCCGGCCGCGGCGCCCGCGCCGACCACCGGCTGCGCCGCGCCGCACTGAGCTGCATCGACTCCACCGCTACCGTCCTAATCGGAGGGGGATTTATGTTGGCCCGCCGCGTAGTCATGCTCCCTCGGTCTTCAGCCGACCGTTGACGTAAGGCTGTGCGGGACGTTGGAAACACGCGCCTGAGACGCGGGTTTCGATCGTGCGGACATGGCGGAAGCCCTGGCGGCGATAGTAGTCGTGCAGCTCCTGGTTGGAGGTCCAGGCGTCCAGCCGCAGCCAGGTCAGCCCAGCGTCGTATGCCCGACCGCCAGCCCAGTCCAGCAGCTCACCACCCAGGTTCGTACCGGCATGTGCGAGCGGAATCATCATCTTCGCCGCGTACAACGCATCTGCCGGATCGTCCTCCGGGTACCACAGTGCCTCTGGGTCGCGGTCGGGCTTCCACAGGTTGTCGACGTCGAGGTATGCGGTCAGGGTGATGGTGGCGATCGGGTCATGGCCCTCCCACACCATCCACGTTTGTCCGGCTGAGACCGTCGATGCCATGGCCGAGCGAGGCAGCGGGATCGACCACTGTTCTTCACCTCTGGCGGCGAGCCACGCTACGCGTTCCCGTCGCCAGCTCATGATGACGTCGACGTCGTCCAGCCGGGCCGGCGTAATGATCATTCGGGAGCTTCCTCGGGCCGGAACCTCGCGATGATCCGCACGTCTCCGTGGGTGGTGACGATCTGATTTCGGTCACCAGCGAACACGTTGAAGGACACGCGTACTGGCCGGTGCTCGGTGTAGCCGGTGCGGATATGCAGCAAGATCGACGTGCCGGGCTGGAGTCCGAGCAGGTTCGTCTCCTCCGGCGTCGGCATTCGTGAGACGTACTCGTCGTAGTAGGCCACCTGCTCATAGCCTCGCTCGGCCAGGAGCCTGGTGGTCCCTTGCGGAATGTCCTTCGGTGAGAGCAACTCTCGGACTTCCTCGGCGAGGTCCATTGGGTAGTAGGTGTCCTGCAACGAGGACGGTTGGCCGTTGATGTGCCTGACGCAGCGGCGCAGCACTGCGTCCGAGTCGGGCTCGACGTGCAGGCGTTCGGCGAGGTCGGACGAGACGGCCCGGATCATCAGGCTGAAGTCCTGCGACGCCTCGTAGCCCTGCGCCACAACCTCCGAGCGCCATGCGTCAGTCTCGGCCAAGGGCTGGGCGGGCATCTCGGCGCGATGAGCGTGAAACGTCAGGGTGGCCCGCCGCCGGACGACCATGCCGCCGCCGCGCCCCGGCACTCGCTGCACCAAGCCCTCGTGCAGCAACAGGGCGGTCGCATCGCGGACCGTGTTGCGTGAGGCGTCGTACTGTTCCTGGAGCTTCGGCTCGGTCGGGAGCCGATCGCCCTCGCGCAACGCCCCCGACACGATCTGGTCTCGCAGTTCGGTGGCGATCTGGCGGTACTTCGGCTGAGCCACGTCGCGCCTCCCTGATGTCGTACCAACCAATCTATCGAAGGGGTCTTGACGGGGCTCCAAGCGACTGTAATGGTTGGTATGAATCCAACGTCACGCTTCGTGCAACTGTAATCACTGGAGCTGCCGCCATGGAACGTCAAGCCGCTGAGTTGGCGCGGGATATCGAAGTGGTCAACCGTGCTCTCGAATCAAGTCGAGTACTCCTGGCGGCCCTCGCTCAAGCCGAGGACGCGCGTGAGCTGCGTCGACCGACCAACTTTCCGCTGCTCACGCTCGTCGAGCACGCCGAGAAGGTGGCCGCTCGGGTGACCAACTACCTGCGGGATGCCTCCCGCCCGTGAACTCTCCTCCGCCTCGTCAGAAAGCGAGAGTGCTCATTGGTCTCCGAAGTCGTACCGATCGCGTTGCTCGGCGGGCTGGTGCCGGGTTTCCTGCTCGGGCTGTTCGCGTTCAAAGTGAAGTCGCGTTGGTGTCCGCGGTGCGGGGAGTCCACCGACGCCATGCCGCCGGTGCGGGGGGACCGATGAACCGTCCGCACCGGCGTGACCACAACTCCGTACCCCTTGGGCGGCGCGTGGCTGAGCTGCGGGCCCGCCGGGGAATGAGCCAGCAGGCGTTCGCCGACCGGCTCGGCAAGTCGAAAAGCTGGGTCGACAAGATCGAACGCGGCGTACGACGGCTCGACCGCTACTCGGTCATCCGGGAGATCGCCGACGTGCTGCGCCTCGACCCGGAACTGCTCCTCGGCCCACGCCAACCGCCACCGACCGCACCCAGCCTGGATGGGGTCGACGGGGTTCGTGCCGCCCTCGCCCGCTACCACGACCGACCCCAGCGCACCGTCACGGCCGACCAGGCGCGCCGGCAGGTCGGGTACGCCTGGATGACCTACCAGCACGCCCGCTACCCGCAACTCCTCGACGCCCTGCCCGCCCTGCTCGACACCACCCACGGCACCCGGAGCCTGCTGGTGTCCACCTACCGGATCACCTCCGCCGTACTGGTCAAACTCGACCATGCCGACCTTGCCTGGCTCGCCGCCGACCGGGCCGTCACCACCGCCGCCGATGGTCCAGCCCTCACCGCCGCCGCCACCATCGGCGTAGCGCAGGCGCTGCGCGCCCTCGGTCACCACCACCTCGCGCTCACCGCAGCCCTCAGCGCCGCGGACACCACCGACGACCACACCGTACGCGGCACCCTGTTCCTCCAGGCCGGGCTCGCCGCCGCCGGCAACGGCGACCGCCGCAACGCCCACGACCTGCTCGACCACGCCGCCACCCTCGCCGACCGACGCGCCAGCGACACCGACCCGCACCACACCGGATTCGGGCCGACCGCCGTCCATGTGGCCCGCGTGCTCGCCGCCCACCAACTCGGCGACACCATCGAAGCCATCCACCGCCACGAACACGCCACCCGCAGCGCGGGCTGGCAACGCCTACCGCCCGAACACCGCGCCGCCCACCTCATCGATGCCGCCCGGGTCTACCTCGACACCGGCGAGCCAAGCCGCGCCGGGCAAGCCCTGCTCCACGCCGACCGCATCGCCCCCGCCGAAGTCCGCAGCCGCCCGGTCGCCCGTACCCTCCTCACCCAGCTCATCCAACGCGGACCGGCAGCGGCCGACGTGGCGCGACTGGCCGCCATCGTGGGCCTGACCCGACAGCCCTGACCCACGCCACCGGCCAGGTCCACGTGCTGCTGTCCGGCAGCGTGCTCGGCCGAGCCACCACCCATCACCGTGCGTATTTTGCACTGCTTCAACCCGCGCAACGGTGAGCCGGCAAAACCATTGCGTGGAGTGAAGCAGTGCAAAGGATCCACCACTCACACCTGACGGAACCCGGTTGCGGCTGCGTCACGCAGCCCCGGGGGCCTGTGTCGAAG
The DNA here is from genome assembly GCF_059553435.1 of Micromonospora sp. PRAS1. Classification (NCBI taxonomy): domain Bacteria; kingdom Bacillati; phylum Actinomycetota; class Actinomycetes; order Micromonosporales; family Micromonosporaceae; genus Micromonospora; species Micromonospora sp. PRAS1. The sequence goes on from NZ_JCANNB010000057.1 coordinate 22,681, forward strand.
TCCCGGGCCGGCCTGCGGCGGGCTCGCGCGCCGCCTGGTCGGACGCCGCCTGGACCCCGCCTCGGCTCGACCGAGGACTTCGACACCGGCCCTGACCGCGCGGTCAGACCGAGATTCGACCGGCGCCGGCGCCGCCCGTCACGATCGACTTGACGCTGCTCGCGCTGTCCAGGGTGTACGAGTACGGGATGCCGGCCACGCTGCCGCCCGACTGCCCGCTGCCCGAGTTGACGAAGTGGTTGTTCCGGGCCACCAGGGCACCCGGGCCGGAGCTGCCCTCACCCCGGTGGAACGGGTCGGGGGTGTTCTCGAAGTAGTTCCCCTCGACCAGCACGCCGGCGTTCATCGTGGACGCCACGCCGTAGCCGCGCACGTTGCTGTAGAAGTTGTTGTACACGTGCACCGGGTTGCCGAAGCGGACCCGCGGATTGCGCTGGTTGCTGCCGTCGAACCAGTTGTGGTGGTAGCTGACCCGCAGCCGGCCGACGTCCTGACTGGCGTTGTCGTCGCTGTGCCCGAGCAGCATCGTCTTGTCGTGGCTGAACACCCGGTTCCACGACACGGTGATGAAGTCGGAGCCGCGCTTGATGTCCACCGCGCCGTCGTACCCGGCGCTGAAGGTGTTGTGGTCGACCCAGATGTTTGTCGCCGACTGCTCGATGTTGATCGCGTCGTCGCCCCAGTTCCGGAAGGTCAGGTTCCGGATGATCACGTTGCGGTCGCCGTTGATGGTGAAGCCGCAGCCGGCGATCGTCGCGCCCGCGTTGCCGAGGATGGTCTTGTTGGACCGGACCCGCAGCATGCCGGAGCAGTTGATGGTGCCGGAGACCCGGATGACCGCCGCGCTGCTGGAGTTGAGCGCGCTGGTCAGCGCCGAGGCGCTGGTGACCGTGGTGGTGCCGGCGTTACCGCCGCCGCTGGTGCCGCCGTTCTGGGTGGCCCAGCCGACCAGCCCGGTCTGCGGCGCCGGGTTGGGCGGGGGAGTGGTGCCGCCACCCAACTTGATCAGCTGCCACCGCTGGTTGGTGCCATCGACGTTGGCGTACTGCGAGACCATGCCGCCGTCGGCGGTGGAGAACTGCCAGACCTCCAGAACCTTGTTGCTGTGCCGGTTGACGAACCGGACGTCGCCGTTGGCGGAGTCCGCGAGCCGCCAGTGCTGCTTGGTGTCGCTGCTCGCGGTGACCTGGGTGACCTGCACGCCGTCGTTGGAGTTCGGAATCGTGACGACCTTGCCGGAGTGCCGGTTGCGCAGCTGGTAGTAGCCGCTGCCCACATCGACGAACTGGAACTGCTGGTTGTTGCCGTCGCCGCGGGTGAACTGCCGGATCTCGCCGCCGTCGGCGGTGGACCAGTTCCACAGGTCCATCGCCTTGCCGCTGTTGCGGTTGACGAACACGTAGTAGGCGCCGGTGTCGACGGTGGCCGCCGACGCCGGGGTGACGGTCACCGCGACGGCCGCCGCGGGCAGCGCGACGGCCGCTGCGGCCAGTGCCGCGAGCCGTCGCGCCAGGGGCTGCTTGACGATTGCAAGCACGCTCGTTCTCCTCATCATCAGGTACGCGGAACGGGTCGGACGACGCCTCGGCCGTCGCGGACCGGCGGCCGACGCCGGCCCGGATGAGTCCGCGACGCGGGCTGCCCCGGCGACCGGGAAAGGTGGTGGCTCGCCGTGGGTACGCCCGGCTGCGTCATCTCGTACTTCTCGGCAGGAGTACGCCCCGGCACCGGTGGCTGCCGTGCCCAGTGGCAGCGATGCCCGGGCGGTCGCAGAAGTGCGCCCTGCCCTCGGAGGAACTGGTCGGAACGGCTCCCGTGCCCGCCCAATTGGGCAAGCGCTTTCCTCAGATAATCACAGATGAGCGTCGATGTAAATGTCGTACGCTCACATCGCCGTGACCAGCGGTGACAGCAGACGGAAAAGCCCCCGGTCCCGCCTGGGGAACCGAGGGCTTCCGGTCTCTCCTGCTCTCAGCCGGCCTGCTCGGCCAACTGGAGGAACTGCCGCTTCGAGGCGAGGGCCTGCTCGGCCTCCTTGACCCGCCGGGCGTCGCCGGCAGCCTGGGCCCGGGCCAACCGCTCCTCGGCCTCCGCGACCTGTGCCCGCATCTGGGCCAGCAGCGGGTTGTCCTCGCGGGTGGTGCGGCGCCACGCCGAGTCCATCACCTCGCGGACCTTGTCGTCGACGGCACGCAGCCGTCGATCCAGCCCGGCCGCCGCCTCGCGCGGCACCCGGCCGGCCTCGTGCCACTGCGCCTGAATCTCCCGCAGCTTGGCCTGGGCGCCCTTCGGGTCACCGTCGACGTCGAGGGCCTCGGCCTCGGCGAGCAACGCCTGCTTGCGCTCCAGGTTGGCGCGCTGCTCGTTGTCCCGGGCGGAGAAGACCTCGCTGCGCCGGGTGAAGAAGGCGTCCTGCGCGGCGCGGAACCGTTCCCAGAGCCGCTGCTCGGCTTCCTTCGAGGCGCGCGGTGCGGCCTTCCACTGGGTCATCAGGTTCTTCAGCTGGTTGGCCGTGCTGGCCCACTCCGTCGAGTCCTTGATCTTCTCGGCCTCGGCGACCAGCTCCTCCTTGGCCGTCTGCGCCTGCTTGCGCTGCGCATCGAGGGAGGCGAAGTGTGCGCCCCGGCGGCGGGTGAAGCCGTCCCGGGCGGCGGCGAACCGCTTCCACAGCTCACCGTCGGTCTTCTTGTCGACCCCCCGGATGGTCTTCCACTCGTCGAGGATCTCCTTCAGCCGGTCACCGGCGGTCTTCCAGCCGGTCGACTCGGCGGCCAGCTTCTCCGCCTCCTCCACCAGAGCCGTCTTGCGGGCGAGAGCCTCGCTGCGGGCGGCCTCCTTGGCGGCCTTGGCCTCGCCGGCCTTCTCCTCCGCGACCGTGGCGAGCTTGTCGAGCCGGGCGGCCAGCGCGTCGATGTCACCGACCACGTGCGCCTCGGCGAGCGAGGCGCGCAGCCGGCGGATGCTGCTCAGCGAGTGGTTGGCGTCCGCCGCGCCCGAGTTGAGCCGCGCCTCGGTCAGATCCACCTCGGTGACCAGGTCGGCGAAGCGGCGGGCGAAATGGGCCAGCCCCTCCTCCGGTGCTCCCGCCTGCCAGGATCCGACCACCCGCTCGCCCTCGGCGGTCTTGACGTAAACGGTGCCGTCCGCGTCCACCCGTCCGAAGGCAGTCCAGTCGCTCATGTGCCCATCCTCGTTCTCCCGGTGCCCAGGAGGTAGCCTCCTGGAGCCCGCCACGGCGCAGCCAAGTTTCTCCGGGCATTGTCACAGGTCCGCCCCGGTCCGCGTCGAGCGCCTTTCGCCGACCGTGACCATACGGTGTCCTAGCGCCGGTGTCGAAGTCCTCGGTCGGTCCTGCGATGGTGCCGGTCGCGTCCGTCCGGCCGGGATGCACCCGGCGATAACCGGACGAACTCCAACTTGCCGGACCGCGCCGGCAATCCGCCGCGGCGGCCGGGACCGGCGGACCGATACCGTTGCCGGGTGCCACTGGTCGCCGCCGCCGTCTGCCCCCATCCGCCGCTGCTCGTTCCCGAGGTGGCCGGCGCCGCCGCACCGGAACTGGACGAGCTCCGCGCCGCCTGTGCCACCGCCGTGGCGCGGTTGGCGGCCACCGGTGCCCGGAGCATCCTGGTGATCGGTGTCGGCCCCGACACCGCCGACCTCGACCCTCCGTACCGGGGCAGTTTCGCCCCCTGGGGAGTGCCCCTGGAGGTTCGCCTCCCCAGGCAGGCCGACGAACCGGCCAGCCAGGCCGACGAACGGAACGGCAGCCCGCGTCTCCCGCTCGGTCTGCTGGTCGGTGCCTGGTTGCTGGACCGGATGCCGCCGGCCGGAGCGGACGGAAGGGGCCAGCGGATGATGACCGTAGGTGCCGACGAGTCGACCGAGAACTGTGCGGCCCTCGGCGCCCGGCTCGGGTCGGAGCAGCCGTGGGCGTTGCTGGTGATGGGAGACGGGTCGGCGTGCCGGGGGGAGAAGGCACCCGGCTACGCCGATCCGCGCGCCGAGGCGTACGACGAAGGGGTTGCCCGGGCCCTGGCCGAGGCGGACATCGACGCCCTGCTCGGCCTGGACCCGGCGGTCTCGGCGCAGCTGCGGGTCGCCGGCCGGGCGCCCTGGCAGGTGCTCGCCGGTGCCGCCCGGGCGGCGGGCGGCGACTGGCGCGGTGAGCTGCTCCACCACGCGGCGCCCTACGGCGTGGCCTACCTCGTGGCGACCTGGGAGCGGTCGTGATCGCCCCCCGCCCGGTGGTGGCCGTGGTCGGGCCGACCGCGGCCGGCAAGTCGGCACTGAGCATCGCCCTGGCCCAGACGCTCGGCGGCGAGGTGGTCAACGCCGACTCGATGCAGCTCTACCGGGGCATGGACATCGGCACCGCCAAGCTCACCCCCGCCGAGCGGGCCGGGGTGCCGCACCACCTGCTCGACATCTGGCCGGTCACCGAGCCGGCCAGCGTCGCGGAGTATCAGCGGCTGGCCCGGGCGGCGGTGGACGACATCCGGGCCCGGGGGCGGGTGCCGCTGCTGGTCGGCGGGTCCGGCCTGTACGTGCGGGCGGTGCTGGAGCAGTTCGAGTTCCCGGGCACCGATCCGGCGGTGCGGGCGCGGCTGGAGGGCGAACTCGCCGCGCTCGGCCCGGCACCGCTGCACGCGCGGCTGCGCGCGGCCGACCCGGCGGCGGCCGAGAGCATCCTGCCCGGCAACGGCCGGCGGATCGTCCGTGCGCTGGAGGTGATCGAGCTGACCGGCGGGCCGTTCACCGCGGCGCTGCCGCAGCCCACCCCGCACTATCCGGCGGTGCAGATCGGCGTCGACCTGGACACGGCGCTGCTCGACGAGCGGATCGCGCTGCGGGTGGACCGGATGTGGGCCGACGGACTGGTGGCCGAGACCCGCGAACTGGTCGGCTGCGGCCTGCCCGAGGGACGTACGGCCAGCCGGGCGCTCGGCTACCAGCAGGTGCTGCGCTTCCTGGCCGGCGAGCTGACCGAGGAACAGGCGTACGAGGAGACCATCCGGGCCACCCGCCGCTTCGTCCGCCGCCAACGCTCCTGGTTCCGGCGCGACCCGAGGGTGCACTGGCTCGACTCGGCCGACCCGGGACTGGTCGAGGCCGCCCTGCGGATCCTCAGGTGACGCTGAGCGATGATGGAGGCGTGGAGTTCACCAAGGGACACGGCACCGGCAACGACTTCGTGATTCTGCCCGACCCGGACGGCGCGCTCGACCTGACGCCCGACCTGGTGGCGGCGATCTGCGACCGGCGGCGGGGGATCGGCGGCGACGGCGTGCTACGGGTGGTGCGGGCGGCCAAGCACCCCGACGGTGCCGCGTTGGCCGATGCGGCGGAGTGGTTCATGGACTACTGGAACTCCGACGGTTCGTTCGCCGAGATGTGCGGCAACGGTTCCCGGGTCTTCGTCCGGTACCTGCTGGAGACCGGGCTGGCCGCGCCGGCCGGCGGGATGTTGCCGGTGGCGACCCGGGCCGGGCTGGTCCGCGCCCGGGTCGACGGCGAGGCCATCGCCGTCGAGATGCGCCGCCCCCGGCGGTACGCGACCTCGACCGCCGCCCTGGGCGGGCTGACCCTGCCGGGCACCGCGGTCGACGTCGGCAACCCCCACCTGGTCTGCCCGCTGCCGGCCGGGCTGGAGCTGGCCGGGCTGGACCTGACCCGGGCACCCGCCTTCGATCCGGCACTCTTCCCGGCCGGGGTGAACGTCGAGTTCACCGTGCCGGGCGGGCCGGTCGACGGCACCGACGCGCACGTGCTGATGCGGGTCTACGAACGCGGCTCCGCCGAAACGCTCTCCTGTGGCACCGGTGCCTGTGCGGTCGCCGCCGTGGCGCTGCACGACGCCGACCAGGAGACCGGTACGGTGGCCGTCGACGTCCCCGGCGGACGCCTCACCGTCACCGTGCACGACGACTCCTGCTGGCTCTCCGGCCCCGCAGCCCTGGTCGCC
>NZ_JCANNB010000058.1:0-28457 GCF_059553435.1 Micromonospora sp. PRAS1
GTTTCGGTCGCCGAGAAGGGGCTTTCGTGGCTTATGCGGCGACAAAAAGTGCAAGATCGCGGGGGCGGGAAGGGGGAGGGCGGAGGTGGGGGCGGAGTGGGGGTGGGGGTGGGGGGTGTTGCGGTGTGGGGGTGGGGGCGGGAGGGTGTGGAGGGTGGGGGTGCCGGCGGGGATTGGGGCGTACCGGGTGGAGCGGCTGCTCGGGACCGGCTCGTTCGCGACGGTGTGGCTGGCCTACGACCCGGCGCTGAAGACCCAGGTGGCGATCAAGGTGCTGGCCGAGAACTGGCACCACGACGTACGCGTGCGGGAAAGGTTTCTGGACGAGGCTCGACTGCTGCGCCGGATCGACGACGACCGGCTGGTCCGGGTACGCCAGGTGGGCGAGCTGGCGGACGGGCGCCCGTACACGGTGCTGGACTGGGCCGACGGCGGCAGCCTGCGGGACCGGCTGGCGGCCGGTGGGCTGCCGGTCACCACCGCGCTGGACCTGCTCGCCGAGATCGCCGCCGGGGTGGCCGTGCTGCACCGGCACCGGGTGGTGCACCGCGACCTCACGCCCGGCAACATCCTGTTCCGCTCAGGTCCGACCGGCGAACGGGTACTCATCGCCGACCTCGGCCTGGCCAAGGCGCTCGCCGCCGCATCCGGACTGACCATGCGGGCCGGCACCCCGGGCTACATGGCGCCGGAGCAGGACGATCCGCTCGCGGTCGTCGACGAGCGCGCCGACGTCTACGCGCTCGGCCGGCTCGGCCTGCGGCTGCTCGGCACGCCGTCGGCCGCCTCCGGCACCGGGGCCGACGAACCGCCCCGGCGGGCAGCGGGGGAGGCCCGGTTCCGGGCGGGCGTCCCGCCGCCGGTGGTGGGGGTGCTACGGCGCGCCTGCGCCGCCGAGCCGGCCGACCGCTACCCGGACGCCGCCGCCTTCCGCGCCGCCCTGCTCCGCGCCCGCGTACCCGTCCCGCCGGCCGACCGCTACCCGGACGCCGCCGCCTTCCGCGCCGCCCTGCTCCGCGCCCGCGTACCCGTCCCGCCGGCCGGGCCGTCCGGGGCGCCCCCATCTGCGCCCGCCGCTCCCGCAGTGCGCGAGGCGCCCCCAGCCCGCCGCCGGTGGCCGCAGGTCGTCGGGGTGATGGTGGTGCTGGGGGCGGCGGCTGGTGTGGTGGCGGCGGATTCGGCGGCGGTGGCCGGTACCGCCACCAGCGGCCCGGTAAGCGTCGTGCTGCCGGCTGGCTGGCGGGCGGCCGGCACCGGCTGGGCCGGCCGGTACGACCCGGCGGGCCGGCTGGAACCCGCCCTGGTGATCTCGCCGGAGCCGCGTCGATGGGCCACCGACCCGACGGTGCCAGGAGCCTTCCTCGGGTTGTCGGCGACCGCCGCGCGTCGCACCGGCCCGGCCGGCTTCGTCGCCGAGCAACCGCACGCCGACTGCACGGCGGCCCCGGTACGGCGGGTGCGGCTTGGCGACCTGGACTGGGTGATCGCCCGGTTCGACTGCCCGCACGAGCGTCCGGTGCTTGTGGAGGCCGCCGCCCGGGCACCCGCCGGCCTGCTCTACGCGCAGGTCGTACCCCCGCTCGAGGCCGGCGACGAGTTCGTCGACACTCTGCTCGACGGGGTACGGGTGCGGTAGCCGCGGCTACCGCACCACCACCGTGATCACGTGCGTACCGTCCGGACGTGGGATGGACACGTCCACCGTGCCGGGCCGGACGAACCGCAGGTCGACCACGCCAGCCTCGTAGTTGCTGTCCACCAGATCCGCCCGGTCCACCGTGACCTCGCCCGGGCCGATGCCCTTGATCCGCAGCACCCCGCCGGTGGTGAAGCAGAGCGACGAGGGCAGCGGCCCGCCGTGGGCCAGCTCCAGGTCGTACCGGACCGCGCCGAGGCAGGCGCTCGGCGCCGTGGTGGCTGCGCCAGTGGTGCTGGCCGGGACGCGCGGCGTCGGGCGGCGCGGCGGGGTGGTCGGGGCGGTCGCGGTCCGGGGTGACCGGCTCGCCGCCGCCGGTGACGGCACCGTGGGCGCGGCGGTGGACGGTACGACCGAGGCCGGTACGCCCGACGGCGGTGCCGGTATCGACGGCGCGGGTGGGGACGGCGCGGGTGGTCGTACCGGCAGCGGCGCGACCGGCTCGTCCCCGCATCCGGCGGCCGTCGCGAGCGTGCCGGTCAGCACCAGCGTGAGCCACCGGCGCAGCAGCGGATGGTCACTCACCGGCGTCGCTCAGCCGACGCCGGACCTGCCGGCGGGCCTGGTGAATCCGGGACTTGACGGTGCCCTCGGGCAGGTCGAACAGTTCGGCGATCTCCCGGTAGCCCAGACCGAGCACGTCCCGCAGGGTGAGCGCCTCGGCCAGTTCGGGGCGGATCCCGTCGAGGGCCTCCAGCAGGTCCAGCCGGGTGCCGGCGACCACGCTGGTACGGCGCGGGTCCGGCCGGTCGGGCAGCACCGCCGCGCCGGCCTCCATCAGCCAGCGCCGGCGCAGCATCCGGTACGTGGATCGGGCCCGGTTGGCCGTCAGCTGGTAGAGCCAGGTGTGGAAGGAGGAGCGTCCCTCGAACCGGTGGATGCCGCGGGCCACCGCGAGCAGCGCGTCCTGGCAGGCCTCCTCCGCGTCCTCCCGGTTGGGCAGCAGCCGGCCGCACAACCGCAGCACCTCCGGCCGGATCGTCGCCAGCAGCGCGTCGCGGGCCCGTTGGTCGCCGCGCGCCGCCGCGCCGGCCAGGTCATCGATCCCGTCCGCGAGGATCATCGCGCCGTCCCGTGTTCGCCCGGTGTGTGCGGTGCAGGTCCAGGCTACGCCCGGCGTGTCGGCGGATCCGGCGCCCAGTCCGCCAGCCGACACCCCCGACTCTCGCCGGGCGTGCTGGAGCCGCCTCGGCGACGGGGATAGGGTGGGCCCGACCGACTCGATCATCGAACCCGGGGGGCCTCCGTATGGGCGATTCGTTCGCGCATCTGCACGTGCACACGGAGTACTCGATGCTCGACGGGGCGGCCCGGCTCAAGGACCTGTTCGCCGAGGTCAAGCGGCAGGGGATGCCGGCCGTGGCAATGACCGACCACGGCAACATGCACGGCGCGAACGACTTCTACAAGCAGGCCATGGCTGCCGGGGTGACGCCGATCCTGGGCATCGAGGCGTACGTGGCGCCGGAGTCGCGCTTCCACAAGTCTCGGGTGCGGTGGGGCCGTCCGGAGCAGAAGAGCGACGACGTCTCCGGTAGCGGTGGTTACACCCACAAGACGATCTGGGCGCGGAACAAGACCGGCCTGCACAACCTCTTCACGCTCACCACGAAGGCGTACACCGAGGGTTACTTCGTGAAGTGGCCCCGGATGGACGCCGAACTCCTCGCCGAGCACGCCGACGGGCTGATGGCCACCACCGGCTGCCCCTCGGGCGAGGTGCAGACCCGGCTGCGGCTCGGCCACGAGGCGCAGGCCCTCGAAGCGGCGGCGAAATACCAGGACATCTTCGGCAAGGAGAACTACTTCCTCGAGCTGATGGACCACGGCCTGGACATCGAGACGAAGGTCCGCAAAGGTCTGGTGGAGATCGGCCGCAAGCTGAACATCCCGCCGGTGGTAACAAACGACTCGCACTACACCCACGAGGCGCAGTCCGAGGCACACGACGTGCTGCTCTGCGTGCAGACCGGCAGCAACGTCGCCGACCCGAACCGGTTCAAGTTCGGTGGCAGCGGCTACTACATCAAGTCCGCCGACGAGATGCGCGGCGTGGACAACTCGGACGTCTGGCTTGAGGGTTGCCGCAACACGCTGCTGGTCGCCGAGAAGGTCGACCCGGCCGGGATGTTCGAGTTCCACAACCTGATGCCGCGCTTCCCGGTGCCCGATGGGGAGACCGAGGAGTCCTGGTTCCGCAAGGAGACCTTCGCCGGGCTGGCCCGCCGGTTCCCGGACGGGATCCCCGAGGGGCACGTGGTGCAGGTCGAGTACGAGCTGGGCGTCATCATCCAGATGGGCTTCCCCTCGTACTTCCTCGTGGTCGCCGACTTCATCCAGTGGGCCAAGAGCCAGGGCATCGCCGTCGGTCCGGGTCGTGGCTCGGCGGCCGGCTCGCTTGTCGCGTACGCGTTGGGCATCACCGACCTGGACCCGATCCCGCACGGGCTGATCTTCGAGCGGTTCCTCAACCCCGAGCGCGTCTCCATGCCGGATGTCGACATCGACTTCGACGAGCGTCGGCGCGGTGAGGTGATCAAGTACGTCACCGACAAGTGGGGCGAGGACAAGGTGGCGCAGATCGCCACCTTCGGCACGATCAAGGCGAAGGCCGCGATCAAGGACTCCGCCCGGGTGCTCGGCTATCCGTACGCGGTCGGCGACCGGATCACCAAGGCCATGCCGCCGGCCGTGATGGGCAAGGACATCCCCCTCGAAGGGATCTTCGACCCGAAGCACCCCCGCTACGCCGAGGCCGGCGAGATCCGGGGCATGTACGAGTCGGAGGCCGACGTCAAGAAGGTCATCGACACGGCCCGGGGCATCGAGGGGCTGATCCGGCAGACCGGCGTGCACGCCGCCGGAGTGATCATGTCCGCCGAGCCGATCATCGAACACATCCCGCTGATGCGCCGGGACTCCGACGGGGTGATCATCACCCAGTTCGACTACCCGACGTGCGAGTCGCTCGGGCTGTTGAAGATGGACTTCCTCGGCCTGCGAAACCTGACCATCATCGACGACGCGGTGAAGAACATCCAGCTCAACCACGGCAAGGAGCTGGACCTGCTGGGGTTGCCGCTTGACGACAAGGGTGCCTACGAGCTGCTGGCCCGGGGCGACACCCTGGGCGTGTTCCAGCTCGACGGTGGGCCGATGCGCTCGCTGCTGCGGATGATGAAGCCGGACAACTTCGAGGACATCTCCGCCGTACTGGCGCTGTACCGACCCGGCCCGATGGGCGTTGATTCGCACACCAACTACGCGCTGCGCAAGAACGGCCTCCAGGAGATCACCCCGATCCATCCGGAGCTGGAAGAGCCGCTGCGCGAGGTCCTGGCCCCCACCTACGGCCTGATCGTCTACCAGGAGCAGGTGCAGCGCGCCGCGCAGATCCTCGCCGGGTACACGCTCGGCCAGGCCGACCTGCTGCGCCGGGCGATGGGCAAGAAGAAGAAGGAGATCCTGGACAAGGAGTTCATCCCGTTCCGGGACGGCTGCCGCGAGCGCGGCTACTCCGACGAGGCGATCCAGAAGGTCTGGGACGTACTGGTCCCGTTCGCCGGGTACGCCTTCAACAAGGCGCACTCCGCCGCGTACGGCCTGGTGTCCTACTGGACGGCGTACCTGAAGGCGCACTATCCGGCCGAGTACATGGCGGCGCTGCTCACCTCCGTCGGTGACGACAAGGACAAGATGGCGCTCTACCTGTCGGAGTGCCGGCGGATGGGCATCCAGGTGCTGCCGCCGGACGTGAACACCTCGGCCGGGCCGTTCACCCCGGTCGGCAAGGAGATCCGCTTCGGTCTCGGCGCGATCCGCAACGTCGGCGCCAACGTGGTGGCCGCGATCATGCGGTGCCGCGAGGAGAAGGGCGAGTACGCCGACTTCTACGACTTCCTGTCCAAGGTGGACGCGGTGGTCTGCAACAAGAAGACGATCGAATCGCTGATCAAGGCCGGCGCGTTCGACGTGATGCGGCACCCGCGCAAGGGCCTGCTCGCCGTGCACGCCGACGCCATCGACGCGTACGCCGACGTCAAGCGCAAGGAGGCCGTCGGCCAGTACGACCTGTTCGGCGCGGGCTTCGGCGACACCGAGACCACGACCACCACCACGGTGATGCCCACCATCGCCGAGGGGGAGTGGGACAAGCGCGACAAGCTCGCCTTCGAGCGGGAGATGCTCGGCCTCTACGTCTCCGACCATCCGCTCTTCGGCCTGGAACACATCCTCGGCCCGGCGGCCGACTGCACCATCGCCGCCCTCTCCGAGGAGGGCACCGTGCCCGACGGCGCGGTGGTCACCCTCGCCGGCATCCTCTCCGGAGTGCAGCGGCGGGTCACCAAGCAGGGCCGGGCCTGGGCCTCGGCCACCCTGGAGGACCTCGCCGGTGGGGTGGAGACGTTGTTCTTCCCGAACACCTACGAGGTGATCGGCCAGTACATCGCCGAGGACGCCATCGTGGTGGTCAAGGGGCGGGTCGACCGGCGGGACGACATCCCCCGCATCATGGCGATGGACATGTCCATGCCCGACGTCAGCGCCAGCGCGACAAACAAGCCGGTCACGCTCACCATCCCGGTGACCCGCTGCACCCCGCCCCTGGTGGAACGCCTCAAGGAGACCTTGGTGCTGCACCCCGGCGACGCCGAGGTGCACGTCAAGCTGCTCAACGGCAGCCGCACCACCACCTGGCGGCTCGGCCCGGTCCGGGTGGCCGCCACCACCGCCCTGATGGCCGACCTGAAGAGCGTCCTGGGCCCCGCCAACGTCAGCTGACCCCCCTTTCGCCGCTCTGGGCCGGTGGGCCAGGGGGCGGGGATTGGCGCTTTGGGGTGGGCCGGCGGGGAGTTAGCGTCGCTGGGCATGGAGTTGGAACAGGCGCAGAAGCTGTGGCACCCGCAGCCCGGCTGGCTGGACAGCGCCAGCTACGGGCTGCCGCCCGACCCGGCCTGGGACGCCGTGCAGGCGGCGTTGGCTGACTGGCGCGTCGGCCGGGGAGTGTGGAAGGACTGGAGCGCGGCGTCGGATCGGACGCGGGCCGCGTTCGCCCGGCTGGTCGGCGTACCAACGGCCGACGTGGCGATCGGCTCCACGGTCTCCCAGATGCTGGCACCGGTGGCTGCCGCGCTGCCCGCCGGCACCCGGGTCCTCGCCCCCGAGGTCGAGTTCACCTCGAACCTCTTCCCGTGGCTGGTGCAGGAGGCCCGGGGCGTCGAGGTTCGCACCGTACCGCTTGACAAGCTGGTCGACTCGATCGACGCCGACACCGACCTGGTGGCGTTCAGCCTGGTGCAGTCCGCCGACGGCGCCCTGGCCGCTTACGACGACATCGTCGCGGCGGCGCGGGCGTACGACGCGCTCGTCGCCGTCGACGCCACCCAGGCGTGCGGCTGGCTGCCGTTCGACGCGTCCCTGGCCGACGTCGTGGTGGCCGGCGGCTACAAGTGGCTGATGGCACCCAGGGGCACCGCCTGCGCCTACCTCGATCCCGCATTGCGCGAGCGGCTACGACCGGACGCCGCCGGCTGGTGCGCGGGTCAGGACCCGCACGCCTCCTACTACGGGCCACCGCTGCGGCTGGCCGACGACGCCCGCCGGTTCGACATCTCGCCGGCCTGGTTGAACTGGGTCGGCGCGGCCCCGGCCCTGGAACTGCTGCTGGAGATCGGGGTACCGGCGGTGCACGCGCACAACGTGGCGCAGGCCAACCGGTTCCTGGCCGGACTGGGGCGACCGCCCGGCCAGAGCGCGATCGTCAGCGTCGAGGTGCCCGGCGCGCAGGAGAAGCTGGAACGGGCGGGCGTCCGCGCGGCGGTCCGGGCCGGCCGCGTCCGCGCCTCCTTCCACCTCTACACCACCGAGGCGGACGTCGACCTCGCCCTCAACGCCCTGACCGCATGAAAGGAAGGGGCCCTTGTTAACGCCTCGGGTAGAGGAAGGGCCCCTTCTTAACGCGGCGTAGGCGTACGCGTCACTTCCCGGTGCCGGTGACGATGCCCGGGTTGATGCAGAGCCCCGGGGCGCTGCCGTTCTTCTCGGAGATCTCCAGGCAGCGGGTCACCTTGTCCACCTTGGCGTTGGTCTCGGTGATCTGCTTCTGGATCTCGGCGTTGCGCCGGTCCTGTTCGAGGTTGCGGGTCTGCGCGAGCTTGTCCTGGAACGCCTTGATGTTGCCCTCGGTCTTGTCGTCGTGGTTGACCCGGGTGATGGTGACCGACAGGATGTCCACGTCGTCGGTGAGGCGACCCTCGGCGCTGGTCTTGATGCTCTCCGAGAAGGGCTTGAGGTCGACGTTCAGGTTGCCGGTCTTCGCGTCGATGCGCTCCAGCGGGTTGTAGGAGGAGAAGGCGTCGTTCACCGCGCTGTCGAGCTGTACGCCGACCCGCTGGCCCCGGAAACTGTCGAAGTCGCCCTTGTAGTCCATGAACTGCTTCGGCGCGTTCTCGGGCCGGACCTGCCACTCGACAAGCACCTCGACACAGGCGTCGGCGAGAGTGCCGGTACGCACCCGTACGCAGTTGGTGTCGCCGATGTGGTCGTACTTCTGCCGCCCGGCGTCCCACTCGCCGACGCGCTGCCAGGGCGCGACCCACTTCAGGCCGGAGCCGGTCACCTCGCCGGTCGGCTTACCGAAACTGGTGACGATCCCGACCGAGCGGATCGGCACCGAGTGGGCGCTCGACGCGACCGTGAGCAGTAGCGTCGCGGCCACGGCGGCGACCGCCGCCAGGACCGCGCCCTGCCGCACACTGCGTTGCGCGCTGAGCAGGGTGACGGCGACCGCGACGGCCGCGATGACGGCGGTGGCGATCGCGAGGATGAAGCCGAAGGGCATGGGTGCCGAACCTTCCAGGGATGGCCTGCTGAGTTGATCATCAACATAGCCGCCCCGGGCAAGAGCGCCCCCTCCCCGCTCTCCCCAGCCCCCAGAGGTGCGCCGATCTTGCACTTTCGGTCGCCGATATGCCCGATTCATGGGCTTCTGTTACGACGGAAAGTGCAAGATCGCGGGAGCGAGGGGGTGGGGGTGGGGGAGCGAGGGGGTGGGGGCGAGGGGAGGCGTGACTGGCGCCACATTCGATACGAAACGGTTCCGTATCGTTAATGCCGGGCCTAGGCTCGGCGGTGATTACGGACGGAACCGTATCGAAAATCGGGGGGTGCCGGAAATGTCGTCGAATGAGCAGACGGGACATCCGCGGAGGTGGGCGATCCTGGCAGTGCTGGTGATCAGCCTGCTCGTGGTCGTCCTGGACAACACGATTCTCAACGTCGCGCTGCGTACCCTCGCCGACCCCGTGCGCGGTCTCGGGGCCAGCCAGGGCGAGCTGGAGTGGTCGATCAACTCGTACACCCTGGTCTTCGCCGGGCTGCTCTTCACCTTCGGCGTGCTCGGAGACCGGGCCGGGCGGCGCCGGATGCTGCTGATCGGGCTGGTGCTCTTCGGCCTGGCGTCGCTGCTGTCGGCGTACGCGCAGAGCCCGGCCCAGCTGATCGCGGCCCGCGCGTTGATGGGGGTCGGCGGGGCGGCGATCATGCCGGCCACCCTGTCGATCATCTCCAACGTCTTCGACCCGCGTGAACGTGGCCGGGCCATCGGGGTCTGGGCCGGCGCGGTCGGGTTGGCGGTGGCGATCGGCCCCGTCCTCGGCGGCCTGCTGCTGGAGCACTTCTGGTGGGGCTCGGTCTTCCTGATCAACGTGCCGGTCGTCGCGCTCGGCGTGCTTCTGGTGGCCCTGCTGGTGCCCGAGTCGCGGGACCCGGATCCCGGCCGGGTCGACGTGTTCGGCGTACTGCTCTCGGTGGTCGGTCTGGTCGCGCTGACGTACGGCATCATCGACGGCGGCGAGCACGGCTTCGGCCGGCCGCTGGTCTGGGTGGCCATCCTCGGCGGCGTCGCGGTGCTGGCCTGGTTCGTCGGGTACGAGCGGCGCAGCAGCCACCCCTCGCTGGACGTACGGCTGTTCCGGGTGCCCCGCTTCGCCGCGCCGGTGGCGATGATCGGGCTGGTCTTCTTCGCCGCCATGGGCGTGATGTTCTTCAGCTCGTTCTACCTGCAACTGGTGCGCGGCTACAGCCCGTTGCAGACCGGCCTGCTCTTTCTGCCGTTCGCGGTCGCCCAACTCGTCTTCGCCCCGCGCAGCGCCACAATGGTGCGCAGGTACGGCGCCCGGGCGGTCTCGGTGGTGGGGTTGATCCTGACCGCGGTATCGCTGGGCGCCTTCGCCTTCGTCGACGCGGCCACACCCATCTGGGTGGTACTTGTCGCCTTCTTCCTCCAGGGCACCGGGATGGCCAACATCATGCCGCCGGCCACCGAGTCGATCATGTCCGCGCTGCCCCGGGAGAAGGCCGGCGTCGGATCGGCGGTGAGCAACACGATCCGCCAGGTGGCCGCCGCGCTCGGGGTGGCGGTGATCGGCTCGGTGCTGGCCGCAGGCTACCGGGCCGGCATCGACCCCACCCTGGCGGACCTGCCCCCGGCGGCGCGCACGGCGGCCGGCGAGTCGATCTCCGGCGCGTACGCCACGGCCGGGCAGCTCGGGCCGGCGGCGCCGGAGCTGATCGCGGCGGCCAACGACGCCTTCGTCTCGGCGATGCACTGGTCGGCGGCGCTGGCCGCGCTGGTCACGGCGGCCGGCATCCTGGTGGCGCTGCGCTGGTTGCCGGGCCGGCCCGGCGCGGGCGTGCCGACACCCGTCGGCGAGCCCGAGTTGGCCGGTGCGTCCTGACATCGGCGAGAATGGCGCAATGACTGGCACGACGGATGCTCCGCGGTCGCCCGGCCGGCCGCGGAGCACCCGCGCGGCCGAGGCGATCATCGAGGCCACGCTGGACCTGCTCGCGGAGGGCAGCACGATCGGGGCGATCTCGATCGAGGCGATCGCCGCGCGGGCCGGGGTCGGCAAGGCCACCATCTACCGCCGTTGGCCCGGCAAGGACGCCCTGCTGCGCGATGCCCTGCGTACCCTCAAGGGCGATCCACCGCAGCCGGCCGGCCGTTCCGTCCGCGAGGACCTGATCCTGCTGGTCGGTGCGGTCGGGCACAACATCGACCCCCGCGCGGCGAAGATCATGCCCGGCCTGATGCCCGAGGTGCAGCGTAGCCCCGAGCACTACACGCTCTACCAGAACATCATCGAGCCCCGCCGCGCGGCGATGCGGGAGGTGCTGCGCCGTGGCGTCCGCGCCGGAGAACTCCGGGCCGACCTCGACGTCGAGGTGACCATGGCGATGCTCACCGGGCCGATGCTCATCCAGCGGATGATGAACTGGCACCCCGACATCGACGAGGCGAGCCTGCCCGAGAAGGTCGTCGACGGGGTCCTGGCGGGCATCCGCGCCCGCTGACCAACGAGGCCGCCCTCAGCCCCGGCCCGCCCCGCGCAAATCCGGCTCGCCTTGCCTGGCTCCGGCTCGCCTTGCGCAAATCCGGCTTGCTCCGCGTGGGTCCGGCTTGCCTTGTGTGGGTCCGGCTTGCTCCGCGTGGGTCCGCTTCGGCCGTAGACTACGGGCGTCCGAGCCCTGGGGGTGGCTCGCCACACTCACCGGAGGTCCGTCGTGTCGACGCCCGTCACCACCCTGGCTCTCGGACCGGACTGGCTCTCCCCGGAACATCTGATCTCGACGTTCGGCCTGCTCGGCATCCTGGCCATCGTCTTCGCCGAGTCCGGCCTGCTGATCGGCTTCTTCCTGCCGGGTGACTCGCTGCTGTTCACCGCCGGCCTGCTCGTCGCCGACGGCCGTTACATCACCTACCCGCTGTGGCTGGTGTGCCTGCTCATCACCATCGCCGCGATCGCCGGCGACCAGGTGGGCTACCTGTTCGGCCGCAAGGTCGGCCCGGCGCTGTTCCGCCGCCCGAACTCGCGGCTGTTCAAACAGGAGAACCTGCTCAAGGCGCACGACTTCTTCGAGAAGTACGGTGCCCGCTCGGTCGTGCTGGCCCGCTTCGTGCCGATCGTACGGACGTTCACCCCGATCGTGGCCGGGGTCAGCCGGATGAACTACCGCACCTTCGTCACCTACAACATCGTCGGCGGCATCCTCTGGGGCACCGGCGTGACGGTCCTCGGCTACTTCCTCGGCCAGGTCCCGTTCGTCAAGACGAACATCGAGTTCATCCTGATCGCCATCGTGGCGATCTCGGTCCTGCCGATCGCCGTGGAGCTGCTCCGGGCCCGGCTCGCCGCCAAGCGGGGCGTGACGCCGCAGGAGCGGGCGGCGGCCGAGCAGGAGCGGGCGGCGGCCGAGGCGGCGATCCGCGAGACCCGCGAGCACTACGGCAAGCACTGAGCGAGCCGCACAGCAGGCACTCCGCGAGACCGCCCAGCAAGCACTGAGCGAGCCGTACCGCTCAACCGTCGGCGGTACGGAGCCGGTGCAGGCGCAGCGCGAGCTGCACCTCCAGGGCGCGGTCGGGGCGTTGCCAGTCCGCGCCGAGCAGCTGCCCGACCCGTTCCAGCCGCTGGGTCACCGTGTTCACGTGCACGTGCAACTGCTCGGCGGCCCGGGCCAGACTGCCGCCCACCCCGAAGTACGCCTCAAGCGTCCGGACCAGGGCGGTGCCCCGACGGGCGTCGTACTCGATCACCGGGCCCAGGGTGGCGGTGAGGAAGCGGTGTACGTCCGCCTCCCCGCCGTCGGAGACCGTGCCCAGCAGCAGCCCGACGAAGCCCAGCTCGGCGCTGCTCGCCCCCTGCCCGGCCCGGCCCAGCGCGCCCAGCGCGGTCAGGCAGCGGTCAGCCTCCCGGAAGGCGGCGGCCAGCGACTCGGGCCCGGTGCACGGTCCGCTCGCCCCCGCCGTCACCGGCCGCCCGGTGATCCGTGACAGGTCCCGGGACACCGCGCGGGCGCTACCGCCGGCGTCCTGCCCGGGCAGCATCAGCGCCACCCGGCCGTCGCGCGCGGCGGCCAGCCCGCCCCGGGCCGAGGCGTACGTGGTGGCCCAGGAGAGCACCCGCTGGCGGGCCGAGCCGGTCGCCGCGATGGCGTCCTCGCCGACGGCCACCAGCACGTGCGGGGCGTCCAGGTCGACGCCGAGGCGGCGGGCCCGACTGTGCAGGGCGTCGGTGTCGCGCAACGGCCGGGCGATGAGGTCGTCGAGCAACTCGCCCCGGACCCGACCCTCCGCCTCGGCGACGGTCCGCCGGAACAGCAGCAGCAACGCGGTCACCAGGGCGGCGCGTTCCAGGATCCGCTGGTCGGCATCGGCCAGCTCGCCCTCGGGATGCAGCACCAGCGCGCCCAGGTTCTCCGCGCCGGCCACCACTGCGGCATACCAGAGCGGGCCCCGGCGTACGCTGCGCCCTTCGGTCCGGGACGCGGCCACCGCCTCGACGATGTCCGCCCGGTCCGGCTCGTCGATCTCGCCGACCCGGGCCAGCCGCCGGCCCTCGGCGTCCAACGCCAGCAGCGACCCGCCCAGCACGTCGGTCACCGCCGCTGTCACGTCCTCCACCCCGCCGCCGCGCAGCACCAGCGCGGTCATCCGGTCGTGTGCCGCCGCGGCCCGCTCCACCGAGCTGCTGTGCGCCCGGATGGTGGTGTTGGCGGCGGAGAGTTCCTCAAGCGCCGCCCGGGTCTCGGCCAGCAGCCGGGCGGTGTCGATCGCCACCGCGGCATGTGCCGCGAGCGAGAGCAGCAGCGCCACCTCCTCGCGGGCGAACGGCCGGGCCGAGCGGTTCGCCGCGTAGAGCACGCCGATGCTTGTGGAGCCGAGCCGCAGCGGCACCCCGAGGATGGCCACCAGCCCTTCCTCGCCCACCCCGGCATCGATCTCCCGGGTGTGGTGGAAACGCTCGTCCTCCGGGTAGTTCGCGGTCACGTACGGCGCGCCCGACTGGGCCACCAGGCCGCCGAGACCGGCGCCCATGGGCAGCCGGAGCCGTTGGAAGCGGGCCGAGACCGAGCCGTCGGTGACCCGCATGTAGGTGTCGCCGCGCTCGGCGTCGTTGAGGGTCATGTAGGCGACGTCGGCGCCGAGCAGGTGCCGGGCCCGGTGCACGATAGCCCGCAGCACCTCGTCCAGGTCCCGCAGCCCGGCCAGGTCGCTGACGGTGTCGTACAGGCCGGAGAGTTCGCTCTCCCGGCGGCGGCGGCGCTCCAGCAGCGCGCGGACCCGCAGCGCCACGGTCTTGGCCTGCTCCAGCTCGGCGATCCGGTCCGCGCTCAGCCCGGCGGAGCGGGCGGCGACCAGCGGCCCCTCGAACTCGACCGCGGCGGCCTCCCGGGCGAGCAGTTCCAGGAACTCCACCGGCGACGACATGACCGACATTGTGCGGGGGGACACTAGTTCGCCGTCCAGCCCCCGTCGAGTGCGATCGAGGCGCCGGTCAGGAACGCGGCGGGCGGCGAGCAGAGGTACGCCATCAGCTCTGCCACCTCCTCGGGCTCGATCAGCCGCTTGATCGCCGCCCGGGCCAGCATGATCTTCTCGATCACCTCGGTCTCCGGGATGCCGTGGGTGGCCGCCTGGTCGGCGATCTGGCTCTCCACAAGCGCGGTACGCACGTACGCCGGGTTGATGCAGTTGGCGGTAACGCCGTGCGCCGCACCCTCAAGCGCCACCACCTTGGAGAGCCCCTCCAGCGCGTGCTTCGCCGAGACGTACGCGGCCTTGTAGGGCGAGGCGCGCAGCCCGTGCACCGAGGAGATGTTGACGATCCGGCCCCAGCCGCGCGCATACATGTGCGGCAGTGCCCGCCGGACGAGCAGGAACGGCGCCTCGACCATCACCCGCTGGATGTACTCGAAACGTTCGACCGGGAACTCCGGCACCGGGGCGACGTGTTGCAGGCCGGCGTTGTTGACCACGATGTCCACATCGGTGTCGAGCCGCTCGACCGCCTCCGGGTCGGCCAGGTCCACTCCCTCGGCCCGGCCGCCGGCCTCGGCGGCCACCAGCTTGGCCGCCTCCACGTTCCGGTCGACCACCAGCACGCTCGCGCCGGCCGCGGCCAGCCGCAGGGCACAGGCCCGGCCGATGCCGCTGCCACCGCCGCTGACCAGGGCGGTACGACCGGCGAGGTCGACGTTCACGACGTGGGGGACCGCCACGGGTTCTGCCGTCATGGCGCATGAAGTTACGAGCTGTGTGGCCGGGCGCACATGGGGTCGCGGCACATACTCCCACCGCACTCTGTGGTCGCTACGGACACCAGACGGTGGTGGGCGTGTCCCGGGGCGCGGCGGCCTCCCCACCTCGGTAGGGTGTCGAACACATGTGCTGCCCGGGGCGGCGGGGAGGAGGGGCGCGTGCGGGTGCTCGGCGTCGACCCGGGGCTGACCAGGTGTGGGGTCGGCGTGGTCGAGGGGGTGCCCGGGCGACCGTGCACGCTTGTGGCCTACTACGTGGTGTACACCGATCCGGCCGACGAGTTGCCGGCCCGCCTGCTGCATCTGGACCGTTCCCTCACCGACCTGGTCGCCGAGCACCGGCCGGACAGCGTGGCCGTGGAACGGGTGTTCAGCCAGCACAACGTGCGTACGGTGATGGGCACCGCGCAGGCCAGCGGGATCGCCGTGCTCGCCGGGGCGCGCGCCGGGCTGCCGGTGCAGACGTACACCCCGAGTGAGGTGAAGGCGGCGGTGACCGGCTCCGGCCAGGCCGACAAGGCGCAGATGACCGCGATGGTCACCCGGCTGCTGCGGCTGGCCGAGCCGCCACGCCCGGCCGACGCCGCGGACGCCCTGGCGCTGGCCATCTGCCACGTGTGGCGCGGTGGCACGCGCTCGAAGCTGGCCGCCGCAGCCGACCGGGTACGACGAGGAGGAAAGAGATGATCGCCAGTGTGCGTGGCGTGGTGGCCGCGACCGGTCCGGACCACGCGGTGATCGAGGTCGGCGGGGTCGGCCTGGCCGTGCAGTGTGCCCCCGGCACCATCGCCGAGCTGCGGGTGGGCCAGCCCGCACGGCTGGCCACCAGCCTGGTGGTCCGGGAGGATTCGCTAACCCTCTACGGCTTCGCCGACGACGACGCCAAGGCGCTCTTCGAGCTGTTGCAGACCGCCAGCGGGGTCGGCCCCCGGCTGGCCCAGGCGGTCCTCGCTGTGCACACCCCGGACGCCGTACGCAAGGCGATAGCCAACGCCGACACCGCGGCGCTGACCCGGGTGCCCGGGATCGGCAAGAAGGGCGCCGAGCGGCTGGTGCTGGAGCTGCGCGACCGGATCGGCCCGGTGCCCGTCGGGGCCGACGGCGCGGCCGGGGTCACCGGTGGCGCCTGGCCCGAGCAGGTACGCCAGGCCCTGATCGGGCTCGGCTGGACGGCCGGGCAGGCCGACCAGGCGGTGGCCGCCGTGGCGGAGACGCTCGACGGTCCCACCCCGCCGGTGCCGGTGCTGCTCAAGCAGGCCATCCGGCTGCTGGGCCGGACCCGATGAGCGCGCGGAGTGAGCCGGGTCTGCGAGCCCCGCAGTCGCGGATGAAGGACATCTCATGAGCACCGACGAGGGCAACCTGGTGTCGGCGTACGTGAGCGACGCGGAGCGGGATGCGGAGGTAAGCGTCCGGCCGAAGCGACTGGACGAGTTCATCGCCCAGCACCGGGTCCGCGACCAGCTCGACCTGCTGCTCCAGGGCGCGATGCGGCGTGGCTCCCCACCCGACCACATTCTGCTTTCAGGGCCGCCTGGCTTAGGTAAGACCACCCTGGCCAACATCGTCGCCGCCGAGCTGGGCACCGGCATCCGGGTGACCAGCGGCCCGGCCATCGAACGCTCCGGCGACCTGGCCGCGATCCTGACCAGCCTCGCCGAGGGCGACGTGCTCTTCATCGACGAGATCCACCGGATCGCCCGGCCGGCCGAGGAACTGCTCTACAGCGCGATGGAGGACTTCCGGGTTGACGTGGTGGTCGGCAAGGGGCCGGGCGCGACCGCCATCCCGTTGGATGTCGAACCCTTCACCCTGGTCGGTGCGACGACCCGCTCCGGCCTGCTGACCGGCCCGATGCGGGACCGCTTCGGCTTCGTCGCCCACCTGGACTTCTACGCCCCCGACGAGCTGGAGGTGCTGCTGCGCCGGTCGGCGCGCATCCTCGGCGTACCGATCACCGAGGAGGGGGCGGCGGAGATCGCCGGCCGGTCCCGGGGCACGCCCCGGATCGCCAACCGCCTGCTCCGCCGGGTGCGGGACTTCGCCGAGGTACGCGCCGACGGCGTGGTCACCGTGGAGACCGCCCGCGCGGCGTTGACCGTGTACGACGTGGACGCGCTCGGGCTCGACCGGCTCGACCGGGCGGTGCTGACCGCCCTGGTGGACTCCTTCCGGGGCGGGCCGGTGGGCCTCTCCACGCTGGCCGTGGCGGTGGGGGAGCAGCCGGACACGGTGGAGGAGGTCTGCGAGCCCTTCCTGGTGCGGGCCGGCCTGCTGGCCCGTACGCCGCGCGGTCGGGTGGCCACCGAGGCAGCCTGGCGGCACCTGGGGCGTACGCCCCCGAATGGTACATTTGGCACCGAAGCACCCGCCGCGCCCGATCTCTTCTCGATGGACGCCGATGAGCCGTGATCTGTTCGTGATCTGTGCCGCATTCGGCGTTCCCAGATAGAGCGACTAGACTCGCCGCGGTCTGTACAGGATGTGAAAATCCGCCTCCGCTCCGGCGCTCACATGCCGGCGGAGGCCAATGGGAAGGTCGACAACCGTGCTCTACGCAGCAGAAGGCGGCGGAGCGGGGAGCTTCACCCCGATCCTCATGATCGCGCTGCTCTTCGGCGTCATGTACTTCATGATGATCCGTCCGCAGCAGAAGCGCCGCCGCGAGGCCGAGGCGATGCAGTCCGGTCTCTCCGCCGGCGACGAGGTGGTCACCATCGGCGGGCTGTACGGCACGGTCACGGGTGTCGAGGACGACAGCGTCCTGCTCGAGGTCGCCCCCGGAGTGCAGACCCGCTACGCCCGCCCGGCGATCGCCCGGGTGGTCACCAAGGCGGAGCGCCCCGCCGAGTCGGCGGCCGAGGAGTCCGACGCCGTCAAGGAGTGAGCGCCACACCCACCCGGTTCGGCTCGGACCGGGTGGGATCGCCCGTACGCGTCCCCGGCGGGCGAGCGCCGACGCGAGGCGACCTTCGAGTCCCCGCGCCGACGTGGTGAGACAACTGGATAGAAGGACCGCCGCGCCCGCGGCGGCGCGACCGTACAGGGAGACAGGACAGCCGTGGCACCACCTCAGGGACAGATGCGCCCGGGACGGCAGTTGGCCGTCCTCGCGGGCATCCTCGTCGTCCTCTATATCTTGGTGTTCTTCTCGGGCGGTGCCAGTGGCGGCTGGAAGGACCGGCTCGAACCCCGTCTCGGTCTCGACCTCGTCGGCGGCACCCGGCTGACGCTGGAGGCGACCAACACCATCGACGGTCGGGCCCCGACGTCGGACAACCTGGAGCGGGCCCGCCAGATCATCGAGAGCCGGGTCAACGCGTACGGTGTGGCCGAGGCCGAGGTGGTCACCGAGGGCGACCGCAACATCGTCGTCTCCCTGCCCGGCGAGAACCGTGACCTCAGCGAGGTGGGCAGCGCCGCCGAGTTGCGGTTCCGCAAGGTGCTGAAGATCGCCGACGGCAGCGGCGCGATCCCGTCGCCGGCGCCGACCCCGAGCGGCACCGCCGAGCCGACGCCGTCGGGCACCCCGTCCGGCAGCGCGAGCCCCGCTCCGGACGCCGAAGCCAGCGCGTCGCCGTCGGCGGGCGGCCAGGGCGGCGGTGCGCCGACGCCCACCCCGAGCGCGACGCCGAGCGCCGCCCCGTCGCCGACGGCAAGCGAGGAGCCGGTGCCGCAGAGCATCGAGGAGCAGCGCAAGGCCGTCGAGCAGAAGGTCGGCGCGGAGGCCTGGGCCGCGGCCAACGGCCTCCAGGCGCCGGCCGACCTGAGCGCCGACCCGGCGCTTGCCGAGCAGCTCAAGCCCTTCGCCGAGCTGACCGGCCGCGAGGTGGCGGTGCTGCCGGCGCAGATGCAGTTCAACGTGCCGACCATCGGCTGCCTCCAGCTCGACGACCGGCCTCCGGCCTCCATCTCAAACCCGGAGGAGCAGGTCGTCGCCTGCGAGGGCGGCTACGCGAAGAACCTGCTGGACCAGGCGAAGGTGCTCGGCACCGACGTCTCGGACGCCAACGCGGTGCGTGACCAGACCAGCCAGTGGGTGGTCAGCCTGAACTTCACCAGCTCGGGCCAGGACAAGTGGACCGCGCTGACCCGGGAGGCGTTCAACAACGAGGGCCAGGCGTGTGACGCCTCCGCACTCGGCGACGAGGGCAAGTGCCGGGTCGCGGTGGTGCTGGACAACGAGATCATCTCGTCGCCGCAGATCCAGGGCGTGCTCACCGGTAACTCGCAGATCACCGGCAACTTCAGCAACGCCGAGGCCAGTGAGCTGGCCGGCTACCTGAGCTACGGCGCCCTGCCGGTCACCTTCGAGGCGCAGGAGTCGCAGAACGTCACCGCGACCCTGGGCGAGAGCCACCTGCGGGCCGGTCTGCTCGCGGCCGGCATCGGCATGCTGCTGGTCATCATCTACTCGTTCTTCTACTACCGGCTGCTCGGCTCGGTGATCTTCGCCAGCCTGGTGCTCTCCGCCCTGCTGCTCTTCGGTGCCCTGGTGGTGCTCGGCCGGCAGATCGGTTTCACGCTCACCCTCGCCGGCATCGCCGGCATCATCGTGTCGCTCGGTGTGGCGGCGGACTCGTTCGTCATCTACTTCGAACGACTCAAGGACGAGATCCGCGAGGGCCGCAGCCCGCGCAGCGCGGTCTCCCGCGCCTGGATCCGGGCCCGCCGAACGATCATCTCGGCGAACCTGATCACGATCATGTCGGCCCTGGTGCTCTACATCGTCTCGGTCGGCACGGTGAAGGGCTTCGCCTTCGCCCTCGGCCTGGCCACCGTGCTGGACCTGGTCGTGGTCTTCCTTTTCCGGCACCCGATGATGACCATGCTCGCCCGCAGTCGGGCGTTCCTGTCCCCGCGGGTCAGCGGTCTCGGTCGGGTGTTGCCGCCCCGGTCGGAGTCGGCACCGTCCCGCAACCCGCGTGTCAAGGAGGCCTGAGATGGCCGCTGCTGAGAATTCTCTGGCAAGCCGCCTCTACCGGGGCGACGCCGGCCTCAACATCGTCGGCAAGCGCAAGATGTGGTTCACCGTGGCCGCCCTTCTGGTGGCGGTCGCGTTGGGCAGCATCCTCATCAAGGGGTTCAGCCTGGGCATCGAGTTCGCCGGCGGCAACTCGTTCCAGATCCCCACAAGCGTCGGCACCATGCAGGACGCGGAGGCCACCGCGGACCGGGTGCTGGGCGCCGAGGGCGCGCACGTGGTCACCGCGCAGCAGGTCGGTGGTGGCGGCGGCGAGTTCTACGAGCTGCGCACCACCCAGCTCGACGCGGCGCAGGCCGAGGCGGCCCGGCTCGCGATGGCCGAGCAGTTCGGCATCGACCCGGCGCAGATCAGCGCCAACCGGGTCAGCGAGGCGTGGGGCAGCCAGGTGACCAACCGGGCCCTGCTCGGTCTGGTCATCTTCCTGGCGGTGGTGACCACCTATCTGATCTTCCGATTCGAGTGGCAGATGGCCGTCGCGGCCCTCTTCGCCCTGGTGATGAACCTGGTCTTCACCGCCGGCCTCTACTCGATCGTCGGTTTCGAGGTCACTCCGTCGACGATCATCGGTTTCCTCACCATCCTGGGCTTCGCGCTCTACGACGTGGTGGTGGTCTTCGACAAGGTCCAGGAGAACACCAGAGGAATCACCGCGAACAACAACCAGACCTACGGCGAGGCGGCCAACCTGGCCGTCAACCAGAGCCTGATGCGCTCGGTCAACACCTCGGTGGTGGCCCTGCTCCCGGTCGGCGGCATCCTCTTCATCGGGGCCGGTCTGCTCGGGGCGGGCACCCTGAAGGACCTCGGCCTGGTGCTCTTCGTCGGTATGGCGATGGCGTTCCTCACCTCGATCCTGCTGGCCACCCCGCTGCTGACGGTCCTGAAGAACCAGGACCCGCGGATCCAGGCCCACAACAAGCGGGTGGAGGCCCGGCGCGGCGCGGTGGCCCGGGGCGAGGTGCCGGCCGGCAAGACCGGCAAGGCCGCCACCCCCCGACCCGCCGAGCCCGAGGACGAGGCGGAGCCGGAGCCGGAGCCGGCGGAGAGCGGTGCCCTGGCCGGCGCCGCCGCGCCCAAGGTGGGTGCCCGCCCGGCCGGTAAGCGCTCCGGCGCGGCCCGGGGCGGGCGTCCCCGCGGTGCGGGCGGCAACCGGCCCGGCGGAAAGCGCCGCTGAGGCACGCCGGGTGACGACCCGGTAGGAACGGACCCGACGGCGTCCGGCATGCTGTGCGAGCAGCGTGCCGGACGCCGTTGGCATGTGGAAGGGGAGCGGAAGCGCCGTGACGGAGACCCACAACACCGGGGTACGCGGAGACAGCGGCCCGGAGGTGGCCCGGCTGGTCGCCAGCCGGGTGCTCGACGTGCCCGATTTCCCCAAACCCGGGGTCATGTTCAAGGACCTCATGCCGCTCTTCGCCGACGGCGACGTCTTCCGGGACGTGATCGACGGGATCGTCGCGTACCACGGGCGGGACTCGTTCGACACCGTGGTCGGCATCGAGGCGCGGGGCTTCGTCATCGCGGCGGCCATCGCGTACGCGACCGGGGTCGGTGTGGTGCCGGTGCGCAAGGCCGGCAAGCTGCCCCGGCCCGCCTACGCGGCCTCCTACGCCCTGGAGTACGGCGAGGCCACCCTGGAGGTGCACCAGGACGCCTTCACGGCCGGGCACCGGGTGCTTGTGGTCGACGACGTGCTCGCCACCGGGGGGACCGCGGGGGCGACGCTGGACCTGGTGGAGCGGGCCGGTGGCACCGTCGCCGGCTTCACCGTGCTGCTGGAGCTTTCCTTCCTCGGTGGGCGGGAGCGGCTGGCGCCGCGTCCGGTCCATGCCCTGTTGACCGTTTGAGACGACGCGGCCACCGGGCGGAGCCGGCACGGTCCGTCCGGCGGAGCGGCAGGGCACCTTCGGTGCGGGTAGCATTGCCCATTGCTGAGGCGGACGGTCGCCCGTCCGAGCGGCGCTAGACCCAGGCCGGCCGGTGGACGGTCGGTTCATTTCCGGCGAGCGGTGAGGAGGCCGGTGTCCCACGATGTCGCCCCTCCGGTGGAGGGCACGGTGCACCCGACAGGCGACGCGGACGGCTCGGTGACCGATCGCAACAGCGCCGCCCCGGCGCCGGGCGGCGGCTCCGGCGCGGTCCGGCCCACCAGCGAACTGGCGCGTACTGCAGTCGGTGCCGACGCCGCCTCCGCCGAGACCACCGGTGACCCGTCGCCGAGCAGTGGCTTCGGGTTGTCAAACGCGCCCACCGGCCGTCGGGTCCGGGCGCGGCTGGCGCGGTTCAACGCGCCATGGCAGTCGTCGCAGGTCAGCGAGGTGCTGGAGCCGCTGATCGCGTCACACCGGGAAAATCACCCCAAGGCCGACGCGCGGCTGTTGCAGCGCGCCTTCGACACCTCGGCGCGCTGGCACTCCGGTCAGTACCGCAAGTCCGGCGACCCGTACATCACCCATCCGCTGGCGGTGGCGACGATCCTGGCCAACCTGGGCATGGACACCACCACCCTGGTCGCCGCGCTGCTGCACGACACCATCGAGGACACCGAGTACACCCTCGACCAGATGCGGGCGGACTTCGGTGGCGAGGTCGCCCTGCTTGTCGACGGCGTCACCAAGCTGGACAAGGTCAAGCTCGGTGACGCGGCCAAGGCCGAGACGATCCGCAAGATGGTGGTCGCCATGGCCAAGGACCCCCGGGTCCTGGTGATCAAGCTGGCCGACCGGCTGCACAACATGCGTACGCTCTCCTTCCTGCCCGCGCCGAAGCGGGAGCAGAAGGCCAAGGAGACGCTGGAGATCCTCGCCCCGCTGGCGCACCGCCTCGGTATGAACACCATCAAGTGGGAGCTGGAGGATCTGGCCTTCGGCACGCTGTTCCCGAAGCGGTTCGAGGAGATCAACCGGCTGATCGGGGAGCACCAGCCACAGCGGGAGGCGCTGCTGCGGCAGGTGACGCAGAAGGTGCAGACCGACCTGAAGGCCGCCAAGATCAAGGCGGAGACCACCGGACGGCCGAAGCACCTCTACTCGATCTACCAGAAGATGATCGTGCGGGGTCGCGACTTCAACGACATCTACGACCTGGTGGGTGTGCGGATCCTGGTCGACACGGTGCGGGACTGCTACGCGGCGCTTGGGGTGATCCACGCGAACTGGCAGCCGGTACCGGGCCGGTTCAAGGACTACATTGCCATGCCGAAGTTCAACATGTACCAATCCCTGCACACCACGGTGATCGGGCCGACCGGCAAGCCGGTGGAGATGCAGATCCGCACGTACGCGATGCACCGTACGGCGGAGTTCGGCATCGCGGCGCACTGGAAGTACAAGGAGCACAAGGGCACCCAGATCGTCGGCCCGCCGGCGCACATCGACGAGATGACCTGGCTGCGGCAGCTGCTGGACTGGCAGCGGGAGGCGGCCGACCCGAGCGAGTTCCTGGACGCGCTGCGCTTCGACCTGTCCAGCCAGGAGGTCTACGTCTTCACCCCCAAGGGCGACGTGATCCCGCTGCCGACCGGGTCGACGCCTGTCGACTTCGCGTACGCGGTGCACACCGAGGTCGGGCACAAGTGCATCGGGGCGCGGGTCAACGGCAAGCTGGTGCCGCTGGAGTCGACGCTCTCCAACGGCGACGTGATCGAGATCTTCACCTCGAAGTCCGACACCGCCGGCCCCACGCAGGACTGGCTGGGCTTCGTCAAGAGCCCCCGGGCGCGGACGAAGATCCGGCAGTACTTCAACAAGGAGCGCCGCGAGGAGGCGATCGAGGAGGGCAAGGACGCGATCGTCAAGGCGATGCGCAAGCAGGGCATGCCGTTGCAGCGGATGCTCACCTCCGACAACCTGATGGCGATCGCCCGGGACCTGCACCTGGCCGACGTGGCGTCGCTGTACGCGGCGGTAGGCGACAGCCAGGTCTCCGCCCAGTCCGTGGTGCAGAAGCTGATGGCCACCTACGGCGGCGAGGAGGGCGCGGCCGAGGACATCGCCGAGACCGCGGTGGCCACCCGGCCGCCGCGCAGCCGGGCCAACAGCCACGACCCGGGTGTGGTGGTCCGTGGGGTCAGCGACGTGTGGATCAAGCTGGCCCGCTGCTGCACCCCGGTCCCGCCGGACTCGGTCTTCGGGTTCGTGACCCGCTCCGGCGGGGTGAGCGTGCACCGCGACGACTGCGCCAACGCCGAGGACCTGCGCGCCCAGGGCGAACGGGTGGTCGAGGTGAACTGGAAACTCACCTCCGCCTCGACCTTCCTGGTCGCCATCCAGGTGGAGGCCCTCGACCGGCACAAGCTGCTCGCGGACGTCACCCGGGTGCTCTCCGAGGAGCGGGTCAACATCCTTTCCGCCACCGTGACCACCACCCGAGACCGGGTGGCGGTGAGCCGGTTCAGCTTCGAGATGGCCGACCCGAAGCACCTGGGCCACCTGCTGGCTGCGGTCCGCAAGGTCGATGGCGTCTTCGACGCGTACCGGGTGACCTCCGGCTCCTGACCGCAGAGTTCCTGACGCGGAAGCGCCCGCCGGCTGGGCCGGCGGGCGCTTCGGTGCGGTACGGGGTGCTAGGCGTCGGTCATGGTGAGGTCGGTGATGACGACCTCCTTCTTCGGGTGACCGCCGCCGGCCTGCTGGGCGAACGCGCCGTCGTCGCCGGCCTCCGCGACCTGCTCGACGATGTCCAACCCACCGGTGATCGTGCCGAGCACCGTGTAGTTCGGGTCCAGCGGCGAGTCGCCGTAGACGATGAAGAACTGGCTGCCCGTGCTCGCGGGCTGGCCCGAGTTGGCCATGGCGATGACACCCGCCGGGTACGGCGGTCGCATCTCGGTGGGCAGGTTCTCCTCGGCCATCCGGTAGCTCGGGCCACCGGTGCCGTCGGTGTCCCGCCAGCCCTTGCCGGTGGCGCTCGGGTCACCGCACTGGAGCACCTTGATGCCCTCGGTCACCAGCCGGTGGCACTTGGTGTTGTCGAAGAAGTTCTGCTCGGCGAGGTGGGTGAAGCTGCCCGCGGTGCAGGGCACCGCCGACCGGTTGATCCGGGCGGTGATCGGGCCGAGGTTGGTGTTGATCGTCATGGTCTGGACGCCCACCCGGCTCTGCTCGGCGCCCGGCATGCCGACGTCCTTGGTCGTCGGGGTCCGCTGGTCGGCCGGGATGTCGATCCAGTCGCACTGCACCGTGTCGGCGTTCTGGGCGGTGTTGTCGGTGCCGCTGTCGTCGCCGATCAGGTTGCTGGCCAGCCAGGCTGTGCCGGCGACCACCAGCAGCAGGACCACGCCGGCCCCCACCACCGCCTGCGTCTGGCGGCGCTTGCGGGCCCGGGCAGCCCGCTCGGCCATCTCCTTCTCGAGCCGGGCGCGGGCCGCCGCGCGCTGCCGCTCTCTGGTGGACGTCACGCCTCGATCCTCCTGGACGTTATGTGGATGCCGCTGCTGTGTGCTGGGATCCGCTGGGTCAGCCGGCGCTCGCGCTGGCCTCGGGTGCGCCGGAAGCCTCGGGGCTCGGCGTACCCGTCGGGGCGGGATCGGCGGGCGATGCTGGATCCAGCACCGGCTCACCGACGGTCAGGCTCTGGATGACCACGTCGTCATTTTCCGGCTTGACCTTCTCCCCAGCCCCATTGTCCACGGTCGGCAGGGCGCCGATCTTCTCCACGACGTCGAGCCCCTCGGTGACCCGACCGATGATCGGGTACTGCGGTTCCTCGGTCGGGGTGTGGTCCTTGAAGAAGATCAGGAACTGGCTGCCGTTTGCGCCCGGCGGGTTCGAGATCATCGCGACGGTGCCCTTCGGGTACGTCGGCGGCGCGTCCGGGGCCGGGCTGGCCTCCGGCGACGCTTCCGGCGCGTTGGGCAGGTTCTCGCTGTAGAACGAGTACGTCGGGCCGCCCAGCCCGGTGCCGCTCGGGTCGCCGCAGCGCAGCGCGCCCTCGGGCCGGATCTCGTGGCACTTGGTGTTGTCGTAGAACGACTGGCCGGCCAGGTGGGCGATGCTCGCGGCGGCGCACGGGGCACCCGCCAGGTCCAGCTCGATGGAGATCGGCGAGCCCTGGTTGGTGACCACGGTCATCGGCCGGGTGCCGGTGACCGGGAGCCCGCTGGTGGCCGGCGTGCCGACGTCCTTGAGGTTCTGGTTGCCCTCGGTGTTCTGCGGGGTCCAGAGGCAGGTCTCGTCGGCGGCGCTGGTCTCCGTCGGCTCGGAGTCGAACGCGCCCAGGGCCCAGGCCGAGCCGGCGACAACCAGCACGAGGATCAGGGCGGTACCGACGCCGGCCCGGATCTGCCGGCGACGTTTGGCGACGGCGGCCCGGCGGGCCAGTTGCCGGTCGAGCTTGGCCCGCGCCAGTTTGCGCTGCCGGTCCCTGCTGGAAGCCACCCGTGCTCCCCTTTCCTCTACCCTGGTCGTCAGCCGGTGGTCGCGTGCCCGTCGGGCGGCAGGTGCGCCACGCCACACGCCCGCCAGAGTGTACGGGTACCGGCTGGGAAAGTGGTGTACGAGGTCGCCGCCGATCTGTATCGGGGTACGTGAGTGCCGGTTGGGGCGGCTGGGACGGATGCGCGGCCCGGTGGTTCGGGCGCCGGTTAGGCTGCGGCGGAGACGACAGTACCGACGGAAGGGGAGCGGACGTGCTCGTGGCCGGCTTTCCTGCGGACGCCTTCGGCACCAACTGCTACGTGGTCGCCGCCGGGCCGGGGGAACAGTGCGTGGTGGTCGACCCCGGCATCGGGGTGATCGACCGGCTCGACGCGCTGCTCGCCGAGCATCGCCTGCATCCGGCCGCGGTGCTGCTCACCCACGGACACCTCGACCACACCTTCTCCGTGGCGCCGGTCTGCGGGGCGCGCGGGATCACCGCGTACGTCCACCCGGACGACCTTGAGCTGCTGGCCGACCCGACCAAGGGGCTGTCGGCGGACCTCACCCAGATGTTCGGCGGCCGGCTGCCGTACGCCGAGCCGGAGGACGTGGCCGAGCTGGCCGACGGTACGACGCTCACCCTCGCCGGGTTGGAGATCACCGTCGACCACGCACCCGGCCATACCGGCGGGTCGGTGCTGTTCCGGTTGCCCGGCGCCGGCTCGCCCTGGGAGGCGGAGCAGATCTGCCTCTCCGGTGACGTGCTCTTCGCCGGCTCGATCGGCCGCACCGACCTGCCGGGCGGCAGCCTGCCGACGATGATCAACAGCCTGCGGGACAAGATCCTTCCGCTGGCCGACGACACAGTCGTACTGCCCGGCCACGGCCCCGCGACCACCATCGGCCGCGAGCGCGCCACCAACCCGTACCTCGCCGAAGTGGTCGGGATGGGCGGCGCGCGACCGGCGGCCCCCACCCGCGGCCTGTAGCGGCCGCAGCCACGCTATCCCGCGCGGTGCGCGCGGGTTTCCGAACGGAGCATCATGAGCAAGCCCACGCCCATCTCCGGGTTCCCGGAGTGGACGCCCGCCCAGCGGATGATCGAGCAGTACGTCCTCGACCGGATCCGCGCCACCTTCGAGCTGTACGGCTTCGCGCCGCTGGAGACCCGGGCCGTCGAGCCGCTCGACCAGTTGCTGCGCAAGGGGGAGACCTCGAAGGAGGTCTACGTGATCCGGCGCCTGCACGGCGACCCGGAGGGTCCGGCCGGCGACGACACCCTCGGCCTGCACTTCGACCTGACCGTGCCGTTCGCCCGCTACGTGCTGGAGAACGCCGGCAAGCTGCACTTCCCGTTCCGCCGCTACCAGATCCAGAAGGTCTGGCGTGGGGAACGCCCCCAGGAGGGGCGGTACCGGGAGTTCCTCCAGGCCGACATCGACATCGTCGACCGGGACACCCTCGCCCCGCACCACGAGGCGGAGATGCCGCTGGTGATCGGGGACGCGCTGCGCTCGCTGCCGATCCCGCCGGTGCGCATCCAGGTGAACAACCGCAAGATCTGCGAGGGCTTCTACCGGGGCATCGGGCTGACCGACCCGGAGGCGACGCTGCGTGCCGTCGACAAGCTCGACAAGATCGGCCCGGCCGGTGTCACGGAACTGCTGGCCGAGACCGCCGGGGCGAGCGAGGCGCAGGCCAAGGCGGTGCTGGCGCTGGCCGAGATCTCCGCGCCGGACGCCTCCTTCGCCGACGCGGTGCGCGCGCTCGGGGTGAGCCACCCGCTGCTCGACGAGGGCGTCGAGGAGTTGCTCCGGGTGGTGGAGACCGCCGCCGCGCACGCCCCCGGTCTCTGCGTGGCCGACCTGCGGATCGCCCGGGGCCTGGACTACTACACCGGCACCGTCTACGAGACCCAGATGATCGGGTACGAGCGGTTCGGCTCGGTCTGCTCCGGCGGCCGGTACGACAACCTAGCCAGCGCCGGCAACGTCAGCTTTCCCGGGGTCGGCATCTCGATCGGGGTGACCCGGCTGCTCGGCCTGCTCTTCGGCGCCGAGGCGCTGTCGGTGTCCCGGTCGGTGCCCACCTGCGTGCTGGTGGCGGTGGCGAACGAGGAACTGCGGCCGATCAGCAACCGGGTCGCCGAGGGCCTGCGCTCGCGGGGCATCCCCACCGAGGTGTCGCCGAGCGCGGCGAAGTTCGGCAAGCAGATCCGGTACGCCGAGCGGCGCGGCATCCCCTACGTCTGGTTCCCGGGCGCAGACGGCGCCCCCGACGAGGTCAAGGACATCCGCTCCGGCGACCAACA
>NZ_JCANNB010000059.1:0-27289 GCF_059553435.1 Micromonospora sp. PRAS1
TGCCGAAGAGGACGTCGTCCCAGCTGGGCAGCCGCTTGCGGGGCTTGCCTGCGGAGTCGGCGGGCTCGGTCGCGGGCGCGCCCTGGCGGCGCGGTCGGAGCACCGCCAGCGAAGGGACGGCCGGCACTTCCTTCGGCGCGTCGGAGTCGTCGTCGAAGGCCGAACCCTGGCCACCGCCGAGCAGCGCGGCGGCACCACCGCTGACCGCCCGCTGCCGAGGCGAGTCCGACCCGGCCAGCGCGGCCGGCGAGCGGGGCTCCAGACCACGGCCCGAGGTCGAGCCGAGCGGCCGGTCGAGCGAGGCCAGCAGAGCATCCCGGCCAGCCCGGATCGGATCCCGACCCGGCCGGCCCGGCTCGGCGGCAGCGGGCAACCCGTGCCCGCCCCGACTCGGCTCGCCGCGCGACGGGGTGG
Source organism: Micromonospora sp. PRAS1 (assembly GCF_059553435.1). NCBI lineage: Bacteria > Bacillati > Actinomycetota > Actinomycetes > Micromonosporales > Micromonosporaceae > Micromonospora > Micromonospora sp. PRAS1. Next base: position 415 of record NZ_JCANNB010000059.1, read on the forward strand.
GCAGGGCGTGACCACCCCGCTCGGGCGCCGGGTCCTGGCCCAGGATCGGCGTGGGGCGCTCGGCGCAGAGGTACTGCGCCATGTCGTCGTGCGGGGCCACCGACTGGCGGGTCTTGTCCAGATCCCAGACCGCCTGCGCGGTGGCCTTGCCGGACGGCCAGGTGGCGACGATCCGCCAGGTGCCGTCGTCGCGGCGCCACGCGTCCCAGGAGATCTTCTCGGTGTCGATCCCGTGCTGCGCGAGCCGACCGTTTACCACCTCGGCGAGCGGCGTCGGCTTCTCCGCGCCCTTGAGTCGGGTACGGCGGGCGTGCTGGGCGAGCATCGCCCGCTCCTGGAGCACCGGCCCGGCGTAACGGAGCACCCGGTCGACCGGAACACCCGCGATGCGGGCCACGTCCTCGGCGGACTCGCCAGCGCGGATCCGGGCCTGGATGTCCCGTGGGGACAGCGACGGCACCGGATCGGCGGTGGCCGGGGCCACCGCGAGCGTGGGCGCACCCGGCTCGGCGTGCAGTGCTCCGGCGATACGCTCGTCGATGGGCAGGGCGAGCAGTCGCCCGACCTCGTCGGCGAGCACCAGGGCCTGGCCGTCCTCGGAGAGGGCGACGAAGCGTACTGGGCGCATCGCGTTGCCTCCGTCCCGCTTCGCTGGCCGTACGCCACGAGCCGGCCACCCGGGGCGTTGCGTACCACCGTACGCCCATTCCGGGTCAGGTGGGAGACGCCACGCCCGGGTAGCGGGCGGATTCGGGCTGCTCCGCCGCTGTCTGGCGGCTCAGCCGTACCCGGTCGGCGGCTCAGCCCGGGCCCGGTCGGCACCGGCGCCACGGGCCCGGCACCCGAGTGGGTGGCCGGGCCCGCGGCGGTACGTCATGGGCCGGTTACAGCCGCTCGACCACGTAGTCGATGGAGGCCGTCAGCGCCTCCACGTCGGCCGGCTCGACCGCCGGGAAGAGCGCGATCCGCAGCTGGTTGCGGCCCAACTTGCGGTACGGCTCGGTGTCCACGATGCCGTTGGCACGCAGCGCCTTGGCGATCGCGGTGGCGTCCACCCCGTCGGCGAAGTCGATCGTGGCGACCACGTTGGAGCGCAGCGCCGGGTCGGTGACGAAGGGCGTGGCGACGGCCGAGCGCTCGGCCCAGCCGTACACGGTCGCGGCGCTCTCGGCCGTCCGCTTGGCCGCCCAGGCCAGCCCGCCTTGGGAGTTCATCCAGTCGGTCTGCTCGGCGGCGAGGAAGATGGTGGCCAGCGCCGGGGTGTTGTACGTCTGCTCCAGCCGCGAGTTGTCGATCGCGGTGACCAGGTCGAGGAAGGCTGGGATGTACCGGCCCGACGCCTTGATCTCGGCCGCCCGCTCCAGCGCGGCCGGCGACATCAGGGCCAGCCAGAGCCCACCATCGGAGCCGAAGCACTTCTGCGGGGCGAAGTAGTAGACGTCGGTCTCGCCGACGTTGACCTCCAGGCCGCCGGCGCCGGAGGTCGCGTCGACAAGCAGCAGCGAACCCGGGTCGGCGCCGGCCACCCGGCCGATCGGCACCGCCACGCCGGTCGAGGTCTCGTTGTGCGGGGTGGCGTAGACGTCCACGCCCGCCTCGGCGACCAGGCTCGGCGCGCTGCCCGCGTCCGACTTGCGGACCGTGGGCTCACCGAGGAACGGGGCCTCCTTGGCGGCCTTGGCGAACTTCGCGCCGAACTCGCCGAAGCTGGCGAACTGGGCCCGGTCGCGGATCAGGCCGAACGTGGCGACCTCCCAGAACGCGGTGGTGCCACCGTTGCCGATGATCACCTCGTAGCCCTCGGGAAGGGAGAAGAACTCGGCGATGCCGGAACGCAGCCGCGCCACCTGGTCGCGGACGGTCTTCTGCCGGTGCGAGGTGCCCAGGTAGCTGGTCGCCACCTCGGCGAGCGCGGAGACCGCAGCCGGACGGACCTTGGACGGCCCGCAGCCGAATCGGCCGTCGGCGGGCTTGATCTCGTCGGGAATCCGGATGGTCGGTGCGTCAGCCACGATCTTGAAGATCCTTCCGAATGGGCGGGGGCGGGCCCGGTTCACGCCGGTGCGGATCGCGGACGCCATGCGTGGCCCGCACGGCGCGGTCGGGATCCGGGCCCCGGTCCGGCGACACTGCCGGTCCTTATCCTCGCACCAGCGGTGGTCTGACCGGCCGCTCGTCTCACCACCGGTGCTGAGTCCTGCGCCACACCGACTGCTGGCGCTGAGTCCTCTGCCACGTCGACCGTCGGTGCTGAGTCCTCTACCACGTCGGCCGTCGGTGCTGAGTCCTCCGCCACACCGACTACTGGTCCTGAAGTCGGCGCCCCCGTCCGCCGGTCCTGAGTCCTACCGCACACCGATGGAAGGACGAAACCGCGAAGACCCCGGCGGGCCGGCCCGCCGGGGTCTTCGCGAGGTGTCGCGTGAGTTCTTGCGCGCGGTGTGTGAGCGCGTGGTGTTGAGCGCGTGGTGTTGAGCGCGCGGTGTTAAGAAGGGGCCCTTCCTCTACCTGAGGCGTTAATAAGGGGCCCTTCCTTACACCTCAGACGTCGTGGGGGACGGCGTCCCAGCCGTCGACCTCGTGCGGCTTGCGCGGGCTGTGGCCGACGTAGCGGGCGGAGGGGCGTACCAGGCGCTGGAGCTTCTTCTGCTCCAGGATGTGCGCGCTCCAACCGCCCATCCGGGCGCAGGTGAACATGGAGGTGAACATGTGTGCCGGCACCTCGGCGAAGTCGAGCACCACGGCGGACCAGAACTCGACGTTCGTGGCGAGCACCCGGTCCGGGCGCCGGGCCTGCAACTCGGCCAGGGCGGCCTTCTCCAGCGCCTCGGCGACCTCGAAGCGCGGCGCGCCCAGCTCCTTGGCGGTGCGGCGGAGCACCCGGGCGCGCGGGTCCTCGGCCCGGTAGACCCGGTGGCCGAAGCCCATCAACCGCTCGCCCCGGTCGAGTACGCCCTTGACGTAGCCATCGGCGTCGCCGCTGCGTTCGACCGCCTCCAGCATGCTGAGCACCCGCGACGGCGCGCCGCCGTGCAGCGGGCCGGAGAGCGCGCCGATGCCGGACGAGATGCAGGCGGCGGCGTCCGCGCCGGTGGAGGCGACGATCCGGGCGGTGAAGGTGGAGGCGTTCAGGCCGTGCTCGGCCGCCGAGATGAAGTACGCGTCGACCGCCTTGACGTGCCGCGGGTCGGGCTCGCCGCGCCACCGCTTCATGAAGCGCTCGACCACCGTCGAGGCCTTGTCGATCTCCTTCTGCGGCACCGCCGGCAGGCCGAGGCCGCGGGCGGACTGGGCGACGAAGGAGAGCGCGGTCACCGACACCCGGGCGAGGTCCTCACGGGCCTGCTCGTCGGAGATGTCGAGCAGTTGCTGCAACCCCCAGTACGGGGCGAGCATCGCAACGGCGGACTGCACGTCGACCCGGATGTCGCCGGAGTGCACGGGCACCGGGAACGGCTCGGCCGGCGGCAGGCCGGGGCCGAACCGGCCGTCGACCAGCAGGGCCCAGACGTTGCCGAAGGAGACCTGGCCGATCAGGTCCTCGATGTCGACGCCGCGGTAGCGCAGCGCGCCGCCCTCGCGGTCGGGCTCGGCGATCTCGGTTTCGAACGCTACGACGCCCTCAAGTCCGGGTTTGAAATCGGCCATCTCACTACTCCTGGTGTGTGGTCGGTGCGCCCGCCCGGGCTCGGTGTCCCGGCCCCGGCCGGGTGAGCGCCTTAGGCGACCCTCAGGGATGTGTTCGTGACATCTTGCCTGCTGGTGACCGGGTGCGCGAGACGCGATCGATGTGCTGCACACGACATCCCCGGCCGCGCGAGCCGCCGCCGGTTCGGCCAGACTGGGCCGTAGCGGCTGGTCGGGCCGGCAGCGGCCCGATGTGCAGGGGAGGGAACGTGACGGGGGACACACCACCGCCGGCAGGGATGCGCCACGAGTACGCTGCCGAGTCCGGGCTGATCGAGGCCGACCTGGCGGGTGACTGGCACGCCCAGTTCGACCGTTGGTTCGCCGAGGTGGTGGCCGCCGGGCTGCCGGAGCCGAACGCGATGGTGGTGGGCACCGCCGATGCCGCCGGGCGGCCGAGCGCGCGGACCGTGCTGCTCAAGGGGTACGACCCGGAGGGCTTCGTCTTCTTCACCAACTACCGGTCCCGCAAGGGCGTCGAGGCGTTCGCCAATCCGCACGCCAGCCTGGTCTTCCCGTGGTTCCCGGTGCACCGGCAGGTGGTCGTCGCCGGTTCGGTGGAGCCGGTCGACCGGGCTGAGACCGAGGCGTACTTCGCCAGCCGGCCGCGCGGCTCCCAGCTGGGGGCCTGGGCCAGTGCCCAGTCGTCGGTGCTGCCGGACCGGGCCGCGCTCGACGAGGGCTACCGCGCGGCGGCGGAGCGGTTCGCCGAGGTGGACCCGATCCCCGTACCCGAACACTGGGGCGGGTTGCGGGTGCGGCCCGAGTCGGTCGAGTTCTGGCAGGGCCGGGCGAGCCGGCTGCACGACCGGCTGCGCTTCCGGCGTACCGACGCGGGCTGGGTTGTGGAGCGGCTGGCGCCGTGACCGCGACCGACACCTCCCGGCCGCGCGAGCAGCGCCGCTGGGCGATCGACCTGCGTCCGCTGCGGGTGCCGGCGTACCGGCGGCTCTGGCTCGGCAACGGCATCGCGATGTTCGGCTTCCAGTTCACCGCGGTCGCCGTGCCGGTGGAGATGTACGCGCTGACCGAGGACTCGTTCTGGGTGGGGCTGCTCGGCGTCGCCGCCTTCGTACCGTTGCTGATCTTCGGTCTCTGGGGCGGCGCGGTGGCGGACGCCGTCGACCGGCGCCGGGTGCTGCTGGGCAGTTCGCTGCTGCTCTGGATCTCGGTGCTGGGCCTGCTGGCCCAGGCCCTGCTGGACGTCGGCAGCCCGGTGCTGTTGCTGGCGCTGGTGGCGTTGAGCGCGGTCTCGTTCGGGCTCGGTAGTCCGGCCCGGGGCGCCCTCGTCGGCCGGCTGGTGCCCGCCGAACTGGTTCCCGCCGCCACCACGCTCAACTTCACCACGGCGATGGCCACCTCCGTGCTCGGGCCGCTGGCCGCCGGTCTGATCCTCGCCGTACTCGATCTCCGGGTCGCGCTGCCGGTCGCCTACGGCCTGGACGCCATCCTGCTCGTGGCACTGGTCTGGGCGGCGTTCCGACTGCCCGCGATGCCACCCGAACCGGATCCGGCCGGCGGGCCCCGGCCGGCGGGGCTGCGCAGCATCGTCGACGGCGTCCGCTACCTGGCCGCCGCTCCGGTACTGCTGCTCTCCCTCGCGATCGACCTGATCGCGATGGTCTTCGCCTTTCCCCGGGCGCTCTTTCCCGAGGTGGCGACCGAGCGGTTCGGTGGCGGTGCGGCGGTGGGCTGGCTCTACGCCTCGATCGCGCTCGGCTCGCTCCTCGCCGGGCTGCTCTCCGGCTGGATCGGCCGGGTACGCCGACAGGGCCTGGCGCTGGTGCTCGCCGTGGTCGGCTGGGGCGTAGCGGTCGCGCTGGCCGGGCTGGCCCGGCAGCTCTGGCTGGTCGTCGCGTTGCTGGTGCTGGCCGGCGCGGCCGACCTGGTCAGCTCGGTGGTGCGGCAGTCGATGCTTATCGTCTACGCGCCGGACCGGATGCGTGGGCGGCTCCAGGGGGTCAACACCATCGTGGTGGCCGGCGGGCCGCGCCTGGGCGACCTGCGCGCCGGCACGATGGCGGCGGGCCTCGGCAGCGGGGTGGCCTGGGTCGGTGGCGGCCTGGCGGCGGCCGTGCTCGCGGCGCTGCTCGCGGTGGCGTTCCCGGTGCTGACCCGGTACCGGATGCCGACCACGTCAAGCGAAGAGCGATCCTGACGGCTAGGGTCTGGCGACATGGAAACCCCCGAGCCGCGTCCCCTGTCCGGGGCACAGTGGACCATTTCCGCCGCCGGTCACGAGGCGGTCATCGTCGAGGTGGGCGGCGGACTGCGCGCCTACCGGCAGGACGGTGTCGAGCACCTCGACGGGTACGCCACCGACGAGATGTGCCCCGGCTCGGCCGGCCAGGTGCTGGCACCCTGGCCGAACCGGATCCGCGACGGCGTCTACAGCTTCGGCGAGCGGTCGCTCCAGCTCAACATCACCGAACCGGAGCGGTTCGTGGCCCTGCACGGCCTGGTCAACTGGGCGTCGTGGCAGCTGATCGAGCAGCGGCCGGACGAGGTCACGGTCGGCTACGACCTGTTGCCGCAGCCCGGGTACCCGTGGCCGTTGCGGCTGCGCAGCCGGTGGAGCGTCGCCGCGGACGGGCTGCGGGCCGAGCACGAGGTGACGAACGTCGGTGTCGAACCGGCGCCGTTCGGCTTCTCCGTGCACCCGTACCTGCGCCTGCCCGGGGTGGCGGTGGAGGACATCGCGCTCCGGGTGCCGGGACAGACCCGGGTGGTGGTGGACAGCCGGTTGCTGCCGGTCGGCGTGACCCCGGTTGCCGGCACCGAGTACGACTACACCGAGCCGCGACGCATCGGCGACGCGGTGCTGGACCTGGCCTTCGGTGACGTGACGCGGGACGCCGACGGTGGTTCGGCGGTGACCCTCACCGGCCCCGACGGCGCGGGCGGGCTGCGGATCTGGGCCGACGCCCGGTTCGGCTGGTGGCAGGTCTACACCGGGGACACGCTGACCGGTGAGCGGCACCGCCGGTCGGTGGCGGTGGAGCCGATGACCTGCCCGCCGGACGCGTTCCGCTCGGGGCGGGACCTGATCGTCCTCGCGCCCGGGGAGACCTGGCGTGGCGGCTGGGGCATCCGGCCGGAGAACTGAGCGGACGCTGAGGAGAGCCCTGTGGAGTTCGCGGAGGTCGTACGGCGGCGGCGGATGGTGCGCAACTACGACCCGGACCGCCCGGTCCCGCCGGAGGTGGTGCAGCGGCTGCTGGAGCACGCGGTACGGGCCCCGTCGGCCGGGTTCTCCCAGGGCTGGGGGTTCCTGGTGCTGGAGGAGCCGACGGACCGGGAACGCTTCTGGGCGGCCAGCACGCCGGAGGGCGGCGGGATGGATCGTTGGCTGACCGGGATGCGCCGGGCCCCACTGATCGTGGTGCCGCACGCCAACCGCTCGGTCTACCTGGAGCGCTACGCGGAGGCGGACAAGGGCTGGGCGGACCGCTCGACGGAGCGCTGGCCGGTGCCGTACTGGTACGTCGACACCGGCTTCGCCGCGCTGCTGATGATGCTGACCGCGGTCGACGAGGGGCTCGGCTCGTGCTTCTTCGGCATCCCGCCGCAGCGGCTGGAGTCCTACCGTGCGGCGTTCGGCGTGCCGGAGGCGTACCACCCGATCGGCGCGCTCACAATCGGTTACCGGGCGCCCGACCACCGGTCACCATCGTTGCGCCGGGGACGCCGTCCGGTGGAAGAGGTTGTCCGCCGAGGGCGGTGGAGCTGACCCGAACCGGTGGTTTCGTCCCGTTGAGAACCGGACGACCGGTAGCGAAACTGGCATCAGGGAGCAGAACGTGGGGTGCGGCGTGCGGTTACGCTGGCAAGGTCATCGGTGCTGCGGGTCGCGGCACCGTGCCGTGACCCGGCCCGGCGTCGCGGCTCGTTTCGGCCAGGGGGAGAGGAGCGTGCCGTCGTGATCTTCAGAGCGGTCCGGGACGGACGTCCTTACCCGGAACACAACCTGACACTCAAGCAGTGGGCGGAGATCCCGCCCCGCCCGCTGCGCCTGGACCAGCTCATCACCACCAAGCGTGAGCTGGCGTTGGACAAGCTCCTCGCCGAGGACTCCACCTTCTACGGCGACCTCTTCCCGCACGTGGTGCAGTGGAACGGCGGCCTCTACCTGGAGGACGGCCTGCACCGCGCGTTGCGCGCCGCGCTGCAACAGCGCAACCAGATCCACGCCCGGGTGTTCGTGCTCGCCGGGCCGGTCGAGTGAGTTCGAGCTCGATCGACCTGCTCGACCTGGACTTGTCGCTTACCGAGGAGGAGCGGCAGATCCGTGCCGTCGTGCGCCGGCTGGTCGACGATCGGGTACGCCCGCACGTTGCCGGCTGGTACGAGGCGGGTCAGGTGCCGGCCCGGGAGTTGGCCCGCGAGTTCGGCAAGCTCGGCCTGCTCGGCATGCACCTTTCCGGGTACGGCTGTGCGGGCTCGACGGCCGTCGCGTACGGGCTGGCCTGCCTGGAGTTGGAGGCCGGCGACTCCGGCGTCCGGTCCCTGGTCTCGGTGCAGGGTTCGCTTGCCATGTACGCCATCTGGCGCTACGGCAGCGAGGAGCAGAAGCGGCGGTGGCTGCCGGCGATGGCTGCCGGCGAGGCGATCGGCTGCTTCGGGCTGACCGAGCCGGACCACGGCTCCGATCCGGCCTCGATGGTCACCCGGGCGCGCCGCGACGGCGACGACTGGGTGCTCTCCGGCGGCAAGATGTGGATCACCAATGCGCCGATCGCCGACGTGGCGGTGATCTGGGCCCGCACCGACGAGGGCGTGCGGGGGTTCGTCGTACCGATGGACACGCCGGGGGTGGCGGCGCGTGAGATCGGTCGCAAGATGTCGCTGCGCGCCTCGGTGACCGGTGAGATCTCGCTGGCCGACGTCCGGCTGCCGGCGGCGGCCCGGCTGCCCGACGCGACCGGGCTGAAGGCGCCGCTGAGCTGCCTGACCGAGGCCAGGCACGGCATCGTCTGGGGCGCGCTCGGCGCGGCCCGCGACTGCCTGGAGACCACCCTGACGTACGCGACCACCCGCACCCAGTTCGGCCGGCCGCTGGCCGGCTTCCAGCTCACCCAGGCGAAGCTCGCCGACATGGCGGTGGAGTGGCAGAAGGGCTTCCTGCTCGCCCTGCACCTGGGCCGGCTGGCCGACGCCGGAAAGCTCCGCCCCGAGCAGGTCAGCGTCGGCAAGCTGAACAACGTACGCGAGGCGCTGGCCATCGCCCGGCAGTGCCGCACCATCCTCGGCGCGAACGGCGTCTCCGGCGACTACCCGGTCATGCGGCACGCCAACAACCTGGAGAGCGTGCTGACCTACGAGGGCACCTCGGAGATCCACCAGTTGGTGATCGGGCAGAAGTTGACCGGGATCTCCGCGTTCACCTGACCGGTCGTCATCGTCCCGTACCGGTCTGCGATCATCCTCATGCCTGGCCGGTCGTGGTGCCGGGTGCGCCGCTGCCGTTCATCGCCCCCATCGACTGTGCGGCGCTACCGAGAATCGCCGGTCCCGAGGGACGGCCGCGCTGCGGTACGTCCACCTGAGAGAGAAGCAGACGATGGGATTCTCGGTCTACCTGGCACTGTTCGCGGTGGTCGACCCGACGGCCCAACACGACACACGGCGCGACCACGGAACCTCCCGGACCCGTGTTACGGGTCGACGGATCAGGGGTCGCGGTTCGAGCCGGTCCGCGACGCCCTGATCCGTCGGTGTGCGGGGAGCCCTCAGGCTCCCCGCACACGCGTCCGGCGACTGCGGTCCCCGGGCGGCTCCCCGCAGCCCGACAGCGATCTCGTTCAGCCCCTCGCTTCTCGGGAACGTGCGGTCAGTGGCGCGGCAGGGCGGCGACGATCAGGTTGGGGTCGGTGCCGGTGAGGTAGGCGGCGCTGGTGACGTACGCCGTCCCGCCACGGACGGCGACCGCCGTTGGGTTCTGTAGACCGTCGGCGGCGGTCAGCAGCGTCGTCGACCGGCCGGCTCCGTCGATGCGGGCCACCGTGTTCTGGCCGACGAGGGCGGCGATCACCTGGTCGGTGCCGCTGCCGGCGAAGGCGAAGTCGTCGATGCCGGTCAGGCCGTCGGCCCGGACCTCGACCTTCGCCGGTCCGCCGTGGTGCACCGGAATCCGCAGGAGGGTGCCCTGGTCCAGGTTGGTGGCCCACACCGCTCCGTCGCGGACCTTGACGCCGTTGACCCCCAGGAAACCGGTCGGGGCGAGTTCGGGTGCCGAGGACCAGACCGTCACCCGTCCGCTGGCCCGCTGCACCGTCGAAATCGTGCCGAGCACCGAGTCGGTGACGTAGAAGGTCCCGCGCCTCTCGTCGAAGGCCAGGCCGTTGGGTAGGCCGTTCGCCGGTAGTGCGGCGATGCGGTGCGGCGTGCCGCCCGGCTTGAGCCGGTACAGGCCGGTCGAGGCGGCGTCACCACTGGCGTACAGGAAGTACAGCGTGCCGTCCCGGTGCCGCACGATGCCGGTGGTCAGGGGGAACCCGAGCGCCGGCGTGTCGACCCCGCCGTCGGCGGGGGCGGCCAGGGTCGCCAGGGTACGGATAGTGCCGTCCCGGTCGATCGCGGCGACCTGACGGGCACCGGCGAAGGTGACGTACGCGGTGCCGGCCGGCGACAACGCGATATTCTCCGGCAGCTGGCCCTTGGCCAGGTCGAAGTGCAGCGCGATCCGGGAATGGAGCGTGGCGGCCGGCGTGGCCGACAGCGGTACGGCCGGTGCCGGTGCCGGTGCCGTGACGGTTGGCGAAACGGGGACGGCAGCCGAACCGGTGCCGGTGCCCAGCACCGTCACGACGGTGAGGCCGGCGACGACGGCGACGATCGGGGCGTTGGCAATCCTCTTGCGCACTTGTCCTGCTTTCCTTGTCGATAGTTCCTCGGCGCCTGTGTCGGCCGAGTGACGGCGGGTGTCAGCGGCACCGTTCCCGGGCGCACGGGACCGTGGCGCCGCTTCCCGGGCGCACGGGACCGTGGCACCGTTTCCCGGGCGCCGACGATGACCTGACTGTGGTTGCGGAACTGCCGCGAAACGCCTGTGCGGCACAGGCGACGTAGCGAACGGACGGGTTACCGGGCGGTCGGTGTGTGGACGGTCTTCGCCCCGTCGGCGGGTGCTGTCCGGGCGGTGACGACGCTGTGCACCAGCAGGGTCATGGCCGCCTGGGAGGGGGAGCCGGGCTCGGTGGTGGCGACCACGAGGTGCTGGCCCTGTTCGGTCCTAAGGCTCTGCTGGCTGACGCTCATCGCGCCGACCAGCGGATGCCGCATCTCGTACACCGGCTCGCCGCCGGACTTCACGCGGTGGTCGGCCCACATGCGGCTGAACTCCGGACTCCTGACCGAAAGCTCACCGATCAGCACGGCCAGGGCCGGATCATTGGGATACCGGCCGGATGAGAGCCGCAGGGCGCCGACCACGGCGCGCGCCTTCTCCGGCCAGTCGCCGTACAGCTCGCGGGTGTGCGGGTCGAGAAACACCAAACGAGCCATGTTCGGCCGGGTCTGCGGCTGCTGCGGACTCGTGAACTCCAGGTGTCCGGCGAACAGGGCGTTCCCGGCGCGGTTCCAGGCCAGCACGTCACCGCGCCGTCCCAGCACCAGTACCGGAACGTCACCCAGTGCCGTGATGAGTTGGCGTACCGCCGGACTGACCCGCTCCGGCGCCACCCGCTGGCCGCCGGCCCGGCGACGGGATCCGGTGGCCAGGTCGTGCAGGTGCCGGCGCTCCGCCTCGTCGAGCCGCAACGCGGTGGCGATGGCGTCCAGGACCTCTGCGGAGGCGTTCGACGACTGCCCCTGTTCGAGCCTGGCGTAGTACGAGGAGCTGACCCCGGCGAGCAGCGCCAACTCCTCCCGGCGGAGCCCGGCCACCCGCCGCCGGCCGGGGTAGGTGGTCAGGCCGACGTCCGCCGGCCTCAGCTGCGAACGGCGGGTGTACAGGAACTCGCCGAGCTGTCGTTTCGCGTCCACGTCACCCAGTATTCGGCCGGCCCGGGGCCGGTAACCACACCCTGCCCGGGGTAGCCCGCACGGTGGGTGGCTGCGGTTCCCGGGGCCGGGCACCCGCGCCGTGGGCGACGACGACCGGCGTCTCCCCGCGAGAGCGTGCTCACCTACGAGGGCACCTCGGAGATCCACCAGCTGGTGATCGGGTAGCGCCCTCACCAGCCTCTCCGACTTGAGCTGAGACCCGCCTGACCTGCGAAAACTGGCGATCATCCGACTCGGCGAGCGGCTGTCGTACGGGGGGCTTACCGTCATCACAGAGAACGCGTCTGACAAGGACGGTGAGGGCGATGGCACGCGATGGCGACATCAACGAGCCCACCAGCGCATACCCCGAGGTCGATCGGCAACCGGACGGGCCGGACGGCCCGCCTCCGGCGGCGGCCGGCGGCGCGGTGCGTGCCCTGCTCTGGGTGCTCGGCGCGGCGGCGTTGACGGTGGTGGTGCTGTTCGGCGTGCAGACCGCCGGGCTCCTGCCGGAGTTCCGTAACCCGTTCACCAAGGAGCAGACCGACCGCAGCCAGCCCCCGTTGCTGGAGTCGATGCGGGATCTCAGCCGCTACGTGGCGGCCGAGGGCAACTTCCAGGTGGTGGTCGACCTCGAGAATGACCGGCGCCACGTGCCGGACTGGCTGCTCAACCAGCGGACGCTCTTCGTCGGCGCGGGCAGTGTGGAGGCGTACGTCGACTTCGGCACCCTCGCCGAGGGAGCGATCGTGCCGTCGGCCGACGGCAAGTCCGTCGAGATCAAGCTGCCCGCGCCGCAGCTCGCCGAGACCAACCTCGACCTGGAGAAGAGCTACGTCTTCGCGGAGGAGCGCGGCCTGCTCAACCGGGTCGGTGACCTGATCGGCGGCGACCCGAACCGGCAGCAGCAGGTCTACCGGCTGGCCGAGGACCGGATCACCACCGCCGCCCGGGAGAGCGGGTTGAGCGCCCGCGCCGAGGAGAACACCCGCAAGATGCTCGAAGGTCTCCTGACCTCCCTCGGCTACGAGAAGGTCACCGTCACCTACACCGCCCCCTGACCGCCTCGGCCCGGCCCGCGTTGACCATGGGGCCAGCGGTGGAGTCGATCTCCTCGACTGCCGCCAACCTCATGGTCGACAAGGGGTTGTCAGTAGCCGGCAACGGCGTAGCGGTCCTCGTTGGGCATGATGATCCAGAGTGCCAGGTAGATGATCACCTGGGTGCCGGGCAGCAGCAGCGACAACAGGAACAGCAGCCGGACCATCCCGGCCGACATGCCGAATCGCTGGGCCAGACCGGCGCAGACACCGGCGAACATGCGCCCCTGCCGGGGCCGGACGAGTTTGCGGCTCATCGTGACACTTCCCCTCCGCGGCGGTCCGCCGCTCCCACAACCAACGCTAGGACGCGATGGCAGCCCCGCCCTCGGTCCCGAGGAGGAACGCCATCGCCCTGACCCGTAGGTGCTTACCCGTGCGGCCGGCGCGCGACGCCTGGCGTCGGCATCCGGGTCAGCGGGTGGGCCGGCGGTCGACGCGATCGAGTACGCAGCTTTCGGCTCGCCCGGGTCGTGGGCACTGTTAACCTGTCGTCCGTTGCGCAGGCGGGAGACAGCGGTGACCTCTGACGTGGGGGCGTTGTGGTCGCACCGCAATTCGCTGCGGATCCTGGTCCGGCGCGATCTCGCGGTGAAGTACCAGCAGTCAGCGCTGGGCTACCTCTGGTCGCTGATCGAGCCGCTCGGCATGGGGGCCATCTACTGGTTCGTCTTCGGCGTGCTCTACTCCCGCGACACCAACCGCCACCTCGGTGACGCCGCCGGGTCGTACCCGCTCTTCCTGATCACCGGGATCTTCGCCTGGATGTGGACCAGTTCGGCGCTGAGCGAGGCGACAAACGCGCTGACCGGCCAATCCCGGCTGATCACCACGATGAATCTGCCCCGGCAGATGTTCCCGATCGGCCGGGTCGCCGGCCGCTTCGCCGAGTACGCCGCCGGCCTGCCGATCCTGGCCGCCATCGCGATCTTCTACGCGGCGAACGGCCGGATCGAGCTCGGCTGGTCGCTGCTGGCCCTGCCGCTCGCGGTGCTGGTGCAGGCCACCCTGCTGATCGGCGTGGCGCTGCTGCTGTCGGCGATCAACGTGCTGATGCGGGACGTGGAGCGGTTCATGCGTCTGGTGATCCGGGTGCTCTTCTACGCCACGCCGATCATCTATCCGCTGAGCCTGGTCCGCAGCTCCGGTCTGCCCGGCTGGCTCAAGCTGGGCTACGAACTCAACCCGCTGGTCGGCATCTTCCAACTGCATCACGCCGCGTGGTACCCGGACGAGTTCCCCGGTGCCCGGATGCTCGGCACCACAATCGGCATCAGCCTGCTGGTGCTGGTCACCGGCTGGTGGGTGTTCCGCCGGCTCGAACCCGCAGTGCTCAAGGAACTCTGATGGCCGACGCGATCATCGAGGCGGACGGCCTCGGCATCCGGTTCGTGCGCAACCGCCGCCGGCAGCTGCGGCTGCGCGAACTGGTCATCCACGGCGGCCGGCGGGGCGGTGCCGACGGGCAGTTCTGGCCGCTGCGCGAGGTGAGCTTCTCGATCGCGGCCGGCGAGACGGTCGGGGTGATCGGCCGCAACGGCACCGGCAAGAGCACGCTGCTGCGCCTGATCGCCGGGGTGCTGATCCCGGACGAGGGCCGGATCCGGGTCCGCGGCGATGTCGCTCCGCTGCTGGAACTCTCGGCCGGCTTCTCCGGCGACCTGACCGGGCGGGAAAATCTGTACCTGGTCGGTGGCCTGCACGGGCTGTCGTCGGCGTACCTTAAGCGGCACTTCGACGAGATCGTGTCGTTCGCTGGTGAGCAGGTCGAGCGGGCCATTGACACCTCGGTACGGCACTACTCGTCGGGCATGAAAGTTCGGCTCGGTTTTGCGATCATCTCCCATCTGCCGCACCCGATCCTGCTGATGGACGAGGTGACGGCGGTCGGGGACGCGGAGTTCCGGGCAAAGTGCTACACGACCATCGACCGTCTGCTCGGGGAGGGGCGCACTCTGGTGCTGGTCTCACACAACGAAAACGATCTGATCCGGTTCTGCCGTCGGGGGCTCTACCTCGACGCGGGCCGGCTGCGCGTCGACGGCACGATCGCCGAGGCGCTGGCCGCGTACGACGACGCGGTCGCCCCGTGACGCTCGCGATCGTGCTCGCCGCCGGTGCGCCGGCCGCGGGCCTACGAACGGACACCGGCGAATCGCTTGTCGACCGGCTGGTCGACAAGTGGCGCCGGGCGGGTGCCGCCGAGGTGCGGGTCGCCGCCGACCCGATCGAGCTGGCCGAGCTGGCCGGGTCTGCCGACGGGCCGGTGCTGGTCAGCGGCGCCGACCTGGTCGCGCACACCGCCGTACTGCGGCATCTGCTGACCAGCCCGGTCGGTGCGACCGTGGCGCTGGTGCTCACCGACCCGCCGGCCCGACGCACGGCGGTCCGCGAGGAGCGCGGCCAGGTGGTCGAGGCCGGGCCGGCCGAGCGGCTGACGGGCGGGGCCACAGGCGTCTTCGGTGGCGCGGTACGGGTCGGCCGCGACGACCTGCCAGCCCTGGTCGCCGCCGCCCGCGCCGCAGCCGGGGAACTGCCGGCCGGCCTGGGCGTGGCCGGGGAACTGTCGGCCGGGTCCGCCGTGGCCGGGGAACCGCCGGCCGGCTCCGGCGTGGACGCGGTCTTCGCCGGGCTCGCCGGGCAGGGGACGCTTGTCGTCGCCCACCGGGTACGCCTGCTGGTGGCGCACCGGGTGGACGACGCGGCCGGGCTGGCCGGGGCGGAGAGGGCGATCGCCGCCGTCGACGAGGACCGGGCCGAGCTGCGGCTCTCGGTGAAGGAGAAGGATGACTTCTTCACCACGTACTTCGTCAGCACCTGGTCGCCGTACGTCACCAAGGCCTCGGCACGGCTCGGACTGAGCCCGACCGGGGTGACCATGCTGTCGGTGGGGTTCGCGGTGGCCGCGGCGGCGCTCTTCGCCACCGGCGGCCGGCCGGCGCTGGTCGGCGGCGCGATCCTGCTCTACCTCGGTTTCGTGCTGGACTGCGTGGACGGCCAGCTGGCCCGCTACACCCGTAACTTCAGCGCCTGGGGCGGCTGGCTGGACACCATGGCCGACCGGGCGAAGGAGTACCTGGTCTACGCCGGTCTCGGGTGGGGCGCCACGGCGGCCGGGGTCCGGTACGGCTGGGCGCTTGCGATCGCCGCGATCACCTTGCAGACCGTGCGGCACATGACCGACGCCTGGTACGGCGTCCTGCACGACGAGGCGGCCCGGCGACCGAAGCAGGTCGGCACCGGCGGCGGGGGCATCGGCGACCGGTTGAACGCCGCCTCCACCCGGGTGCAGGCCGACACCGGCTCGCTGTCGTACTGGCTCAAGCGGACGGTGGTCTTCCCGATCGGGGAGCGGTGGGCGCTTATCGCGTTGGCCGTGGCGCTCTTTGACCAGCGGATCGCCCTGCTCGCGGTGCTGACCTGGGGAGTGCTGGCGTTCGCGTACACCGGTGCCCTGCGTACGCTGCGGGCCCGCTGGATGCGGGTGTCGGTGCTGGACACGGTCGACGCGACCCTGCACCGCGACGACGGCCCGCTGGCCGCCCGGCTGCCGCATCGGGCGGGCTCGCTGGACTGGCTGGTGCCGGCCGCGCTGCGGGCGGTGGAGTACCTCTTCGCCATCGTGGTCGGGGTGATCGGCGGCGCACCGGCCTGGCTGATCTTCGGGTACCTCTTCGTGCTCACGCTGCACCACTACGACCTGGTCGCCAGGCTGGAGAAACGGCAGCCCGCCCCGCCACTGCACGCCGCCACGCTCGGCTGGGAGGTGCGTTCGGCGTTGCTGGCACTGGCGGCGATTGCCGGAATTGTGAGTGTTGCTCTGGCTACACTCGGTGCCTATCTCCTGGTGCTCTTCGTGGCGAGCGTCGTGCTGGCCTGGTTCGTCCGACCGGCCCGCGTCGTGCGGGTGCCGACCGCGTCCACTCGCACCGGAGACCGCGCGACGGGCTGACGGGGGGCCGGGACCATGACGCTTATCAGCTTCGTCGTCCCGGCCTTCCGCGTACAGGGCTACCTGCGGGAATGCCTCGATTCGATCCTCGGTCAACCGGTCACCGACATCGAGGTGATCGGGGTCGACGACTGCTCGCCCGACGCCGGTGGCGACATCCTCGCCGAGTATGCGGCCCGCGACGACCGGGTGCGGGCGGTGCGGCTGGATCACAACGTCGGGCTCGGCCCGGCCCGCAACGCCGGCCTGGAGCGGGCCGTCGGCGAGTACGTCTGGTTCGTCGACGGCGACGACTGGCTGGCCCCGGACTGTCTCGCCGAGGTGACCGCGCGACTGCACACGACCCGGCCCGACGTGCTGCTTGTCGACCACGTCCGGGCCCACTGGGACGGCACGGTCACCCGCAGCGCGATGGAGGAGGTCTTCCCGGAGCCACCGGGACCGGTCACGTTCCGGCTGGTCGACCGGCCGGAGACCCTGGAACTGCTGCACACCGCGTGGAACCGGCTGGTCCGCCGGCAGTTCCTGGCCGACGTCGGGCTGCGCTTCGCCCCCGGCTGGTACGAGGACGTCTCGTTCAGCTATCCGTTGCTGCTGGCCGCCGACCGGATCGGCGTGCTCGACGTCGTCTGCGTGCACTACCGGCAGCGACGCGCGGGGGCGATCACCCGCACCCGGGGAGAGCGGCACTTCGAGGTGTTCGAGCAGTGGCACCGGGTCTTCCACGAGGTGGACCGGCTCGGCGCCGAGCAACTCCGGTCGGCGGTCTTCGAGCGGATGATGTGGCACTACCTCACCGTGCTCGGCAACGACGACCGGATCGCGCCCGAACTGCGGCCGACCTTCTTTGCCCGGGTGGCGATCGAGCACGCCCGGTTCCGGCCACCGGGCGGGCACCGGATCCCCGACGGCGTCGAGGGGCTCAAGCACCGGCTGGTGGCGGCCGGCCGGTGGTGGACGTTCAGCGCCCTGCGCACCAGCAACCAGGTGGGGGAGGCCGCCCGGCGGAGCGCCGCTCAGCTCCGGCGCCGGGTGGCCCCGCCGGTCCGGCTCGCCGCGCGGTCGGCCCGGGACCTGGCCCTGCGCGGCTACCAACGGGCGGAGCGGCACCGCCCGCTCGACGAGAACCTCGCCCTGTACGCGGCCTACTGGTACCGCGGCTACGCCTGCAACCCGGCCGCGATCTACGAGGCGGCCAGACGGCTGGTGCCGCAGGTCCGGGGCGTGTGGATCGTGCGTCGCGACCGGGTGCACACCCTCCCCGAGGGCGTCGAGTACGTGGTGGCCGGCACGACCGCGTACCACCGGATGCTGGCGCGGGCGCGGTGGCTGGTCAACAACGTCAACTTTCCGGATTCGGTGGACCATCGGCCGGGTTCGGTGCATGTGCAGACCCACCACGGCACGCCGGTCAAGGTGATGGGACTGGACCAGCAGCGTTACCCGCTGGGCGCGACCGGAATGGACTTCGGCGGGCTGCTGCGCCGGGTGGACCGGTGGGACTTCAGCGTCACCGCGAACAGCTTCTCCACCCAGATGTGGGAACGGGCCTATCCGGCCGCGTACACCACGCTGGAGGTGGGGTATCCGCGCAATGACCGGCTGGTCACCGCCACCGCCGAGGAGGTGCTGCGGCTGCGGGCCGAACTCGGCGCCGGTCTCGGCGAGCAGGTGGTGCTCTACGCACCGACCCACCGCGAGCACCTGCCCGGGTACCGGCCGCCCTTCGATCCGGCGCGGCTGCTCGATGCGCTCGGCCCGACCGGGCTGCTGCTGATCCGCAGCCACTACTTCCAGGACCGGACCCGGCGGGGGCGGCCAGCGGCCGGCCGGGCCCGGATCGTGGACGTCAGCGACCATCCCCGGGTCGAGGATCTCTACCTCGCGGCCGACGTCCTGGTCACCGACTACTCGTCGGCGATGTTCGACTACGCCGTGCTGGACCGGCCGATCGTCCTCTACGCCCCGGACTGGGACGCGTACCGGCTGACCAGGGGCGTCTACCTGGACATCGTGGCCGAGGCACCCGGGCCGGTGGCGCGTACCTTCGCCGGGCTGCTCGACGTGTTCCGGGGCGGGGAGGCGTACTCCGCCGCCGCCGACCGGGCGCGGGCCCGGTTCCGGGAGCGGTTCTGCGCGCTTGAGGACGGGCACGCCGCCGAGCGGGTGGTCCGGCGGGTCTTCCTGGGTGAGCCACCGGCCTGACGTCCCGGTACGTCAATCGATGGAACGTAATAGGTCTGTCACGATTAGAACATGGCACGTTTACCCGATGTGCCTCCGCGATGATCCTGGTCACAGTCATTCGGGGTTCAGCCGACGACGTGGGGGAGGAGACGGTGACCACCGTCGCGCTCAAGGATGTCACAAAGGTCTTCCGGGACGGCACCGTCGCGGTGGACAGCATCAACCTCGACGTCAACGATGGCGAGTTCATGGTGCTGCTCGGGCCCTCCGGCTGCGGCAAGTCGACCGTGCTGCGCATGGTCGCCGGGCTGGAGGATCCGACCACCGGGGCGGTGATGCTCAACGGGGAACTGGCCAACGACCTGCCGCCCAGGGAGCGGCGGATCGCCATGGTCTTCCAGGACTTCGCCCTCTATCCGCACATGAGCGTCGGGGACAACATCGCCTTTCCACTGAAGCTGGCCGGCATCGAGCCGGCCCCACGCGGGGAGCGGGTCACCGACGTGGCAAGTGCCCTCGGCATCGGCGACGTGCTGGGTCGACGCCCCAGCCAGCTCTCCGGCGGGCAGCGGCAGCGGGTCGCGATGGGGCGGGCGATCGTCCGCCGGCCCGGCCTGTTCCTGATGGACGAACCACTCTCCAACTTGGACAGTGGTCTACGGGCCGAGCTGCGCGCCGAGATCTCCGGCCTGACCCGGGAACTCGGCGTCACCACCATGTACGTCACCCACGACCAGGCCGAGGCGCTGACCATGGCCGACCGGGTCGCCATCATGCGCAAGGGCGTCCTCCAGGACGTGGGGACCCCCACCCAGGTCTACAACCGGCCGGCGACCCTCTACGTGGCAGCCTTCCTGGGCAGCCCCCGGATGAACCTGCTGGAGGCGTCGGTCTACGTCCACCTCGACCGGTACGTCACCCTCACCCTCGGCGAGCAGGCGCTCTACCTGCCCTGGGACGACATCCGCAGTCGCGCGGTGGCGCACTACCACGGCGAGCGGATCGTGGTCGGGATGCGGGCGGAGGCGCTCACCCCGGTCGCCCCGGACACCCCGGGCGACGTGCTCCAGGGCCGGATCCGCTACCTCGAGCACCACGGGCACGAGTCGCTGGCCTTCCTCGACATCGGGGCGACCGCCATCATGGTCGACGAGGCTGGTGCCCCGCCGGACGGCGACGCCCCGCTCGGCCAGCGCGGCCTGCGTCGCTTCAGCCAGGTGATGCAGCGCTTCGCCGGTCGGGCCGGCACCGAGCCGAGGCCGGCGGTGAACGACAGCCGCACAAGCGTCCTGGCCGACCCCGGCCGCCACCACCGCCGCCCCGCCGAGCTGGCCGTCCGCCTCGCGCCCTACCCGGCCGTTTCCGCCGGCCACCCCCTCGCCATCAAGGTACGCATGGACGCCCTGCACTTCTTCGACGACCGCGGCGACCGCATCGACGTCGGCTGGCGCTGAGGTGTAAGGAAGGGCCCCCTGTTAACGCCTGCGGTAGAGGAAGGGCCCCTTATTAACAACTGCTGGTCGGGGGCAGCGCTGCGTCTGGTCGAGCTGTAGAAAGACGTGGTGGGAACAGTGCCGGTCCTTGTCGTCGTCGGCGGACCGCCGGGGGCTGGCAAGACGACACTCGCCCATCTGCTCGCACGGCGGATCGGTTGCCCGGCCATCTGTCGGGATGAGATCAAGGAGGGCATGGTCCACGCGGCCGGGGACTTCATCGCCGCACCCACCGACGAGTTGACCCTTCGCACCCTGCCCACGTTCTTCAACGTGCTCCAACTGCTGCTGGCCGCTGGCGTCACCACGGTCGCTGAAGCGGCTTTTTCAGACCACCTGTGGGGTCCCGGCCTCAGGCCATTGATCGAGATCGCCGACGTTCGGGTCGTGCACTGTCAGGTCGGGCCGGACACGGCCTTCGACCGTATCCGGCGACGGCAGGATGAGAGCAGGATCCGGCGTGCCCACGCCGACGGGTTTCTCGGCGACCGTCGCGCCCATGCTGTCGGCCACCATGGCTTCCAGCCTGTCCGGGTCGACGTGCCCGAGATCGAGGTGGACACCAGCGACGGCTATCGTCCGGGACTCGACGAGATCATGGCCTTTGTGACCGCCAGACGATGAGGTGGTCGGGGCTAGCGCTTCTGTAGGAGCAGGAGGCGGTACTCCAGCCACCGTCGGGACAGGGCGGTCTGCAACGCCGAGCCACCGATCATGTTGGCCCGGAAGGGTTGCCGGACGAGACGATCACGGATCCCCAGCATGCCGGTGGCACCCACCGCGACGCTGATCAGGCGGTCGCGGGGCCGCCCCAGCTGCAGGTACGGCGTGAGATCAAGGCTTTTCCGCAGGTGTTGTCCGGCGCCTTCGGCGAAACCTGTCAGCTCGGGCACCGTGTGCAGACTGCCGCAGGAGGCGAACGCGCTGTGCAGCTTCCAGCCGCTCGTGGTGCCGGGCCTGCTCCAGACCGAGGGCTATGCCCGCGCGCTCTACGAAGGCGCGAGCCAACTCGTCGGCGACCAGGTCGAGCAGCCGCTCGCCGCCCCTCAAACTGATCTCGGAGGCGGCGGAAGCATGGAACTGACCGGCGCGATCTGGCGCAAGAGCACCCGCAGCAGCGGCAATCAGGGCGACTGCGTGGAGGTTGCCGACAATCTGGCGCGGGTGGTCGCGGTGCGCGACAGCAAGGACCGGCAGGGGCCGGTCCTCACCTTCACCCCGGCCACCTGGCGTTCCTTCGTGGCGTACGCCAAGCAACGCTGATCGGCCCGCCGCCGAGGCCGACGCCCGCCCCATGCCGAGTGGTCCAGGTGTCGTGCCTTGTCGGGGTGGTTACTGACGGGTAACGTGAGTTGGTATGACCATCGACTCGCGGCAGGTGGCGGCCGGCATGCTCGCGGCGGTGCCCTTCGCCCGTACGCTCGGAATCGAATTTGTCGAGGTGGCCCCCGAGGCCGCGGGTGGGGTGCGGGCCGTGGTCCGGCTGCCCGACTCGCCGGCCACCCACAACCACGTCGGCGGCCCGCACGCCGGGGCGGTGTTCACCCTCGGCGAGACCGCCTCGGGCGCGGTGGTGCTCGCCGCCTTCGGTGACCTGCTCGACCGGGCCACGCCGCTGGCGGTGCGGGCTGAGATCGCGTACCGCAAGCTCGCCCTGGGGTCGGTACTGGCGACGGCTCGGCTCGGTCGCCCGCCGGCCGAGGTGGCCGCGGAGCTGGCGGCCGGCGAGCGACCGGAGTTCCCGGTACGCGTCGAGATCGCCACCGAGGAGGGGAAGCCGACCGCGGAGATGACGGTCATCTGGACGCTGCGCCCCAACTGACCACCGACCGGGCGGACGCTCAGCTGTCCGATCCGGCTGCCAGGAAGCCTGTTTGCCGGCACCCCCCGGTGGATAGATTGGGGGGATGCTCGGCCTGCCCAATCACGTGACCGCATGTCTCTTCGATCTGGACGGTGTGCTCACGCAGACCGCCCGGGTGCACAACGCCGCATGGACCGAGACCTTCGACGACTTCCTGCGCCGGCACTCCGAGATCACCGGCGAGCCTTTCCGGCCCTTCGACCCCGGGCCGGACTACCACCGCTACGTCGACGGGCGCCCCCGGCTCGACGGGGTACGCAACTTCCTCGCCTCCCGGGACATCACGGTGCCCGAGGGCACGCCTGACGATCCGCCGGGCGCGCAGACCGTGCACGGCATCGGCAACCAGAAGAACGCCCTGGTGCTGGAGCGGATCCGCAGCATCGGGGTGGATGTCTACCCCGGCTCGGTGACCTACCTGAAGGCGGTGGCCGCAGCGGGCCTGCGCCGAGCCGTCGTCACCGCCAGCGCCAACGGCCGGGAGGTGATCGCCGCCGCCGGGCTGGAGCCGTTACTGGAGGCCCGGGTGGACGGGCTGACCGCCCGCGCCGAGGGGCTGCGCGGCAAGCCGCACCCGGACACCTTCCTCGCCGGGGCGAAGCTGCTCGGCGTGGAGCCGAAGCAGGCGGTCGTCTTCGAGGACGCGCTCGCCGGGGTGGAGGCCGGCCGGGCCGGCGGCTTCGGGTACGTGGTCGGGGTGGACCGCGCCGGCCAGGCCGACGAGCTCCGCGCCCACGGCGCGGACGTGGTGGTCACCGATCTGGCCGAGCTGCTCGACGCCGGGCGGCCCGAGTGATCCGGGAGCGGGCGTACCCGGTCGAGCCGTGGCACGTCCGGGAGACCCGGCTCGACATGGACGTACTGGCCCAGTCCGAGTCGGTCTTCGCGCTCTCCAACGGGCACGTCGGGCTCCGCGGCAACCTGGACGAGGGCGAGCCGCACGGCCTACCCGGCACCTACCTCAACTCCTTCTACGAGCTGCGTCCGCTGCCGTACGCGGAGGCCGGCTTCGGCTTCCCCGAGTCCGGCCAGACCATCGTCAACGTGACAAACGGCAAGCTGATCCGGCTGCTGGTCGACGACGAGCCGCTGGACGTGCGCTACGGCGAGGTACTCGCCCACGAGCGGGTCCTCGACCTACGCGCCGGCACCCTGCACCGGACGCTGCACTGGCGCTCGCCGGCCGGGCGCGAGGTCCGGGTGAAGACCACCCGGCTGGTCTCCTTCCGGCAGCGCTCGGTCGCCGCGATCCGCTACGAGGTGGAGGTGGCCGACGACAAGCCACTGCGGCTGATCATCCAGTCGGAGCTGGTCGCCAACGAGACGCTGCCGCCGCAGAGCCGCGACCCACGCGTCGCCGCCGTGCTGGAGTCACCGCTGGAGGCCGAGGAGGAGCTGACCACCCCGGACGGCGGGTTGCTGATCCACCGGACCAAGGTCTCCGGGCTGCGGGTCGCCGCCGCGATGGAGCACGAGGTGGGCTCACCGGCGCGTACCAGCATCGAGTCCGAGGGGTACGAGGACTGGGTGCGTACCACCATCGGGTGCGTACTCGAACCGGGCCAGAAGCTCTGCGTGGTGAAGTACCTGACCTACGGCTGGTCCAGCCGGCGCTCCCTGCCGGCGCTGCGCGACCAGGTCGGTGCCGCGCTGGCCGCCGCCCGGCTGGACGGCTGGGACGGGTTGGTGCGCGAGCAGCGCGAATACCTCGACGAGTTCTGGGACGCCGCGGATGTGGAGGTCGAGGGCGATCCGGAGGTGCAGCAGGCGGTCCGGTTCGGACTGTTCCACGTGCTCCAGTCCGGTGCCCGCGCGGAGCGCCGACCGATCTCCGCCAAGGGCCTCACCGGCCCCGGGTACGACGGGCACGCCTTCTGGGACACCGAGATGTTCGTGCTGCCGGTGCTCACCTACACCCATCCCGCCGCCGTACGGGACTCGCTCTACTGGCGGCACTCGACCCTGGAGAAGGCCCACGAGCGGGCCCGGACGCTAAACCTTGGCGGTGCCGCCTTCCCGTGGCGCACGATCGAGGGACCGGAGTCGTCTGGCTACTGGCCGGCGGGCACCGCCGCCTTCCACATCGCGGCCGGCATCGCCGACGCGCTGCGGCGGTACGTGTTGGTCACCGGGGACCGCCAACTGGAACGCGAGATCGGGCTGACCCTGCTGGTGGAGACCGCCCGGTTGTGGCGTTCGCTCGGGCACCACGACCGCGACGGCGCGTTCCACATCGACGGGGTCACCGGCCCGGACGAGTACACCGCAGTGAAGAACGACAACATCTACACAAACCTGATGGCGCAGCGGAACCTGCTGGCCGCCGCCGATGCGGTGTTGCGTTACCGGGACGAGGCGTTCCACCTTGGCGTGACCGACGAGGAGACCGCCGCCTGGCGGGACGCCGCCGCGAGCATGCACATCCCGTACGACGAGGCACTCGACGTGCACCAGCAGGTGGAGGGCTTCACCCGGCTACAGGAGTGGGACTTCGCCGACACCCCGGCGGACAAATACCCGCTGCTGCTGCACTATCCGTACTTCGACCTGTACCGCAAGCAGGTGATCAAGCAGGCCGACCTGGTGCTGGCCATGCATTGGCGCGGCGACGCGTTCACCGCCGAGGAGAAGCTGCGCAACTTCCTCTACTACGAGCGGCGTACGGTACGCGACTCGTCGTTGTCGGCCTGCACCCAGGCGGTGCTGGCCGCAGAGGTCGGCTATCCGGAGCTGGCGCACAGCTACCTGCGCGAGGCAGCGTTGATGGACCTGCACGACCTGAACGAGAACACCCGCGACGGGGTGCACATGGCCGCCCTCGCCGGGGCGTGGATCGCGTTGGTCGCCGGGTTCGGCGGACTACGGGACCACGACGGCGTACCTTCCTTCGAACCGCATCTGTCGAGCCGGCTGAACCGCCTGGCGTTCTCGCTCCAGTGGTGCGCCATGCGGCTTCGGGTCGACGTGCGGCCGCACCAGACGACGTACGCGCTGCACCACGCCGATCCGGAGGCGACGCTGGAGCTACGCCACTACGGCAAGCCGGTCACGGTCACCTGCGCCGAGCCGGTGACCGTGCCGAATCCGCCGCCACCAGCGGACCTTCCGCCGGTCGAGCAGCCCGCCGGCCGGGAACCCCTGCTCCGCCTGCCGGAGAAACCGGCCTGACGGCCGGCGCTCCACGGCTGCCTCCCGGCGGCCGGCTGGGGTGCCGGCTGGCGGCTGCCTCCCGGCGGCTGCCTGCCGTTGGCCGGCTGCCGTTGGCCGGCTGGCGGCGGTCAGATCGGCTCGCCCTGCGATGGCTGGCCGGTGGCATCGTGGGGGGTCCGCGCCCGTGGGTCGCCGGCCGACCGCGCCTGGGCCGCCTCGTCCGCCCAGTCCTGGCCACGCTCGGTGTCCTGCTTTCGCCGCTCGCGCTCGGCGGCCTCCGGACGGGACTCACGGTCATGATGCGGCATGACGGTCCTCGCGATCTGGTCGGCGGCGCCGTGACGCCGATCCGGCTGTGGTCGACCGGTCGGCTACCCGGCACCCCTGCCCGTAAACGCCGCGCACCCGCGAGCCCGGCCGCGTACCCGCGAGCCCGGCCGCGCACCCGCGAGCCTGGCCGGTCGACAAGCGAGCCTGGCCGTGCACCCGCGAGCCCGGCCGGTCGACAAGCGATAGCGATGGCGTGTGGCGCTTCAGCCCGGGTATCCGGCAGGACGGGTGCCGACACGGCTGGGAGGGTGAGATGGACGTACGGGGCAGCACGGTGACTATCCCGGCGGCAGAGGTCGACCTCTCGGCCGACCTGATGATGCCGCCGGAGCCGGCCGGCGTGGTGCTGTTCGCGCACGGCAGCGGCAGCTCGCGGCACAGTCCTCGGAACGTGGCGGTGGCAGAGGCGCTCAACGCCGGTGGCCTCGGTACCGTCCTGGTAGACCTGCTCACCGCAGCGGAGGACGAGGTGGACGCGGTCACCGCCGAGTTGCGCTTCGACATCGGTCTGCTCGCCGACCGACTGGCCGGGATCGTGGACTGGCTGGCCACCGAGCGGCCCGGCGGGGCGGCCCCGGTCGGCCTCTTCGGCGCCAGTACGGGTGCCGCCGCCGCCCTCGTTGCGGCGGCGCAGCGGCCGGATCTGGTCCGTGCCGTGGTGTCCCGGGGTGGCCGGCCCGACCTGGCAGGTGCCGCCCTGGGCCAGGTGCGTGCGCCCACCCTGTTGCTGGTCGGCGGCCTCGACGAGCAGGTCATCGCCCTCAACCAGGAGGCGCTGCGCCAGCTGGCCGTGCCGGCCGAGCTGCAGGTGATTCCCGGCGCGACTCATCTCTTCGAGGAACCCGGAACCCTGGAACAGGTCGCCGAGAAGGCGAGGAACTGGTTCCGGGCCAACCTGCCGGCGACCGTCAGCCACCCGTCCGCCCCCCGCCGACGCTAACCCCCCACCCCACCCCCACCCGCGTCGCCCGCGTCGCCCCGCGTCGCCCCGCGTCGCCCGCGTCGCCCCGCGTCGCCCCGCGTCGCCCGCGTAGCGTCGATCATGCACCTTCCGTCTCCACATAAGGCGTAAACCGGCCAAAAAGGCGACCAAAAGTGCAAGATCGACGAGGGCGGGGCGGGGCGG
>NZ_JCANNB010000060.1:0-24225 GCF_059553435.1 Micromonospora sp. PRAS1
GCCCCGCCCGCGATCATGCAGTTTCGGTCGCCGATATGCGTCTTTCGCAACCTTTGCGGCGACGAGAAGTGCAAGATCGGCTGGGGCGTGGGGCGTGGGGCGTGGGGCGTGGGGCGTGGGGCGTGGGGCGTGGGGCGTGGGGCGTGGGGGGTTAGGTGGGGTGGCGGGTGGTGTGGGCGCGGGTGGTCAGTTCGGCCGCCAGGGCCCAGGCTTCGGCGAGATCCCGGTCCACGGCCGCGGCGCCGGCCCCACCGGCGGTGTCGGCGTGCACGGTGGCCAGCCCCAGCAGGCGCTGCACCGGACCCTGCACCACCCGGACGCTCTGCAACCGGGCGTACGGCACGATGGTCAGCTGACGGGTGAGCAGACCCGAGCGGACGACGAAGACCTGCTCGGTGAGGCCGGCACCGAGCACCTGGCGGCTCAGCGGATTGACCCACCGGGCCCGGGACGGCGGCGGACTCAGCGGCAACGACGACAGGGCGACGCCGGGCAGCACTTCGGCGACGATCCGCTCGCCGGTGGCCAGGTCACCGACGGGGAGCAGCCGGTCCGGCCGGTTGCGCTGGTCGGACTCGCCTGCGGCGTAGCCGGCCACCTCCAGACGCAGCCGCAGCCAGCCCTTCATCCGCCAGAGCAGCGGCCAGGTCACGCCCACGGTCTGTACCCGGTGCAGCGGCACGGTCTGCACCCTGGTCTCCAGCAGGCCGTTGCGGATCCGCAGCCGGTCCTCGTCGCGGGCGAGCTGGAACCGCCAGTCGTCGAGGACTCGGCGCACGGGTTGCAGCAGGATGCCGGCCATCGCGGTAAGCGTGCTCGCCACCGCGATGAACGACCAGGAGCCCTCGGAGAGAAACTGCGCGGCCACGAACACCACGCCGAAGGGGAGCAGGAACGCCTGCGGGGTGAGCAGTTGGCTGATCAACAGGTCCCGGTTCGCCACCGCGTGCAGCGGGCGGCCCGGTGGCACGGGCGGCTCCCCGGCCGGTGCCATCGCCGGTGCCGGCTCGGCGCCCGGCGCGGGGGCGGTCCGGGCGCCCGCTAGGGCGAGCAGACGCCGGCGCAGGGCCGCCGCCTCGGCGACCCCGAGGAACGCCAGCGGCGCCTCGGTCTTGCCGCCGCCCACGACCTCCAACCGCAGCTCGGCCAGGCCGGTGAGCTGGGCGAGCAGCGGGCGTACCACTTCGACCGCCTGGAGCCGTTCCAGCGGGATGGCCCGGGTCCGGCGCCAGAGCAGCCCCTCGTGGATCCGCAACTCCCGGCCGACCACCTGATAGCCGGTGTTGTACCAGCTGACCACCGCCAGCACGGTGGCACCGAGGGCGATCACGATCACCATCGTCACGAACCAGCCGAACCCGACCCGGGACAGCGTCGACCAGGAGAGCCCGGCGATCACCACGACCAGGGACTTGGCGCCGTGCAGCGCAGGGCTCAACGGATGCAGCCGCTGCCGGGTGTGCAACGGGTCCGGTGGCGGAGGAGCCTGCGGATACGGATACGGCGGGTACGGCGGAGGCGGCCCACCAGGCGCGTACGGCGGAGGCGGCCCACCGAGCGTGGGTGGTGCTGGCGGTTGGGGCGCTTGTGCGTCGGCGGGAGGCGGTGCTGGCGGTTGGGGCGCTTGTGCGTCGGCGGGGGGCGGTGCGGGCTGCTCCGGACCCCAGCCGGCCGGGCCGCTCACAGCCCTTCCGCCCGGTCCTCGCCGAGCGCGGTGAGCCGGTCACGCAGCCGGGACGCCTCCGCAGGCCGCAACCCGGGCACCCGGGCGTCGCTGGCCGCGGCGGCGGTGTGCAACTGCACGGTGGCCAGGTCGAAGGCCCGCTCCAACGGACCGGCGCTGACGTCGACGAACTGCATCCGGGAGTACGGCACGATGGACAGCCGGCGGACCAGCAGACCGTGCCGCACCAGCAGGTCGTTCTCGCGTTCCGCGTAGCCCCAGGCGCGTACCGCCCGGACGATGGTCACCGCGCGCCACACCGCGAACACCAGCAGGACGCCGAGCGCCACGCCGAAGGGCCAGGAACCGGTGACCGCCCAGCTGACTCCGAGCACCGTCGAGACGACGGCCACCAGGGCGGCGAGGCGCAGCAACTCCACCCAGATCAGGTCGGTCGAGATCGACTGCCAGCGGACCGTCTCCGGCCAGGGTTCGAGCGGGCCGGGCTGTGCCACCGGGGGTGCCGGCTGCGGGCTGGCCGGTCCGTCACCGTGCACCGGGCTGGCCGGTCCGTCACCATTCACCGAGCTGGCCTTTCGTTCGCGACTGCGGGGCTCGCAAGCTCACTCCTCGCGCTCACCGAGCTGGGGTTCCGTTGTCCGCGTCCACCCTTCGAGCGTAGGCGATCCGGCCAGCGGGGCGACCTCGCGCAGGAAGCCCCGCGCGGTGAGGAAGTCGCCGAGCTGCGGTCGATGCACATCGCAGGCGAGCCACGTCTTGCGACGCTCGGGCTGGTGGATCCGAGGATTGTTCCAGCGCAGCGACCACGCGGCCGGGGCGCGACACCCACGGGCCGAACAGATCAGCGGCTGGCTGGAGGTGTCGGTGTCGCTCATCCCGGCCAGTCTAGGGCGGCGGGAGAGGAAGAGCGCCGGGCGGCCACGGGGGAAGCCGCCCGGCGACGAATGCATGGTACACACGCCGGGGCGGCTTCTGTCCACTCATGTTGGGCGATTCGCCTGGCGCGGGACGGCGTGGCGAAAATCGGTCGCTCCCACAGTCCGTACTCAGCCGGGCATGCGAGGCTTGGTACGCACACGCCACGACGACCGAATCATGCTGTGGAGGACCGGTGGCCCAGCCGACCATGCCCGACGCTCCGACGCCGAACGGCACCCAGCCGCAGCCGTCCTCGGCGCCGACCACCACCCCGGCGCAGGACGCCGGCCTGCTGGAGCGGGCACTCTTCGAGATCAAGCGAGTGATCGTCGGGCAGGACCGGATGGTCGAGCGGATGTTCGTGGCGCTGCTCGCCCGGGGGCACTGCCTGCTGGAAGGCGTACCTGGGGTGGCCAAGACCCTCGCGGTGGAGACCCTCGCCAAGGTCGTCGGCGGGTCGTTCGCCCGCGTGCAGTTCACTCCCGACCTGGTGCCGGCCGACATCATGGGTACCCGGATCTACCGGCAGTCCAGCGAGAAGTTCGACGTCGAGCTGGGCCCGGTCTTCGTCAACTTCCTGCTCGCCGACGAGATCAACCGCGCGCCGGCGAAGGTGCAGTCGGCGCTGCTCGAGGTGATGAGCGAGCGGCAGGTCTCGATCGGCGGGGAGAGCCACCGGGTGCCGGACCCGTTCCTGGTGATGGCGACGCAGAACCCGATCGAGCAGGAGGGGGTCTACCCGCTGCCGGAGGCGCAGCGGGACCGGTTCCTCATGAAGATCATCGTGGGTTACCCGACCGACGCCGAGGAACGCGAGATCGTCTACCGGATGGGCGTGGCCGCACCCGAGCCCGCCCCGGTGTTCGGCACCGACGACCTGATCGCCCTTCAGCAGAAGGCCGACCAGGTGTTCGTACACAATGCCCTGATCGACTACGCGGTCCGGCTGGTGCTGGCCACCCGTTCCCCCGCCGAGCACGGCATGCCCGACGTGGCGCAACTGATCCAGTACGGCGCCAGCCCACGCGCCTCGCTCGGCCTGGTCCGGGCGACCCGGGCGCTGGCGCTGCTGCGCGGGCGCGACTACGCCCTGCCGCAGGACGTGCAGGACATCGCCCCGGACATCCTGCGACACCGCCTGGTGCTCAGCTACGACGCGCTCGCCGACGACGTGCCGGCCGACCACGTGGTGCACCGGGTGATGGCGACCATCCCGCTGCCCTCGGTGGCGCCCCGGCAGCAGGCGACACCGCCGGGTGCGGTGGCACCGACCTCGGGGTGGCCCGGGCAGCGGCCGTGACCTCGGCCACCCCTCGACCCGGCGGCCGGGACGCGGCCACCGACCGCTCCGGCGCGGTGCTGTCCCGGCTGCAACTGCTGGTCACCCGCAAGCTCGACGGGCTGTTGCAGGGCGACTACGCCGGCCTGCTGCCCGGCCCGGGAAGCGAGGCCGGCGAGTCGCGCGAGTACCGGCCCGGCGACGACGTACGCCGGATGGACTGGCCGGTGACCGCCCGCACCACGACGCCGCACGTCCGGCGTACGGTGGCCGACCGTGAGCTGGAGACGTGGCTGGCGGTGGACCTCTCGGCGAGCCTCGACTTCGGCACCGGCCGGTGGCTCAAACGGGAGGTGGTGATCGCGGCGGCGACGGCCATCACGCACCTGACCGTGCGGGGCGGTAACCGGATCGGCGCGGTCGTGGGCAGCGGCGGCGACCTGCCACCGCGCCGGTGGGGCCGCCGGGCGGCACCCGCGCCGGCGGGTCCGGGCCGACTGGTCCGGCTGCCCGCCCGGTCGGGCCGCCGGGAGGCGCAGGGCATGCTGCGCGCCATCGCGGCCACCGAGATCCGGCCGGGTCGTGGCGATCTCGGCGCGCTGGTCGAGATGCTCAACCGTCCGCCCCGCCGACGCGGCGTCGCGGTGGTCATCTCCGACTTCCTCGCCCCGCCGGCCCAGTGGTCCCGACCGCTGCGCAAGCTGCGGGTGCGGCACGACGTGCTGGCGATCGAGGTGGTCGACCCGCGGGAACTGGAACTGCCCGACGTCGGGGTGCTTCCGGTCGTCGACCCGGAGACCGGCGAGCTGCACGAGGTACAGACCGCCGACCCGAGCCTGCGGCACCGCTACGCGGCGGCGGCCGCTGCCCAGCGCGCGGAGATATCCGCCGCGTTGCGCGCCGCCGGCGCCGGGCACCTGCGACTGCGTACGGACCGAGACTGGCTGCTGGACATGGTGCGCTTCGTGGCCGCGCAACGGCACGCCCGCACCCGAGGGACGACACGGTGACCGACGCCGCCCACCGCCGACTGCGCGCGCTCGGCCGTCGGCTGTCGTGTCGTCAAGGGCCGGACCGTCCCACCGCAAGGCGGGACTACTGGCCATGTGCTCGCCAAAGGCACTGAAAGGTAACGGACGACGAGATGATTCGACTGCTGCAACCGTGGTGGTTGCTGGCCGTGCTGCCGGTGCTCGCCCTGGCCGCGCTCTACGTCTGGCGCCAGCTGCGCCGGCGGGAGTACGCGCTGCGGTTCACAAATGTGGACCTGCTGCGTACCGTGGCGCCGAAGGGGCTGGGCTGGCGCCGGCACGTGCCGGCGGCCGCGTTCCTGCTCGCCCTGCTGGTGCTGGCTGGCGCGCTGGCCCGGCCGGCAATCGACACCCGGGAGCCGCTGGAGCGGGCCACCATCATGCTGGCCATCGACGTCTCGCTCTCCATGCAGGCCGACGACGTGCCGCCGAACCGGCTGGAGGCGGCCCAGGAGGCGGCCAAGCAGTTCGTGGCGGAGCTGCCGGAGACCTACAACGTGGGGCTGGTCTCGTTCGCCAAGTCGGCAAACGTGCTGGTGCCGCCGACCAAGGACCGGGCGGCGGTGACCAGCGCCATCGACGGGCTGGTGCTGGCCGAGGCGACGGCTACCGGTGAGGCGGTCTTCACCTGCCTGGAGGCGATCCGGTCGGTGCCGGCCGACGGCGCGGCGGGCATCCCACCGGCCCGCATCGTGCTGCTCTCCGACGGGTACCGCACGGCCGGTCGGTCGGTCGAGGAGGCGTCGGCGGCAGCGCAGGCGGCGAACGTGCCGGTCTCCACAATCGCCTTCGGTACCGACACCGGCCACGTCGACATCGGTGGCCAGTTGCAGCGGGTGCCGGTGGACCGGCTCGCCCTCGCCGACCTGGCCGAGAACACCGAGGGCTACTTCTACGAGGCGGCCACGGTAAGCGAGCTGAAGCAGGTCTACCAGGACATGGGCAGCTCGATCGGCTTCCGGACCGAGCCGCGGGAGATCACCCAGTGGTACGCCGGCATCGGCCTGCTGCTGGCGCTCTGCGCCGGCGCCCTCAGCCTGCTCTGGACCTCCCGCCTGCTCTGACCCACCCAGTTGACCATGAGGTCAGCGGCAGTATCTGATCGTCAGACTGCCGCTGACCTCATGATCAACCGGGGTGGTGGGGAGGGATGGGCGGGTCAGTTGGTGCCGCTGGCGAGGACGAAGAGGACGGCCACCCAGACGGCGGCGAGGGTGAAGCCCAGCGGGGCGACGTAGCGGCTCATGACAGGCTCCGAGAGTGGCGACGGCGGCCCGGGGGCAGGGCGGACCGCGAGGGGTGGATCGGGACGCGCACACACGAAGTCGTGACCGGGGAGCTTCCGGTGGCAACCGCGGACCGGGCCGGCGTCGTTGCGCCGGGCGGTGGAGCGGGTGCGGGGAGCGGTGCCAGCTCAGGCGGAGCGGAATGGCTCAGCGTGGCTGGCGATCGGCCCGGCCACGACTGGGAGGATCACTGTCTGGCACAGCGATCACCTCCTGCGGTCGGGTTCCGGGGCGATACGGACCGCCGAGCGGCCCGCAGACGCGGATCATCGTACACCCGGCGCGGGGGTCCGGCGCACCGGGCCGATCGGCTGCCGGGCGGCCGGTCTTCCGGCTCTGCGGCCAAGCCTCGTAGCGTGCGGCAAGCCGCTAGGCGGTGAACGACTGGTCATCGTTCCCCCGGTGGGAGTCCGTGCACCGTGCGGCCGGGCCTGCGGCGGTGGACCAGGATCGCCAGCACGACCGCCAGGACCGGCAGCCAGGCGATCCGGGCCAACAGCCAGGCCGGGCCGTCGGGGCTGGTGTGCAGTCCCGGCAGTTCGGCTTTGGCCTGGGCGGCGAGCAGAGCCACCCCGACCAGCACCGGCTGGTGCCAGAGGTAGATGCGTACCGCGTGCCGGTTGACCTCGCTGACCAGCCGGCGGGGTAGCGGGCGGCGCAGCAGCCGCTCCAACATGGGCCGGGCCAACAGGCCGAGCCCGACCTGGGTGACCGCGAGTGTCACCGCGAACAGCGTCGGCGGGTTCAGGTTGGACCGGCCGGCGCCGGGCACCCCGACCGCGCTGAGCGGGTAGCCGAGCGCGAGTCCGGCGGCGAGTCCGGCGGCGCCGATGGTGACCAGCCACAGCGCGGCCCGCCGCCCGGTCAGCCGGCCGTCGGCGTGGGCCAGGCCGAGCAGGTACGGCACCGCCCAAGCGGCCAGCACGGTCACCGGCGGTAGCCCGGTGCCGGCGGGCAGCAGCCCGGCAGCCAGGTCGACCAGGGCCACCACGGCAGTCGCCGCGACGGCGCAGCGTGGCACCCCCCAGCGCCGTACGGCGGTGCGCAGCGGGCCGGTGAGCAGCACCAGGACCAGGAGTGGGGCCAGGAACCACAGTGGGCTGACGGCCAGCGTCAGCGCCACCGACAGGGTGCCGTCCGGCACGCCCGCCAGGGTGGCGACCAGGAGCACGGTCGCGCTCGTGCCGAGCAGCGCCACCGCCGGCAGGACCAGCCGGCGTAGCCGGCGGGTGAGCCAGCCGGGGCCCTGGTGTCGGGCCGCGGAGCGGGCCGAGGCGTACCCGGCGGTGAAGAAGAAGAGTCCGAGGGTCTGGAGGACCCAGCTGGCCGGGGCCAGGGCCGGCATGGCGGTCAGCGGGCTGGCCTGGTGCAGGGTGCCTTCGGCGTCGAGCAGCAGGCCGGTGACCAGCCAGTGGCCGAGCACCACTGCGGCGACCGCGTACGCCCGCAGCCCGTCGATGGCGGCGTCGCGGTGCGGGCGAGGGGCGCTCCGCGAGGCATCCGTCGCGGTCCTTCCGGCGGCGGCGGTCAACTCGACGTGCCGGGTGACCAGTCGGCTGTTCATCGTTGGCCGCCCGGCGCAGCCGGTGCCCCGGCGCCGTGCAGCACCACTGCGGCTACCGCGTCCAGCGTCGGCCCGGCGGGCAGCAGGTACTCGTCGTGACCGGTGGTGGCGGCCACCGGCAAAGGCCGGGCGCCGAACGAGGGGTCGCCGGGCCGGACCCCGTGCCCGAGTCCGGGCAGCCGTACCTGCGGCACGTGGCGGATCCAGTCCTGCGGCGCCTCGGCCGCCCAGAACCGGATCCCGGCGAGCCGCTCGGCGCGGTCCACCCCGACCCCGATCCCGCCGAGGCTCACCACGTCCGTCAGCTGGGTCGGGGCGTCGACGGCGACCAGCCCGGTGACCAGGGCGCCGTAGCTGTGCCCGACGAGCGTCACGCGGGCGTTCGGCCGCTGCTCGGCGAGCGTCCGTAACTGCTCGCCGAGCGCGAGCGCGCCCCGGCGGGCGCTGGCCGGGGTGGCCGCCGCCAGCAACCCGTCCGGCGGGTCGTAGCCGAGCCAGGCCAGCACCGCGACCCGGGCGTGCGGGTCGGCCGCGCGCAGGGCGGCGTACAGGTCGCGGGCCTGCCGGGCGGGCGCTCGCCGGCTGACACCGGCCATCCCCTGGTCGAAGTCGGGCAGCCGGCTACCCACGCCGGGTACGAGCACGGCGATCCGGTCCGCGGTGGCCAGGTCGCCGACGACCTCGACGGCGCGCCCGTCCCCCCGCGCGTCGAAGGCCAGGAACCGCCGGCCTTCGGCCACCCAGCCGGCGTACGGCGGTCCGGCCGCGCTCATCGCCGCCGCCGTGACCGGGTACGCCTCGACGAAGCCGGCCGGCAGCCCGCCCGCCGACGTTGCCGGTGGCGCCACCAGCCCGGCCCCGAGGACCGTGGCGAGCCCCACCCGGAGAACGTCCCTGCGCACCATGCCGCGCTCCCTCCACTGCGTTGTGGAGGGCAGCGTGCGTCGGCGGCCGGGTGGTTGACATCAACCCGCGGAGCTGTCTCTGCCGGGCCGTACCCGCTACCTGGGAGCTACTCCCCGGCGGCGACCAGGCCGGTCTCGTAGGCGAGGACGACGGCCTGCGCTCGGTCGCGCAACTGGAGTTTGGCCAGGATCCGGCCGACATGGGTCTTGACGGTCTGCTCGGCGACCACCAGGTCGGCGGCGATCTCGGCGTTGGACCGGCCCCGGGCGATCAGCCGCAGCACGTCGGTCTCCCGGGGGGTGAGGGCGGCGAGGCTCGTCGGGCGGGACTGCTGCCGCCGCGGTCGGGCGGCGAATTCGGCGATCAGCCGCCGGGTGACGGTCGGGGCGAGCAGCGCGTCACCGGCGGCGACCACCCGCACCGCGTGCACCAGGTCGGCGGCGGGGGCGTCCTTGAGCAGGAACCCGCTGGCTCCGGCGCGCAGTGCCTCGTAGACGTAGTCGTCCAGGTCGAAGGTGGTGAGGATGAGCACCCGGGGCCGGTCGGACGGCCGGTCGCCGAGCAGCCTGCGGGTCGCGGCGAGGCCGTCGAGCACCGGCATCCGGACGTCCATCAGCACCACGTCCGGGTCGAGCCGGCGGGTCTCGGCGACGGCCTGCGCGCCGTCTGCGGCATCGCCGACCACGATCAGGTCCGGCTGGGCGGCCAGCAGCGCACCGAAACCCTGCCGGACCATCGCCTGGTCGTCGGCGATCAGCACGCGGATCATCGGTCGGTGTCCTCCGGACCGTCGGGTAGCAGCGCGTCCACGGCGTAGCCGCCGTCGCGGGTCGGGCTGGCGATGAAGCTGCCACGCAGGGACACCGTACGTTCCCGCATGCCGGGCAACCCCTGCCCGCCGCCCCGCGCGTCCGGTCCGGCCGGTACGCCGCCACCGCCGTTCTCGATCCGTACGCCCAGCCCGCCGGTGCGCTCGCGAACCGTGACGCGCACCTCGGCGCCGGCCGCGTGCCGGGCCGCGTTGGCCAGTCCTTCCTGAACGATCCGGTAGGCGGCCAGCCCGACCGGTGCGGCCGGCTCGACTGTGACGTCGGTGTCCAGGGTGACCGCCATGCCGGCCCGTCGGGCGGTCGCCACCAGGTCGCGCACGTCCATCAGGCCGGGCTGCGGCGCGGTCTGCGCCTGGTCCGACTCGCTGCGCAGCACGCCGAGCAGCCGCCGCATGTCGGTAAGCGCGGACCGGGCCGAGTCGGCGATGGCGGCGAATTCGGCGCGCGCCGGGTCCGGGACGTCGGTGAGCCGGTACGGTGCGGTCTCCGCCTGCACCGCGATCATCGACATGTGGTGTGCGACCACGTCGTGCATCTCGCGGGCGATGCGGGTGCGTTCCTCCAGCACCGCGCGGCGGGCTTTCTCCAGCTCGCTCACCTCGGCCTGCTCGACCAGCGCCTGCCGGGTGCGCAGGTTGTGTCCGAGCAGGTCGCCGATCAGGAGCACCACCCCGAAGAGCAGGCTGACGCCGATCTGGTTGTGCGACGGCACGAACATCCAGACCGGCAGCAGGCTGACCAGGCCCAGCCAGGCGAGCACCGGCCGGTCGACCCGGGCAGCGACGACGAGCAGTACGACGAGGCTGACCAGAATCTGCACGGTGCTCCACGGCCAGTCGTCCGACGGCAGCCGATTGAAGGTGCCGAAGAGCAGCCCGACGAGCGTGATCCGCCAGGCCAGCAGGGGGCGTGCCAGCAGGAGCGGCAGCGGTGCGACGGCGAGCACGGCGAGGAACCAGGCCATGGGGGTGACCAACTTGCGGGTGTCAACCAGGTACCTCGCGCCGAGCAACACCAGTCCGAGCAGCGCCAGCAGCCCGAGGGTCCGGATCAGGGCGGCGACGAACGGCCAGCGGCGCAACCTGTGCAGCGGCAACCGGACCGGCGGATAGTCCGGCCCGGTGAAGGTGCGGCGCAGGGCCGCCAGGGCGGCACGGACGTGACGGCGGTCCATCCCCGGCACGCTAGCCAAATTCGGCGGCCGGGTCGTGCCCCCGCAGAGTGATCCACCCCGTAGTACCCCGGTACGACGTGCGGCGGGTTAGGGATTACCGTGCGGTAACGCCTAGTCTCCAACCCGCAGCGATCTTTGGAGGGGACGCACCGTGTCGCGAACTGTGCTGGTTACCGGCGGCAACCGCGGGATCGGCCTGGCCATCGCCCAGGCCTTCGCCAAGCAGGGCGACCGGGTGGCGATCACCCACCGGGGCAGCGGGGCGCCGGAAGGGCTCTTCGGCGTGCGCTGCGACATCACCGACGCCGAGTCGGTCGACGCGGCGTTCGCGGCGGTGGAGGCGGAGTTCGGCCCGGTCGAGGTGCTGGTCGCCAACGCCGGCATCACCGACGACACCCTGCTGCTGCGGATGTCCGAGGAGCAGTTCACCCGGGTGCTGGACACCAACCTGACCGGCGCGTACCGCTGCGCCAAGCGGGCCTCGGGGAAGATGTTGCGGGCCAAGTGGGGGCGGATGATCTTCATCTCCTCGGTGGTCGGCCTCTCCGGCGGTGCCGGCCAGGTGAACTACTCGGCGAGCAAGGCCGGCCTGGTCGGGGTGGCCCGCTCGATCACCCGGGAGCTGGGCAGCCGCAACATCACCGCAAACGTGGTGGCGCCCGGCTTCATCGAGACCGACATGACCGCGGTGCTGCCCGACGAGCGCAAGGCGGAGATCCTCAAGTCGATCCCGGCGGGCCGGATGGCCAGCCCGGAGGAGGTCGCCGCGGTGGTCACCTGGTTGGCCGCCGACAGCGCCGGCTACGTCTCCGGCGCGGTCATCCCGGTCGACGGCGGCCTCGGCATGGGCCACTAGCAGCCCCCGGCCGCTGAAGCACTCGGTCACCAGAGGCCTCGGTCACCAGAGGCCCCTGGTCACCGGAAGCCCTCGGCCATTGAACCTGAGCACGGAGGAATGAGCTTAATGTCCGGACTGCTGGCCGGTAAGCGGCTGCTCGTCACCGGCGTCATCACCGACGCCTCCATCGCCTTCTCGGTGGCGAAACTCGCCCAGGAGAACGGCGCTCAGGTCGTGCTCACCGGGTACGGACGGCTCTCGCTGGTGGAGCGGATCGCCAAGCGGCTGCCCGAGCCGGCCCCGGTGATCGAGCTGGACGTGACGAACGCCGAACACCTGGCCGGGCTGGCCGACAAGGTTCGCGAGCACGTCGACGGCCTCGACGGGGTGGTGCACTCGATCGGCTTCGCCCCGCAGAGCTGCCTCGGTGGCGGCTTCCTCGACGCCTCCTGGGAGGACGTGGCGACCGCGCTGCACGTCTCGACGTACTCCTACAAGTCCCTCGCGGTCGCGGCGCTGCCGCTGATGTCGCCGGGCGGCGCGGTGGTCGGGCTGACCTTCGACGCCACCAAGGCGTGGCCGGTCTACGACTGGATGGGCGTGGCCAAGGCCGGGCTGGAGTCCGCCTCCCGCTACCTCGCCCTGCACCTGGGCAAGCAGGGCATCCGCAGCAACCTGGTCTCGGCCGGGCCGCTGCGGACGATGGCCGCCAAGTCGATCCCCGGTTTCGAGCAGTTCGAGGAGGCATGGTCCGAGCGCGCCCCGCTGGGCTGGGACCTGACCGACCAGGAGCCGGCCGCCCGCGCCTGCCTGGCGCTGCTCTCCGACTGGTTCCCGGCCACCACCGGCGAGATCGTCCACGTCGACGGCGGCTACCACGCCCTCGGCGCCTGAGGGTGAAAGGAAGGGCCCCTTCTTAACGCCTCGTGTATAGGAAGGGCCCCTTCTTAACGCCCGGGACCCGGGGGCGTTGCCGGGTCGCCGCCAGCCACCGGCAAGAATGGAACCATGTCGTACGACGCGGTGGTGCTGGTCTCCTTCGGTGGCCCGGAGGGGCCGGACGACGTGTTGCCCTTCCTCCAGAACGTGACCAGGGGGCGGGGCGTCCCGCCGCAGCGGCTGGCCGAGGTCGCCGAGCACTACCAGCACTTCGGTGGCGTCTCGCCGATCAACCAGCAGTGCCGGGATCTGCTCGCGGCGATTCGGGCCGACTTCGCCGAGCATGGCCTCGACCTGCCGGTGTACTGGGGCAACCGGAACTGGAAGCCGATGCTCGCCGACACGGTGGCGCAAATGCGCGACGACGGCGTACGGCGGGCGTTGGCCTTCGTCACAAGCGCCTACGGCGGCTACTCCTCCTGTCGGCAGTACCAGGAGGACATCACCGCCGCCCGGGCGGCGGTCGGCCCGGACGCGCCGGTGATCGAGAAGCTGCGCCAGTTCTGGGACCATCCCGGCTTCGTCGAGCCGCACGCCGACGCGGTACGCGCGGCACTGGCCCAGCTCGATCCGGCGCGGCGGGACAGCACCCGGCTCGTCTTCACCGCACACTCCGTACCCGTCTCGATGGCCGACAGCGCCGGGCCGCACGGCGGCCGGTACACCGCCCAGCTCGCCGAGACGGCCCGGCTGGTGCACGCGGCGGCGGCCCCGGACCTGCCGTACGACCTGGTCTGGCAGAGCCGGTCCGGCCCGCCGCACGTGCCGTGGCTGGAGCCGGACATCAACGACCACCTGGCCACCCTCGCCGACCAGGGCGTCACCGGGGTCGTGGTCAGCCCGATCGGTTTCGTCTCCGACCACCTAGAGGTGGTCTGGGACCTGGACACCGAGGCGCTGGAGACGGCCAAGCAGCTCGGCCTCGACTTCGTCCGCGCCGGCACGCCGGGCACCGATCCTCGCTTCGTAACCATGGTGCGGGAGCTGGTCCGGGAGCGGATCGATCCGGACGGCGCGAACCTGCGCCGCCGCCTCGGTGAGCTGCCGATGTGGGACTCCTGTCCCACGGTCTGCTGCATACCGCCCCGCCGCCCGTCCTGACCGCTCCGGCGCACCCGACACCCCCAGGGAATGACGATCATGCAGGACCGTAAACCTGTCGAGAGTTGGCTCACCGACATGGACGGCGTGCTGGTGCACGAGGGCCAGCCGGTGCCGGGCGCCCCGGAGTTCGTGAAGCGACTGCGCGCCTCCGGCAAGCCGTTCCTGGTGCTGACCAACAACTCGATCTACACACCGCGCGATCTCCAGGCCCGCCTCGCCCGGATGGGCCTGGACGTGCCGGAGCAGGCGATCTGGTCGTCCGCCCTGGCCACCGCCCAGTTCCTGGCCGACCAGCGGCCGGGCGGCACGGCGTACGTGATCGGGGAGGCCGGGTTGACCACGGCCCTGCACGCGGTGGGCTACGTGCTCAGCGACTTCGCGCCCGACTACGTGGTGCTGGGGGAGACCCGGACCTACAGCTTCGAGGCGATCACCAAGGCGATCCGGTTGATCAACGACGGGGCCCGCTTCATCTGCACCAACCCGGACGCCACCGGCCCGTCCGTGGAGGGTGCGCTACCGGCCGCCGGCTCGGTCGCCGCGATGATCTCGAAGGCGACCGGCGTCGAGCCGTACTTCGTCGGCAAGCCGAATCCGATGATGATGCGCTCCGCGCTGAACACCATCGACGCTCACTCGGAGAGCACGGCGATGATCGGGGATCGGATGGACACCGACATCCTCTGCGGTCTGGAGGCCGGGCTGGAGACCATCCTGGTGCTCACCGGCATCAGCACCCGGGCCGAGGCGGAACGCTACCCGTACCGCCCGTCACGCATCGTCAACTCCGTGGCCGACCTGATCGACGAGATCTGACCAACGGGCTACCGCGCGGGTCAATCCGGCGCTGCACGGGCCCGACCCGCTGCTCGCCGCGCAGCACCTCAACTACCTGATCCTGTCGGTGCCGCTCACGAGGCGATGTTCGCCGTCCGCGAGTCGTGGCCCGAGGCGGACCTGCACCGGCACCCGGTGCACCGGACCGGAACTCTGTACCCCGAGGATCAGCCCGATGCCGAGCGTGGGCCGACGAAGCCGTACGCGTCTTCCTCGCCGCCCACCCGGCACAGCCGCGCAGGGGCGAGCGGCGGTGACGGGGCTGCCTCAGCCTCGGCGGCGGCGGTGGCTCGCCCGGACGCTCGCCACCGCCCAGCCGAGGAAGACGACCTCGATGGTGGCGAGGATCCAGACGGTGACGTTCTCGACCACGGTCGGCTCCCTTCAGGGGCGCAGCGGGGCGTTGCAGGCGGCGACGAGGGCCTGGCGGCAGGCGGCGGTAAGCGGGCGCAGCGCGGCGTCGCGTTGCTGGGCCTCGTAGTTGTTGATCGCGCCGCCGGGCGCGGCGTGCCCGGCCAGGGCGAGCACCCGGTCGAGCACGGCGGCGCGGGCGAACAGCCGGCGGGCCCGCGGGTCGAAGCCGGGCGGCAGGTCGGTGGCGCCGTCCGGGCGGCGCAGCGCCTCCAGGGCGCCGGCCAGCTCGGGCCGCCACTGGGCCACGTCGAGTCGGGTGAGCGCGGCGGTGGTGTCGGCCAGTGCCGCGGCCAGTTCCGCCTCCGCCTCGGCGGCGCCGGGCAGGGTGAGCGACGCGGCCGGCGCGTCCGCGGGCAGCGGGTAGACCCGCCAGAGCACCGTCTCGAAGGTGTCCCCGGAGCCCGAGGTGTGCACCCGTACCTCGGGGATCAGGCCGAGTGAGCCGGCGATCACCGCCTCGCCGGCGAGCAGCGCGGCGCCGGCGAAGTCTCCCGGGCCGGGCAGGCCGCGCGGATCACCCGGTGCGGGCAGCACCAGCCGGATCTCGTCGGGCGAGAGCTTGGCCAGGGTGGGCAGCGCCGCCCGCAGCGGCACGTCCGTCCAGGTGCCGGGCGCGTCGGCGACCAGGTGCTCCTCGTCGCCGGCGACCGCGTCGGAGACCTCGTCGAACGGCACCAACCCGGCGCGCCACGCGCGCACCCAGGCAACGAACCGGCTCGACCGGCGCGGCGCGAGGATGGCCGCACCCGCAGCGGGGGTGGACATGCCGAAAGAGTACGTGCTGACGCCCGCCTGTGTCTCGGCTGCCGCGCCCCCCGCCTTCCGGCCCCGTCGATCATGTAGCTTTGCTCCCTTTTTCGTCCGCATTTGCGGCTTTTATGGCGACGGTAACTGCATGATCGACGGGCTCGGGGATGGGTGTCGGCGGCGGGTCGGGCGGCGGGTGGGGGAGCGGCGGTCTAGCGTGGGGCGGCATGGGGCGGCGGTATGGCGATGACGTGTTGGCGGGGGACTGGCGGCGACGGAAGGTGACCCCGGAGGTCGACGCCGAACCGGATCTGGTGGTCGAGGACGCCGACTCGGGCTTCTGTGGTGCGGTGGTCGGGTTCGAGTCCGGCGCGGTGGTGCTGGAGGACCGGCACGGTAAACGACGCAACTTTCCACTGCTCCCGGCCGCGTTCCTGCTCGACGGCGCGCCGGTCACCCTGCGTCGGCCGGCTCGCGCTGCGGTGCCGGCGGCGCGTCGGCGTACGGCGTCCGGGTCGATCGCGCTGGACGGGGTCTCCGCCCGGGTCGCCCGGGCCAGCCGGATCTGGGTGGAGGGCGTGCACGACGCCGCGCTTGTCGAGCGGATCTGGGGCGACGACCTGCGGATCGAGGGCGTGGTGGTGGAGCCGCTGGAGGGCATCGACGCCCTCGACGACCGGGTGCGCGAGTTCGACCCCGGGCCGCAGCGGCGCCTCGGCGTGCTTGTCGACCATCTCGTGCCCGGCTCCAAGGAGAGCCGCATCGTGGCCCGGGTGACCTCGCCGCACGTGCTCGTCACCGGGCACCCCTACGTCGACGTGTGGCAGGCGGTGAAGCCGGCGGCGCTGGGCATCCGGGCGTGGCCGGTGGTGCCGCCGGGGCGGCCCTGGAAGGAGGGCGTCTGTGCGGCGCTCGGAGTGGCCGAGCCGGCCGACATGTGGCGGCACATCCTGTCCCGGGTGAACACCTACGCCGAGGTGGAGACGCCGTTGATCAACGCGATGGAGCGGTTGATCGACTTCGTCACCGAGCCGGGCTGAACCGAGCGGGCACGTGCCCTCGATCAGCTGACCGGGCAGGGCGCTAGCGTGGACGGCCTGATCCCTACCACCCCGGGGGTGCCGGTTGAGTCGGTTCC
Source organism: Micromonospora sp. PRAS1 (assembly GCF_059553435.1). Lineage (NCBI taxonomy): Bacteria > Bacillati > Actinomycetota > Actinomycetes > Micromonosporales > Micromonosporaceae > Micromonospora > Micromonospora sp. PRAS1. The sequence goes on from NZ_JCANNB010000060.1 coordinate 16,690, forward strand.
AGCAGTCGCGGCAGCGGCTGCGTCAGGCGTACGAGGCGGGACGCGCAGCGGTTCGCGCGGTCCGTGAGCGCCAGCGCACGCGGTCGGTGCGCCGCGCGGAGGAAGCGGATTCCGGCTTCCCCGAGCCGGTGTACCGGCCCGTTCCGGTCGGCGGTGTCGCCTCGACGGCGAGCCGCGACGACTCCGACGTGCCGAGGGCGCTGCGGATCGCCGCCGCGTGGTCCTGGCGACTCATCGTCATCGGGGTCGTCGGCTGGGCGTTGCTGCGCTTCCTGGGCACCATCCGCATCGTCGTCGTGCCGTTGCTGGTGGCCCTGCTGCTCGCCGCCTTGTTGGCGCCGGCCGTGGGTTGGCTGTTGCGCGTCGGCATCCCCCGTACGCTCGCCACCGCCGTGGTGCTGATCAGCGGGCTCGCCGCGGTGGTCGGCACGCTGACCATGGTGGTCAACCAGTTCATCGTCGGTCTGCCGGACCTGAGTAGCCGGGCCGCGGCCGGCATCGGGCAGATCCAGGACTGGCTCCGCGACGGGCCGGTCGGCCTCTCCGACGGGCAGCTCAACCGGTACGTCGAGGCCGGGCAGAGCTGGATCAACGAGAACAGCCAGTCGCTGACCAGCGGCGCGATCAACACCGCGGGCACCCTGTTCGAGGTGCTCACCGGCACCCTGCTGGTGCTGTTCGCCACGTTCTTCTTCCTGCGCGACGGCGACCGGATCTGGCGGTTCCTGGTCGGGATGTTCCCGGCCGCCGCCCGCTGGCGGGCCGACGACGCCGGGCGGGCCTCATGGCGGACCCTGGTGGCCTACGTCCGGGCCACCGTGCTTGTGGCGTTCATCGACGCGGTGGGCATCGGGGTCGCGCTGGTGCTGCTCGACGTGCCGTTCGCCTTCCCACTGGCCGCGCTTGTGTTCCTCGGCGCGTTCATCCCGATCGTCGGTGCGACGCTCTCCGGGGCGGTGGCGGTCCTGGTCGCCCTGGTCGACAGCGGCTGGGTCACCGCGCTGGCCGTCCTCGGTGCGGTGATCGTGGTGCAGCAGGTGGAGGGGAACGTCCTCCAGCCGTGGATCATGGGCCGGGCGGTGGCCCTGCACCCGTTGCCCGTGGTGCTGGCGGTGACCGCCGGAGTGGTGCTCGACGGCATCTTCGGCGCGCTCATCGCCGTACCGGTGATCGCCGTGCTGAACACCGCGGTCCGCCGCCTGGCCCGGGAGCGACCCGGGCCGCCGGCACCGGTCCCCGACGCGGTAGTGGTCAGGTCCACCCCACCGTGAGGCGTCAGGGGAGTTCGTCGGGGGTGCGGGTGAAGACGAAGGTGGCGATGTCCAGGGCGACCGGGGTGCCGGCCTTGTCGTGGAGCACCGCCAGCACCTCGCCGTGCTCCTCGCCGCCGACGCCCCGCCAGCGGTTGGGGCCCTCAGCGGCGTAGCGGCTGACCTTGCCACCCGAGGTGACGCCGATCAGTTCGCCGGTGGCGGCGTCCCAGCTGACGTCGAGCGCGATGCCCATCCACCACCAGCGGCCGGTAAGCGCCGCGACGTCGGCCGGCGGCGCGGCGTCGGCCGGCCGCCACGGCCGGGCCGGTGCGGGTTCGGCCTCCAGGACCTGGCTGAGCAGCCGCCGGGTGAGCGGGCGCAGGCCACCGGAGCGGAAGGTGTACGAGTTGGCGAAGCCGACGACGGCGGTACGGCTGGGCCGGTGCACGGTCAGCATGGCGCCGTAGCCGGGCATCGAGCCGCCGTGCCCGACGTACACCCGGTCACCCTCGCGGATCAACTCGATGCCGAGGCCGTACCCGCCCCGCCAGCTCTCCGGGTCGGTGAGGATCACCGGTGCGCACATCTCGGTAAGGGTGTCCGGGGCGAGCACCGCCGGGTCGGGGTCGGCGACGAAGGCAGCCCAGCGGCCCAGGTCCGCGACGGTGGACCAGAGCTGCCCGGCCGGCGCCATCGCCCGGGTGTCGGTACGCGGCTCCTCCCGCAGCGTGTCGTGCCAGGGGTGCACCACGTAGCCGGGGGCGTACGGCTCGCTGGCCGCGTACGTGGTGCGCTCCAGGCCCAGCGGGTCGAGGATCCGCTCGCGCAGCAACTGCGGCCACGGCGTCTTCGTGATCCGCTCCAGCGCCCCACCGAGCAGCCCGTACGCCAGGTTCGAGTAGTGGAACGCGTGGTGCGGCGGATAGGCGATCTTCGCGGCGGAGAAGCCCTGCAACAGGGTGGTCAGGTCGACGCCCTCGCTGCGCTCCCACCACGGCCCGTCGGGCTCGCGTTGCAGGCCACCGGCGTGCCCGAGGAGTTGCCGCAGGGTGACCGGGCCGGCCGCGGCCGCCTCGGGCAGGTGCCGCCGTAACGGGTCGTCCAGGGCCAGCCGTCCGGCGTCGCGTTCCTGCATGACCAGCACCGCGGTCATGGTCTTGGTGATCGAGCCGATCCGGTACTGGAGGTCGGCATCGGGTTGCGGACGGGTGCCGGCACCGGCCAGGTGGGCCAGCGTGCCGTCGCGCACCACCCCGACGACGAGCGACGGGACGCGGCCGGCGGACTGCGCGTCGGCCACCAGTGCGTCGATCCGGCGGGTGGTTTCAGGACGCAGGGGCACGAACCCTCCCTCGGTGGTGGTGGTCGCCAGGGCTCGATCATGACAGTTCGATGACACGTGCATTGCCGTGTCACGATCGTTACATGGAAGCCGTGTTGTGGATCGTGCTGGGCGTGGTGTTGGCGGTCGCCGAGATCTTCACGGCGACGCTGTTTCTGATCATGTTCTCGGTCGGCGCCTTCGCCGCTGCCGGTGCCGCCGCCCTGGGGGCCTCGGTGCCGGTACAGGCGGTGGTCTTCGCCGCCGTCTCGGCGCTCACCGTGCTCGCCGCGCGGCCGGTCATCCAGCGGCACAGGCAGACCTCCTCGGAGGACCGGGGCACCGTCTTCGGCATCGAGGCGATCGAGGGTTCCACCGCCCTGGTGCTGGAGCAGGTCGACGCCGACCAGGGCGTGGTCAAGATCGACGGCGAGACGTGGAGTGCCCGCGCCTACGACGCCACCCAGGTTTTGGCACCCGGCGAACGGGTGCAGGTTATCCAGGTCAAGGGAGCGGTAGCCCTGGTCTGGCGGGACGTTGCGACGCCCGGTGAGCTACCCGAAGCGGAAAGGTGAACGGATGGAATTCGTGTTCCCCGTCCTGTTGATAGCCGTGGCCCTGCTAGCAGTGGTCACCCTGGCCAAGGCCGTGCGGATCGTGCCGCAGCAGCGCCAGGACGTGGTCGAGCGGCTCGGCCGGTACAAGCGCACCCTGAACCCGGGGCTCAACGTCCTGGTGCCCTTCGTCGACGCCGTACGCACCAAGGTCGACATGCGCGAGCAGGTGGTCAGCTTCCCGCCGCAGCCGGTGATCACCTCGGACAACCTGGTCGTGTCGATCGACACCGTCCTCTACTTCAAGGTGGTGGACTCGGTCCGGGCCACCTACGAGATCTCCAACTTCCTCCAGGCCATCGAGCAGCTCACCGTCACCACGCTGCGGAACGTGATCGGTTCGCTGGACCTGGAGCGCGCGCTGACCAGCCGTGAGGAGATCAACCGGCACCTCTCCGGTGTGCTGGACGAGACCACCGGCCGGTGGGGCATCAAGGTGACCCGGGTCGAGATCAAGGCGATCGAGCCGCCGCCGAGCATCCGTGACTCGATGGAGAAGCAGATGCGCGCCGAGCGGGACCGCCGGGCGGCGATCCTGAACGCCGAGGGGCACAAGCAGTCGCAAATCCTCTCCGCCGAGGGTGAGAAGCAGGCGGCGGTGCTGCGTGCCGACGGTGACCGGCAGGCCCGCATCCTCCAGGCCGAGGGCCAGGCGAAGGCGATCCGGACCGTGTTCGACGCGATCCACACCGCCAACCCGAGCCAGAAGGTGCTCGCGTACCAGTACCTCCAGGCGCTGCCGCAGATCGCCAACGGCACCGCCAACAAGGTGTGGATCGTGCCAACCGAGCTGACCAAGGCCCTGGAGGGCATGGGTGGCGCACTCGGTGGGCTGAGCCAGATGGCCGGCGACGCACCGAGTCCGCAGGCCTCCGACGACGCCAGCGCGGTCGAGCGGGAGGCCGCGGAGGCGGCGCAGGCCGCCGCCGCGGCGGCGGAGGAGATCCACAACGAGGTACGCGTGGCGGAGGCGCAGGCCACCGGCGGCAAGAAGCCGCAGGGGCTGCCCGCCCCGGAGCCGATCTCCCCGGAGAGCCTGGTCAACGACCCGGCCGACCAGCGCGAGCGGGCCTGATCCCGCTCGGCTCGGGACCGGGGTGACCGGTCCCGAGCCAACGGGGAGCAAATGCGAGAAATGCTCATGAGGCGCTCCGGTGCCTGCCACCATCGGTCGTAGTGCGGGTGGTGACCAGGCATCGGGGCGCCTCGGCGCGTCCTGAGCACCGCTCGTGGACGAGCGAGGTGACGCATGGAACCGCTGAAGCGCCTGTGGTCTGCGCCGGAGGTGCCGGGGGCACACGACCCCGCCGGACCGATCGGCACCCGGCGTACCGGTGGGGGCTTCGGCGTACTGCCCTTCGTCGACGACCCGGCCCCGCCGGGCCCGGCGACCAATGCGAGCTGGGCGTGGTCGCTGCGCCGGCTCGCCCGGGCCGCCGTCTGGCTGCTGCCGGCGTACGCGATCCTCTACGGCGCGGTGGCGATGGCCAGCGACGGTGGGGTCGGCAACGACCCGTACCCGGCCGACGGTCGACCGCTCTACCTGGTCGGCTGGGTGCTCGCGGTCTGGCTCGGCCTGCTGGCCCTGCTCGGCCTGGCGGGCCTGCTCGCCGCCACCCGGAGCCGGCACGCCGCGGTGGCGGGGCTGCTGGTCAGCATCGCCGGAACGGTGCTCATGCTGCCCTTCGCGGGGCTCTCCGAGCAGACCGCGGTCTTCGGCACCACCGCCCGGTCGCTGGTGCTGGTCGGTGCTACCTGCTACAGCGTGGGTTGGCTGCTCACCGGCTGGGCGGTGGCCCGTTCGGGGATGTTCAGCATCGGGGACGGGACGATGTTGATGATCGCGAGCCCGCTGCTCGGCCTCGGTGGTGCCCTGATCGGCTCGTTGCAGACCTTCGGGGCGATCTTCGTGCTGATCGCCGGTATCGGCATCTGCTACCGCTCGGGACGGCTGATGCCACGGGAGATCCTGCGCGACGCCACCAGCGCCAGCGTCGCCACGACCGGCCCGGCCGGGCCGACCGCGCCGGGTGGGGCCGGGCCGATCGGTCCGGCCTGACGGCAGCATTGGCCGGTTGTCGCCCTGTTGCCGGTTTACCAGCACAAAGGCTGCTGCCAGTTGACCGTGAGTTGGCTGACAACCGGCCGCCCGAGGTGGTCGGAAGGCGGCTTTCGCGGCAATCCTGGTGACCATGGCCACTCCGACGCCGCTGTCGCGGCTGTTCACCGTCCTGCTGACCGGCGTGCTCGCCGGGCTCGTGCTGGCGGTAGCCGCGCTGCCGGGCAACCTGTTGCTCGGTTTCACCGCCCAGGCGGCACTGCGCGAGTACGCGGCGTTGCCGGACGCCCTGCGGACCCCGGCCACCCCACAGCGCTCCTACCTCTACGCCAACGACGGCAAGACGTTGATCACCACGTTCTTCGACGTCAACCGCACAGACGTGGCGCTGGCGGAGATCGCGCCGGTGATGCGGCAGGCGATCGTGGCCGCCGAGGACCGGCGCTTCTACGACCACAGCGGGGTCGACCTGCGCGGCATGCTGCGGGCCGTGGTCAGCAACGTCACCTCCGGCAGCGAGCAGGGTGGCTCCACGCTGACCATGCAGTACGTGCGCAACGTGCTCAAGACCGACCCGAACCGCACCGCCGAGGAACGGGCCGCGGCCACCGAGCAGACCGTCGGGCGCAAGCTCCAGGAGATCCGGTACGCCAACGCGCTGGAACAACGGCTCGGCAAGGACGAGATCCTCAACCGCTACCTCAACATCGCGTACTTCGGCTCCGGGGCGTACGGCATCGCCGCCGCGAGCCAGCGCTACTTCTCCAAGGCACCCGCCGAGCTGACCCTCGCCGAGGCGGCGCTGCTCGCCGGCCTGGTGCAGGCGCCGGAGGCGTACAGCCCGATCGACGGCGACACCGACGCGGCGCTGGCCCGGCGGGCGTACGTGCTGGATTCCATGGTCGCCACCGGGGCGATCACCGCCGACCAGGCGGCCCGGGCCAAGGCCGAGGAGTTGACGCTCGACCCCAGCGAGCAGGCCAACGGCTGCACCGCCACCGCCAGCGCCCGGGACGGCTGGGGCTTCTTCTGTGACTACCTGCGCCGGTGGTGGCTGGCCCAGCCGGAGTTCGGCGACACCGTCCAGGAGCGCGAGCAGGCGCTGCGCCGGGGCGGCTACACCGTGGTCACCACGCTCGACCCGCAGATCCAGAAGACCGCGCAGCGGCAGGCCACCGAGGTCTACGGGTACGACAACCCGCGTGCCGTGCCGATCGCCGCCGTCGAGCCCGGCACCGGCCGGGTCCTCGCGATGGCGGTCAACCGGCACTACAGCGTCGACGCCAACCCCGACGGGCAGGTCAACTACCCGAACACCGTCAACCCGTTGATCTCCGGCGGCGGCGGTGTCGCCGGTTACCAGGCCGGCTCGACGTTCAAGCTGTTCACCATGCTCGCCGCGCTGGAATCCGGCCGACCCCTCGCTACCGGCTTCGACGCGCCCAGCCGGCTGCCCACCCGGTACGCGGCCGGCGACGACGACAGCAGCTGCGACGGCCGGTGGTGCCCGGCGAACGCCAACCCGCAGTGGATGGACGGGTACCGGATGATGTGGGACGGCTTCGGCCGCTCGGTCAACACGTACTTCGTCTGGCTGGCCGAGCAGGTCGGCCAGGACAAGGTGGTCGAGATGGCCCAGCGGCTGGGCATCACCTTCCGCGCCGAGGCGGACGCCCGGTTCGCCGAGGACGACGCGGCCAACTGGGGGGCGTTCACCCTCGGGGTGGCCGCCACCACCCCGCTCGACCTGGCCAACGCGTACGCGACCGTGGCGGCGGAGGGGACGTACTGCGCGCCGGTGCCGGTGGTGTCGGTGACCGCGCCGGACGGTGAGCGTCTGCCGGTCGGCGACCCGTCCTGCCGCCAGGTGCTCGACCCCGACGTGGCCCGGGCCGCCACCGACGCGGCGCGCTGCCCGGTGGGCCAGCAGTCCGCGTTCGGGCAGTGCAACGGCGGCACCGCCACCGCCGTGAACGGGATCCTCGACGGCCGACCGGTGGCCGGCAAGACCGGCAGCTCGGACCAGGCCGCGACGGAGAGCTTCGTCGGCTTCACCCCGCAGGTCGCGGTGGCCGGCATCGCCGCCAACCCGGACGACCCGACCGACTCGGTCGGCGCGGCCGTGCAGGCCCGGGTGATCGAGGCGGTCGCGCGGATCATCGCCACCGCCGTCGACGGTGAACCGGAGCAGGCGTTCACCGCCCCCAGCCAGGAGCTGGTGGGCACGCCACGCCGTCCGGTCGAGCGGGACCGGATCGACGACCGGCCGCGTACCGACAGCCCGCTCGC
>NZ_JCANNB010000061.1:0-21511 GCF_059553435.1 Micromonospora sp. PRAS1
TCGGCCCAGTCGAAGAGCGCCTCGGCCCCGCCCCGGTATGCGTTGTAGAGGGCGTCGAGCTCGTGGCGCAGCGTCTGCGTCGAGCGCTCGTCGAAGACGGCCCCGTGCCCGGCCAGCGTCAGCACGTGGGCGTCGGCGGCCAGCCGGATCAGCAGCCCGCGGACCAGTGGCCCGGTCGCCGGGTCGGTCACCGCCCCCTCGGCCGCGACCAGGGCCCGCATCCGCGCGCCCGGGTCGCCGTCGCCCGAGACGTCGACCACCGGCAGCGGGAACGGCCCGGGCGGGTCGATGACCTGCAGCGCCACCCCGTCGGAGCCGGCGACCAGCCGTGTACGCAGCGTCTCGTGCCGGGCCACCAGCGTGGTGAGGGCCGCGCCGAGCGCCTCGACGTCGACCGGCCCGCCGAGGCGCACGCTCACCGGCTGCGGCGTCTCGGCGGATGTGCGCTGGCGGGGCAGGCGGGGGAAGCCCCCGGTCGGCGATTGATTGGACACCACGGTGGCTACCTCCACCCCGGACCAGCGCTCAGTGCTTGTCCAGGAACTCGATGATCGCTGCGTTGACCTCGTCCGGGCGTTCCAGATAGCCGTAGTGGCCGCCGTCCGCTATCTCCACGTAGTCGCAATCTGGTATGGCGTCGGCCACCTCGGCCGCGAGGTGCGGCGGGGTGACGGTGTCGTGGCTGAAGGCAATGACCCGGCACGGCGTGTTGACCCCGCGCAGCGCCGCCCGGCGGTCCCGGCCCGTCTCTATCCACGCCTGGCCGTAGCTGGTCTCGTTGCCGCCGCCGGAGCGCCGGAACGTCTCAAGCCACATCGACACGGTGGCGTCGTCGTTGACGGTCGCCGGCGAGAGCATCTGTAGCGCGGTGGTGACGGCGTCGTACTCTGCCGGGATTCGCACCCCGCTCTCGACCAGCGCCTGCTCGGCCTCGGCCTGGGCCCGCCGGATGGCGTCGGAGCGGGCCTTGGTCGCCATGAGCACCGCGCACTTGACCAGCTGCGGCGAGCCGATCACGAGCTCCTGCGCGATCAGCGCGCCCAGCGAAGTGCCGACGATCTTGCAGGGCGCCATGTTCAGGGCCTCGATGAGGCCCCTGGTGTCGGCGACGAGGTCCTCGAGCGCGTACTTGCCCGGCGGGACGTCCGACGGCGCGATGCCCCGGTTGTTGAAGGTGATGGCCTGGTAGCCGTGCTCGGCCAGGGCAGGCGTCTGATGCAGGGTCCAGACCCGGCCGGCGGCGGACGACCCCATGATCATGAGTACCCGTTCGCCGCGGCCCGAGCGCTCGAACGACAGCCGAATGCCGTTGGTGAAGACGTGGGGCATCGGGCCGGCCGGCTATCTGGCGTCGAGCTTGTCGCGGAGGCTCTTGGGCCGCATGTCGGTCCAGTTCTCCTCGATGTACCGGTCACACTCCTCCTTCGAGGCGCACACCCCGGTCTCGTTCCAGCCGCCGGGCACGTCGAGGTCGGCTGGCCAGAGGGAGTACTGCTCCTCGTGGTTGATCAGCACCTTGAACCGAGCCTCGGGCGACTCGAAGTCGAAGCTCACTGTCCGCATTGCATGCTCCTGTCAGTCGCAGTTGTCCGGCCCGATCCGGCCGGATCATGGTTCATCCGCGCCGCCGCGTTCAACCGCCGCGGGCACGCACTTGAACGGCTGGCTCCCACCCGCCGGTGCCGCCCCAGATGACCGGGCAGAACTCGGGATCGGTGTAGTCCGGCTCGCCGCGGGCGTTGCGTCGCACGAGATCGTCGTGGTTGTAAACGTGCAGCGAGCCGTCCTGCAGCCGGTACGGCCGCCAGCGGTTGTCGCCGTCCTGGAGGTGGACCGAGACCGCGCGGCGCGGGCGGTCCGACCGGTTGGAGCCGCTGCCGTGGTACGTCAGGCAGTGGTGGAAGCTGACGTGCCCCTTCGGGATACGCATCGGCACGAACCGCACCTCGCTGCCGTTCTGCTCGGCGTTGCGCCGCAGCAGGTCTTCGAGCTGTTCGGGGTCGCGCGCGTTGAAATGCAGCGTGCGGGTGTCGTCGGCGCCGAACTCGTCCCACCGGTGGCTGCCGTCGACCATGGTGATCGTCCCCATGGACTCGTCGCAGTCGTGCATCGGCACAAAGGCGGTGAGCATCCGCTCTGACGTGCTGGACGCCCAGTAGCTGCGGTCGAAGTGCCACGGCACGATGTTCGTCCGCTCGGTCGGCGACGCCGGCTTGTAGATCAGCGTGGTCTGGAAGACGCGGATGATCTCGGCGCCCGACAGCAGCGCGGCGACCGCGCCGAGCAACGGCTTGGTCACGATGGCCGCGATCGCGGCGACCTCGTAGTGCACGTAGTCGTTGTGCCGCTGGACGTCGCCCTTCTCCGGCGTCCAGTAGGCGATCCGCCGCGGATGGTGCGGCAGGTTGCGGTCGCGGTATCCGAGATAGAACTTGTCGCTCTCCTCGGTCAACGTGTCGATCTCGTCATCGGTGAACAGCCGCTTGGACAGATACCACCCGTGTTCGCGATAGAACTCGATTTCCTCTGCCGAAGGCAGCAATTCCGCCTCGGCGGCGGTCAAAGTGACTTGCCGAGCGTTCACAACGCGCCCTCCCCGTCGAGACCGACACCGCGCAACGGTAGGCGACACATCGCGTGGTGTCAGCGCGGCGAGTAATTCGACCGATCGCTGTTGTCACCGCGATAACCCGTGGGAATAATCCGTGCGACGACCGCGCCGTGGACCCAACTCCCACGAGAGGAGGGCATCACGATGCCCGTCCAGAAGGCACCGGTGCAATTCCCGGAAGGCGGCGGCGGTGGCGAGCAGGACGCGCCGATCACCGCACAGCGGATCACACCCGGAACATTCCGGCGGATCCTGCCCTACATCCGGCGGTACCGCTGGCTGCTCGTCCTGCTTCTGAGCGTGACGGCCGTGGACGCCCTGATCACCGCGGTGACCCCGCTGCTGTTCGGTTACATCGTCGACCGGGGCATCATGCCGCGTGAGAGCGGTGTCGTCCTCTCGCTGGTGGCGGTCATCGCCGCGCTCGCCCTGGTCGACACCGTCGCGAAATTGCTGCAGGCCCGGGCCTCGACCAAGATCGGCGAGGGCCTCGTCTACGATCTGCGCACCGCGGTCTACGAGCACGTGCAGCGCCAGCCCCTGGCGTTCTTCACCCGCTCGCAGACCGGCTCGCTGGTCAGCCGGCTCAACACGGACGTGATCGGGGCTCAGCAGGCGGTCACGACGTTGCTCTCGCGCAGCGTCGACACGGTGCTGACGCTGATCCTCGTGGTCGCCGCCATGTTCTATCTGTCCTGGCAGCTCGCCGTCGTGGCGCTGATCATGGTGCCGCTGTTCATCATCCCAGGGAAGCTGGTCGGCAACCGGCTGCAGCGGCTCACCCGCGAGACGATGCAGCTCAACGCCGAGATGGGCTCGCTGATGAACGAGCGCTTCAACGTGGCCGGGGCACTGCTCACCAAGCTCTACGGCCGACCGAAGGAGGAGACCGCGCTGTTCTCGCGCCGGGCCGGGCGGGTGCGCAACATCGGCGTGCGCTCCGGGGTGACCATGCAGGCGCTCGGCATCGTGCTCGGCCTCACCGGCACGCTGACCCTCGCCCTGATGTTCGGCCTCGGCGGCCTGCTCGTCGTCAACGGCCACATCGAGCTCGGCGCCCTGGTCGCGATGGTCACGCTCATCGGCCGGCTGTACGAGCCGATCGACCAGCTGACCAACATGCAGGTAAACATCCTGATGGCGCTGGTGAGCTTCGACCGCATCTTCGAGGTGCTCGATCTCGAGCCGCTGGTGCAGGACCGCCCCGGCGCGACCGCGCTCCCGTCCCGCGGGGAGGGAGCGGCGGCGCCCGAGATCGAGTTCGAGCAGGTGTCGTTCCGCTACCCCAGCGCCCGCGAGGTCTCGCTGCCGTCGCTGGAGTCGATCGCCATACCCGCGCCGGAGACCGCGGGCGACGCGATGGTCCTCACCGGCGTCACCTTCCGCGCCCCCGCCGGCAAGCTGACGGCGCTGGTCGGCCCGTCGGGCGCGGGCAAGACCACGATCACCCACCTCATACCGCGCTTCTACGACGCGGTCTCCGGCACGGTGCGCATCGCTGGCCACGACGTGCGCGACCTGACCCAGGAGTCGCTGCACGACACGATCGGCGTGGTCACGCAGGAGGCCCACATGTTCCACGACACGATCCGGGCCAACCTGCTCTACGCCCGGCCCGGCGCCACCGAGCCTGAGCTGGTCGAAGCCTGCCGGGCCGCCCGCATCTGGGAACTCGTCGCGGCGCTGCCCGACGGCCTGGACACGGTCGTCGGTGACCGCGGCTACCGGCTGTCCGGCGGCGAGAAGCAGCGGATCGCGTTGGCCCGGCTGCTGCTCAAGGCCCCGCCGGTGGTGGTGCTCGACGAGGCGACGGCGCACCTGGACTCCGGGTCAGAGAGCGCCATCCAGCAGGCGCTGCAGACGGCGCTTAGCGGCCGCACGTCGGTGGTCATCGCGCACCGGCTCTCCACGATCCGCCACGCCGACCAGATCCTGGTCATCGACGCGGGGCAGATCCGCGAGCGCGGAACCCACGAGGAGTTGCTCGCCCAGGAGGGTCTTTACGCCGAGTTGTACCGCACCCAGTTCTCGACCGCGCAGCCCGCTCCGGCCCCGGCCCTCGTGCAGGCCGCCGACTGAGTCCGGCGCACGGCACAGGGCCCGCCACCTCCTGGGGTGGCGGGCCGTTTCACGCGCACCTTCACCGCGGGCCGTTTCACGCGCACCTTCACCGGGGGCCTTTCACCATTCGTCCCATCACCGCCGGCCGGTTGACCAGAGCACGGCAAAGGGTCCGCCCCCTTCCGGTTGGCGGACCCTTTCGCGCGGAGCGGTTCGGGGGTCAGGCCGCGACCTCGGCCTCCTCGACCAAGACCAGGCGGCCGGTGCCGGCGAGCGTCGCCAGGTCGATGTCGGCGATGCAGCGCACCGGGTCGTCGTTGAGGAACAGCGTGCCCTCGACGTGGACGGTGCCGGTCGCGTTGTCGAAGTCGGCGGCACTGTAGTCGGTGGCGGCGCGGTCCAGCGGCACGCCGAGGTCCGTGCCGCCCTTCGTCTCGGTGAACTTCACGAAGACCGTGCCGATGTCCTCGAGCCGCACCCGCAGCTCGTCCAGCGTTGGGCGGGGCCCGCCCACGACTACCGGCTGCTCGGTCGACAGCCGTTGGGTCAAGTCATCCATGGATCACCTCTCGACGTCGACGACCTCGCCTGCGACGCCGACCGGCTCGGGCTCGGCGTACGCGAATGCGAGGTCGTCCGGAATCTGGAACTTCAGCACCGTCGTACAGAATGTTTGCCATTCCGCGGTCACGTCGGTAAAGAGCCGCTCGTCCTTGTCGACACCCACCGGACTGATCAGCACGGTGAATTCGTCGCACAGGAAAACGGGGTCCTCGTCCGCCATCTCACGCTCCCGCGGAAGCGCGCTGGCGGCCCATCCGGGGAACTGGCGAAGCTCACCCAGAGTGTAATACTTGCAGTACTTTTTCACCGGGCCTCCGAATCTCGCCGAACGAACTGGCAAGCGCAGTGCGACAGTACGTCACGGCGAGATTCGGAGGGAGGGTGTGCAACTGCCGGGGGAACGCGGTTGCACACCCTCCCTCTCCGGCGTCCCGCGAAATGCCTCAGGCGTCGCGCAGAACGAGCGAGAGACCACCGAGCAGCAGCGCGCCAGCGGTCCAGATCCCGAGCACGCCGAGCCCGGCCCACGGGCCGATCGGCAGGCCCTCGGTGTCACCGGCCTGGACGGCGAGCCCGGCGGACATCGGCGCGATCCGCTCCAGCCACTCCCGCCAATGCGGGTCCCGCAGCAGCGGGCCGATGAGCGTCGGCAGGTACAGCAGCCCGAGCACCACGCCCATCGCCGTGGCGGAGTTGCGCACGGTGGCGGCGATACCGAGGCTGAGCAGGCCGATCAGCACCATGTACAGGATCGTGCCGATGACCGCCCGGGGCGTCGCGCCCTCACTGAGCGAGAACAGGTGCGGGTAGTTGGCCGCGGAAGTGAACCCGTTGCCCGGCATCACCAGCCGGGCGACCAGCAACGACAGGCCCACCGCGGCCGTCGCGGCCAGGAACACCGCCGCGGTCACGGTGACCACCTTGGCGATCAGCAGGACCGGCCGGCGCGGCATGGCGGCCAGGCTCAGCCCGATCATCCCGGTGCCGTACTCGTTGCCGATCGCGATCACGCCGAGCACGGCGACGAGCGCCTGCCCGAGGTACACCCCGGTGAGCATGAGCCGGGTCGGCTCGCCGAAGCAGTCCCCCGGCGTGCAGGAGACGGCGGCGATGACCACGGAGCTCACGGCCACGGTCGAGACGACGGCACCGAGCAGCAGCCAGATCGTCGAGGCGACGGTACGCAGCTTGGTCCACTCCGCGTTGACGGCCGCGATCACGCGTCCCTCCGGCGCAGCAGGACCACGGCGACGACGAACGCGACGAGCGTGTAGCCGCACAGGACCCCGAAGCCGCCCCACGGTGGCAGCGGGAAGTACCCGGCCGACGGCGTGTAGGTGCTGGAGACCTGGTCGTACACGGGAAGGCTCTGCCGGACCGAGAACCCGGCGGCCGGGGTGACCCGCAGCAGCCACTGCGCGACGCTGACCGGCAGCCCCGGCACCACCGACAGGATGTACGGCAGCACGATCGAGACGATCCCGACGGTCACGGCGCCGGCGTTGCTGCGCATGATGGTGCCGATCGCGAGCGCCAGCACGGCGGAGACGGCCAGCAGCGCGGCGGTGCCGACGAGCACCCGCACCTCGGTCGCGGTCGACGTCGGGAGGTAGTACAGCCCGTTGGCCTTGTCGAGCTGCCGGCCGAGCACGAAGCACACCACCGTGGCGACGAGGCTGACGGTGAACGTGACGCCGCCGATCACCAGGGCCTTGGCGACGAGGACCCGGCCGCGACGCGGGCTGGCCGAGAAGGTCAGCCGGATCAGGCCGCGCCGGTACTCGCTTGTGATGAACATGGTCGCGATCACCACGACGACGATGAGTCCGGCGAACGCGCCGATGACCAGGCCCTCGACGGAGTGCCCGTTACCCAGCGCGCCGCCGCCGACGATGGGGGCGATGTCGCCGGCGCCGGTGATGACGAAGCCGTCGCCGTCGGGCTCATGGCCGCCCTTGGTACGCGGCGGGTACTGCCCGGAGGTGCCCGGACCGTCGTGCTGCTCGCCCTGCCACGAGCCGCTCCACTGGCCCTGCAGGTCGGCCTGGCCGAACCGGGCGGTGGCGACGGCGGGGTTGTACGTGCCGATGCCGATGCTGGTGACCCGCATGGCGGCCGGGCTCGTGACGAACATCCCGGCCTCGACCGTCGTGCCGAGCCCGGACAGCGTCGTCGACCCGACCTCGGTCCACGCGCGGCCGTCGGCCGACTCGTAGCCGGTGATGGTGGTGCCCGCCCGCACCAGGCGCAGCCACCGCGCATCCGTCGGCGCGGCGGACGAGCCGGCCCTGTCCTCGGTGTAGTTGTACTGCCAGCGCACCCCGTGCCCGCCGGTCATCATGATCGCCGCGTAGGGCGAGCCGGGCGTGAGGCTCTCCTTCACGAGGATGCCGGCCTTGGCCCAGGGCTGTAGCTCCGCGCGCTGCTCGGTGGGGCCCATGTCGGCCAGGCCCATCATGCCGTTCACCGGCACGGTGATACTGCCGTCACCCTGCAGCTGCTGGCGCACGAAGTAGAAGCTGTCGTTGACGCCCTCGCCACCCGGCCCGATCGCGACCTTCGAGTCGGGGACGTCGGGCAGGTGGTCCGACATCGTGCTGAACAGGCTGACCACGATGATGGCGAGCCCGGCCGCGACCATGCCGATGACCCAGCCGCGCACCGAGCAGAACTTGGACCATTCACCACGCAGCAGTTGCAGGAAGCCGTCCCGGCCGGGCGGAACCTCCGAGCGGTACTGCGTGGGAGCGATGCTGGTGTGCGTACTCACTTGACCCCCCGGCCATCCACCGGCGAGCGGTACTCCGCCGATTCCTTGGTCAGCTCCATGTACGCCTGTTCCAGGCTCGCCCGGTGCGCGGAGACCTCGGAGAACGGCAGCTGGCGCTCGGCCAGGATCGCCACGATGTTCTCCGGCCGCAGGCCGGTCACGGTCAGCGCGTCGCGGCCGTTGGCGTCGACGGTCGCACCGGCCTCGGCCAGCGCCTGCATGACCGGCGCGACCTCCGGCGTACGCAGCGTGACCCGGCCGTCGGAGGCGGACGAGAGCAGGTCGCTGACGCTGGTGTCGGCGACGACCTTGCCCCGCCCGACGATGACTACGTGGTCGGCAATGTCCTGCAGCTCGCCCATGAGGTGGCTGGACACCAGCACGGCCCGGCCCTGCTCGGCCAGCGAGCGGAGCACGGCGCGGATCCACACGAAGCCCTCCGGGTCGAGGCCGTTGAACGGCTCGTCCAGGATCAGGATCGGCGGGTCGCCGATCAGCGCGGCCGCGATGCCGAGCCGCTGGCGCATGCCGAGGGAGTAGCCGCCGGCCGCGCGGCGGGCCGCAGGGGTCAGGCCGACCTGCTCGAGCACCTGGTCGGCCCGGCGGGCGCCGAGGCCCTGCGAGCGGGCCAGCCAGATCAGGTGGTTGCGCGCGGTCCGGCTCGGCTGCAGCGCGGAGGCGTCCAGCAGCGCCCCGACGTGGTGCATCGGGTTGCGCCAGGCCCGGTACGGCCGGCCGCCGACGAGCGCCTCGCCCTCGTCGGCCGAATCCAGGCTCATGATCACACGCATGGTGGTCGACTTGCCGGCCCCGTTCGGGCCGACGAGCCCGGTCACCTGTCCGGGCTGGACGGTGAAGGTCATCCCGTCGAGCGCGAGGGTCGACCCGTACCGCTTCCGGAGGCCGGCAACCTCGATGATTGCTTCCATAGTGGCAGCGTAGGAAGAACCGCCGCGGCCGTCGTCACGGTCGGGAGCGATTCCGGAATCCCTCTTGCGGGGGACCCGTGGCCGCGAGCACCCACCTTGACCTTGCACGGCCGACTGCCATCATGGACGACAGCAACGCCTTGCCGCGACGCGATCTCCGAGGAGCCGGTCAATGCGCATGCTGTTCACCAGCACCAACGGGCTGGGGCACCTGATCCCGCTCTTCCCGGTCGCCCGGGCGGCCGCCGCCGCCGGGCACGAGGTCAGCTTCGCCTCGCCCCGGCCGGACCCGCCCCAGGTCGCCGCCCTCGGGCTGCCGCACGACACGTTCGACCTGCCCTCCAACGCCGACCGCGACGCGGCGATCCGCGAGCACTCCGGGCCGGGCGACCCGGCCGGCGAGCCGCCGCCGTCGGTGATGCAGAAGGTGGCCTCCGAGATGTTCGGGCGGCTGCTGCCGCTGCGCGCCCTGCCGCGCCTGCGGTCGGTCATGGTGACCCGCCGGCCCGACGTCGTGATCAGCGAGAGCGCCGAGTTCGCCGGCAGCCTGCTCGCGGAGGCGTTCGGCGTGCCGTTCGTGCGCGTGCACTACGGCCTCACCATGCGCGGGATCTTTGAGCGGCACGTCGCCCCGCAGCTGTCGCGGCTGCGTGAGGAGCTCGGCCTGCCCGCCGACCCACAGGCGAAGCGGCTGCTGGACGCGCCACAGATCTGCTACTTCCCGTCGGCGTTCGAGGGCACCGGTACCGATGCGGCGCACATCCACCGCGTCCGGCAGGGCACCGCCGCGGCCGCCGACCGGGCCGAACGCCCGGCGCGGGCGGATCTGGTGCACGTCTCCTTCGGCACGGAGGTGGTCACCATGCCGTTCTTCCCGCAGCTCGTACGGGACGGTGCCCAGGCCGTCGCCGCGACCGGCCGGCGGGCCCACGTCAGCGTCGGGCTGGCCGATCCGGATCAGTTCGGTGACCTGACCGACGCCGGCGCGCAGATCGAGCGCTGGGTGAACCACGACGAACTTATCCCGACGCTCCGCGCGATCGTCTGTCACGCCGGCGCCGGCACCACGCTGCGCGCGCTGACCGCCGGCACGCCGATCATCGTGGTGCCGCAGTTCTCCGACCAGCCGATGATCGCCGGACGCATCGTCGCCACCCGCGTCGGGGCGTCGGTGCCGCACGGCCCGGGCTTCGTGCCCCGCCTGACCGCCGCCCTGGAGCAGATCCTCGCGTCCGAGCCGCCCGGCTGCGAGCCGATGGTCCAGGCCATGCGCGATCTGCCAAACGTGTACCACGCGGTGGACGTGATCACCGCGGCGCACGCCGGTGCCGTCTGAGCGCCCGCATCCCCGTCCACGTCAGGCCCGCGCCCCGCGCGGGCCTGACGTCGTTCAGAGTTCAAACTCCTCGTAGTCGCCCTCGATGCCGAACTTGGCCCGGTTCACGGCCACGGCGGTCTCGGCGACCGTCGGGTGGTCGAAAAAGCCGGTCAGGGGAATCTCGACGCCGAAGCGCTCCCGGATCCTCGACATCAGCCGCGTGGCCAGCAGCGAGTGGCCGCCGAGTTCAAAGAAGTCGTCACGGGTGCCGACCGGCCCGCGGCCGAGGATCTCGGCCCAGATGTCGGAAAGGGTCCGCTCGGTCGGCGTCGACGGCGCGACGAACGTGGCCGGGTCGGCCGGTGCGTCGCCCGGTGCGGGCAGCGCCGCCCGGTCGATCTTGCCGTTGCGGGTGCGCGGCAGCTCGGCCACCTCGACGTAGGCGGCGGGGAGCATGAACTCGGGCAGCTGGCGGCTCAGGTGCGCGCGGAGCACGGTCGCGTCGGGCGTGCCGTCGGCCGGGTCGGCCGGCACGAGGTAGGCCACGAGCCGACGTTCGGCACCCTCGCCCCAGGCCGTCACCACTGCGGCGCGCACGCCCGGGTGAACGGTCAGCGCCGCCTCGATCTCGCCGGCCTCGATCCGGATGCCACGGACCTTGAGCTGGTCGTCGGCGCGGCCGAGGAACTCGACCTGGCCGTCGGGCCGCCACCGGGCTCGGTCGCCGGTGCAGTACATGCGGGTGCCGTCCCCAGCGAACGGGTCGGCAACGAACCGCTGCGCCGTCAGCGCCGCACGGCCGCCGTAACCGCGGGCGAGCTGCGCCCCGGCGGCGTACAGGTCGCCGGGCAGCCCGGGCGGCACCGGGTTGAGGTGCTCGTCGAGCACGTAGACGCGCATGTTGCGCAGCGGCGCACCGATCGGCGGGGCGTCGTCGGCGTCGGGCGCCACGGTCGCGGCCGTCGCGCAGACGGTGGTCTCGGTCGGGCCGTAGGCGTTCACCAGCCGGTACCGTCCGGCCCACCGGCCGGCCAGGCGTGTCTCGAGGCGCTCGCCGGCGGCGACGAGCGTGCCCAGCCCGGCGAGGTCGGCGGGGTCGAGGACGTCGAGCAGCGACGGGGGCAGGGTCGCGAGCCCGACGCCGTACGCGCGCACCGCGCGGGCCAGCGCCGCCGGCTCGGCCCGCTCGGCCGTCGTGGCGACGACGAGCGGGCCGCCGTTGGCCAGCGCCAGCACCAGCTCCCAGACCGAGGCGTCGAAGCCGTGCGGTGCGAACTGCAGGACCGCCGCGCGGGCCGCCGTCTCGGCGGCGAACACGCGCCGCTGGGCGGCGATGAGGTTGGCCAGGCCGCCGTGCGTGACGTGGACGCCCTTCGGCGTGCCCGTGGATCCGGACGTGTAGATGACGTAGGCGCGCTGCCCCGGCAGGGTGGCGGGGACGGTCACCGGCGCGGGCGCCGCGACGTCCTCGATCACGACCACCGGCAGCCGGCCGGCGGGCAGGTCGTCAGCGGCGTCACGGGAGGCGACCACGACGGAGGCGCCGCTGTCGGCAAGCATCATCGCGAGCCGTTCGGCCGGGTGAGCGGGGTCGAGGGGCAGGTAGGCGCCGCCGGCCAGCCACACCGCGAGCACGGCGACCGGCAGGTCGGCGCCGCGTCCCACGCACAGCCCGACGACCGTCTCCGAGCCGGTGCCGAGGCCGCGCAGGTGCCGGGCCAGGCCCGCAGCCCGGGCCATCAGGGCGGCGTAGGTGAGCACCTGGCCACCCCCGGACACGGCGACGGCGTCGGGATGCCGCGCCGCCACGGCGGCCACTAGGTCGGGGGCCGCCGGGTCCGCAGCGGTGGCGGCGGTGTCGTTCCACTCGCGTACGACCCGGTCGCGGTCCGCGGGGGCCAGCAGCGGCACCCGGGACACGGGCAGTGCCGCATCGGCGGCGACGGCGCCGAGGACGGTGACGAGGTGTCCGGCCATGCGCCGCACCGTGGCCGTGTCGAACAGCGCCGTACTGAACTCGATGCCGCCGGTGAGCCGTGCGCCGTCGTCGACCAGTACCATCCGCAGGTCGAACTGGGTGACCACGCTGTCGCCGTCGAACGGTCCGTCGGCGCCTGGTGTCCCGGGGTCGTCCTCGTCGACGAAGTAGTTGAACAGCACCTGGAACAGCGGGCTGCGGGACCGGTCGCGCCGGCTGACGAGCGTGTCGACGAGCTGCTCGAACGGCAGGTCCTGGTTGGCGTAGGCGGCCAGGGCACCACGCCGGACGCGGCCGAGCAGCTCGCCGAAGGTCGGGTCGCCGGACAGGTCGGTGCGCATGACGAGCGTGTTGACGAAGAAGCCGATGAGGCCCTCGATCTCGGCGCGGTTGCGGCCCGCGACCGGGGTCCCGACGACGACATCGTCGGTGCCGCAGTAGCGCGCCAGTAGCAGCGACCACGCCGAGAGCAGGGTCATGAACATCGTCGCGCCGGCATCGCGCGACAGCGACCGCAGGCCGTCCACGATGGACGGTGGCACCTCGAAGCCGACGACCGCACCGGCGCTGGACCGCACCGCCGGCCGCGGCCGGTCGGTTGGCAGCTCCAGGACGGGCAGGTCGGCGAGGCGCTCCCGCCAGTACGCCAGCTGCCCTTCCAGGACCTCCCCGGCGAGCCGCTCGCGCTGCCAGATGGCGAAGTCGGCGTACTGCACCGGCAGTTCCGGCAGCGCAGCGCCGCGGTACAGCGCCGCCAGTTCCCGCCGCAGAATCCCGGCCGACCACTCGTCGCAGACGACGTGGTGCAGGGTCAGGGCGAGCACGTGCTCGTCGGCGGCCTGCCGAATCAGCAGCGCCCGCATCAGCGGGCCGGCGGCGAGGTCGAACGGGGCTGCGGCGTCCAGGGCGGTCAGCCGCCGACCGGCGGCCTCCGGGTCGGCCGCGCCAGCCACGTCGGCCATCGCGAGGATCGCCCCGCCGGCCGGATCGACGACCTGGACGGCGGAGCCGTCCGCACCCGGCACGAGCCGGGTCCGCAGCACCTCGTGCCGCAGCAGGAGCGCGTCCAGTGCCCGCTCCAGCGCGCCGCGGTCGAGCGGTCCGCGCCAGCGCAGCTGCATCGGCACGTTGTAGTCGGTGGAGCCGGGCTCGAGCCGGTCGAGGAACCACAGCCGCTGCTGGCCAAACGACAAGGGCAGCGGCCGGTCCCGCCCGCTCGGCGTCACCAGCGGCAGCGCGGCCCGCCCGCCGCCGTCGAGCACGTCGGCGAGGCCGCGCACGGTCGGGTGATCGAAGAGCACGGCGAGCGGCAGGACGACGCCGAGCGCCTCGGCGACCCGGGAGGCCACCTGGGTGGCCAGCAGCGAGTGGCCGCCGAGCTCGAAGAAGTCGTCGGTGGCACCGACCCGGTCGCGGCCCAGCACCTGGGCCCAGATGCCGGTCAGGACCTCCTCGGTGGGCGTGATCGGCGCGGCGTGGGCGTCGGCTGGGCCGGCATCGACGCTGTCGGGAGCCGGCAGCGCGCGCCGGTCGATCTTGCGGTTCACGGTCAGCGGCAGTGTGGACAACTCCACGAAGACGGCGGGGAGCATGACGTCGGGAAGGCGGCGCGACAGCGTGGCCCGCAGCTGCCCGGACGGCGGGAGCCCCTCGGCCGGGTCGTCGGGGACGAGGTAGGCCACGAGCCGGCGGTCGGCGCCCTCGCCCCAGGCGGTCACGACCGCGGCCCGCACGGCGGGGTGGGCGGTCAGCGCGGTCTCGATCTCGCCAGGCTCGATGCGGACCCCGCGGACCTTGAGCTGTTCGTCGGCCCGGCCGAGGAACTCGACCTGGCCGTCGGCGCGTCGGCGGACGCGGTCGCCGGTGCGGTACATCCGGCCGCCGTCCCCGGCGAACGGGTCGGCGACGAACCGCTCCGCGGTCAGGGCCGGGCGGCCGCCGTAACCGCGGACCACCTGGTCCCCGGCGACGTACAGCTCACCGGCGACGCCGGGCGGCACCAGGCGCAGCGCGGCGTCGAGAATGTGCAGGCGGGTGTTGAGCAGCGGCCCACCGATCGGCGGCGGGTCGGCTGCGGCGACCGCGGCCACGCTGGCGCACACGGTCGTCTCGGTCGGGCCGTAGGCGTTGAACAGCCGCCGCCCGGTCCCCCAGGTGCGGGCGAGCCGGGCATCGAGCCGCTCGCCCGCGGTGATCAGGGTGCCGACGCCGGAAACGTCCTGCGGGCGCATGACCTCCAGCAGCGACGGCGGCAGAGTGGCGACACCGACGCCGGCCCGGGTCAACAGCGCGGCGAGACGGCCGGGCTCGGCCCGGTCGGCGCCAGCCGGCCGCAGGACGGCGCCAGCGGCCAGCGCCATGACGAGCTCCCAGACCGAGGCGTCGAAGCCGAACGAGGCGAACTGCAGCACGACGTCGCCGGGGCCGACACCGAAGAGGCTGCGCTGGGCGGCGGCGAGGTTGGCCAGGCCGCCGTGCGTGACGTGGACACCCTTCGGGGTGCCGGTCGAGCCGGAGGTGTAGATGACGTAGGCGAGCCGACCGGGCTCGTCCAGATCCGGCGGGGGCGGGCCCGGCGGCAGGGCGGCCAGGCCGGCCGCGGTGAGCGGGTCGTCGAGCAGGACGGTGCGGATCCGGCCGAGCGGGAGATCGTCGACGGTCGCGCCGAGGCCGACGAGCACGGCGGCCCGGCTGTCGGTGAGCACGGCGGCGAGCCGGTCGGGCGGGTACGCCGGGTCGAGGGGCAGGTAGGCGCCGCCAGACTGCCAGACGGCGAGCACGGCGGCGACCATGTCGAGGGGCTCGTCGAGGCAGAGCCCGACGATGGTCTCGGGGCCGACGCCCGCGCCCCGCAGCACCTGGGCCAGGCGGCCGGCCCGGTCCAGCAGCGCGCCGTAGGTCAGGGTGCGGTTGCCGTGGGCCACGGCGGGCACGTCCGGTGCGGCGGCGGCCCGGGCGGCGATGAGTGCCGGCACGCCGCCGTCGAAGCCGACCTCGGCCACGCTGTCGTTCCACTCCCCCAGCAGGCGGGCCCGTTCGGGGCCGGCCAACGGGGACAACTCGCCGACCGGCCGGTCCGGGTCCTCGACGATGGCGGTGAGGAGCGTCGCGAGGTGGGCCGCGATCCGTTCGGCGGCCGCCGGGTCGAGGCGGCCTCGGTCGTACGACAGCATGACGTCGAGGTCGGGGTTCGCGCCGACGATGACGCTGAGCGGCACGTTCGTGGCCTGTTCGCGGCCATCGTCGGCGTGGTTGACGATCATGCGCAGGGCGCCGGGGCCGGCGTCGTCACGCGGCAGGTCCCGGGTGGGGTAGTTCTCGAAGACGAACAGGCTGCCGAACAGCGGCCGCCCGGCCGGTACCTCGGTGCACGCCTGGATGACCGGCAGCGGGGTGTGCTCGAACCGGCGGGCCGCGACCTGCTCCTCCTGCAGCCGCCGCAGCCACTGCGCGACCGGGGCGCCCGGATCGATCACCGCCCGCACCGGCGTGGTGTTCATGAGCAGACCGACCATCGCCTCCATGCCCGCGATCTGCCCGCCGCGGCCGGAGGACGTCGCACCGAACACCACGTCGGTCTCGCCGCTATACACGGAGAGCAGCACCGCCCAGGCACCCTGCACGACGGTGTTGACGGTCAGCCGGTGCCGCCGCGCGAACTCCGTCAGGTCCGGCACGTCTGTCGCGTGCGCGGCGCCCTGACCGGTCTCGCCGGTGTCGCGCTCGACCCCGAGGCTGGTGGGCCCGGCGATCCCGGCCAGGCGCTCCCGCCAGTACGCCCGCGCCTCGGTGAGGTCCTGGCTGGCCGACCAGGCCACAAAGTCGCGGTAGGGCCGGCGGGTCACGAACTGCGGCCGCTCGCCGGTGCTGAGCGCGCGATATGCATCGAGGAACTCTCCGATGACGATGGGCAGGCTCCACCCGTCGAGCTGCAGGTGGTGGTAGCTCAGCAGAACCTGGTGCCGGTCGGGGGCGAGACGCAGCACGGCGAGGCGGACGAGGACGGGAGCCGTGAAGTCGGCGCCACGGGCCCGGTCGGCGGCGATCCACTCGTCGACGGCACCCCGCTGAGCGTCCGGGTCGTGGCCGGTGAGGTCGAACTCCTGCCACGGCGGCGTCGCCGCCCGGCCGACGACGGCGAGGGGCGCGGGCACGCCGTCCCAGACGACGCTGGTGCGCAGCACCTCGTGGCGGGCGAAGACCAACTCCCAGGCCCGCCGCAGGACGGCGAGGTCGAGTCGGCCGCCGAGCAACACGCCGCTCTGGACCCAGTTGGTGCCCCGTTCGGTGGCGATGCGGGTGTGGAAGAGCATGCCGGCCTGCAGTGGCGTGAGCGGGTAGACGTCCTCGACGGGGCCGCCGGCGCGGGCGGTGACGGCGTCGACGCCGGCCTGGTCGAGGTCGGCGAGGGGGAAGTCCGACGGGGTGTTGCCGCCGGCACCGGGGAGCAGGCAGTGCTCGATCAGGTCGCGCAGCACCGCCAGGTACCGGTTCGCCAGGCGCTCGACGGTGGACCGTTCGTGCACGCCCTCGGCGTAGGTCCACACCATTTCGAGGCGGTCGGCGACGACACGGCTGTTGATGTCGATGGCGTGGGCGCGGACGGTCCGCTCGGACTCGGTGCGTCCCATGGAGCGCACCGTGTGGCGGAACCGTTCGGCGGCCGGGTCGGGTGACGCCTCGAACAGGTGCCCGAAGTGGTTGAAGGTGACATCGGCGACGGCCGTCGGCTCCCAATCGGTCAGATACCGCAGCAACCCGTACCCCAGCCCACGCCGAGGCACCCCCCGCAACCGCTCCTTCATCCCCCGCAACACCACACCAAGATCCGAGCCACTGACCAACGCCACCGGATACAAACTCGTAAACCACCCCACCGTCCGCGACACATCCACACCCGCGCCAACATCCTCACGACCATGACCCTCCACATCCACCAGAACCGGACCCAACACCACCCCCAAAACCGCAAGCAGCGCATCATTCACCTGCGTCCGATACACCCCAGGCACATCCCGCAGCAACCGCGTCGTCCACTCCTCACCCAACACCACCCGCACCTCACGCGCGTCGGCGACCATGTTCGGGCCGGCACCGTCGCGGGGCAGGGAAACGCGGGCGCGGGTGACGTCATCCCAGTACGCGGCCTCGGCCGCGAGGTCGTCGGACGCGGCAAGCTCCGTGAGGCGGCGCGCGAAGGCGGCGAACGACGTCGTCTTCGCCGGCAGCCGGGCGGGAACGCCGGCCTCGGCCTGCTCGTAGGCGGAGGTCAGGTCGGTGACCAGGATCGGCCAGGAGATGGCGTCGACGACCATGTGGTGGGCGACGAGCAGCAGCAGATGGCCGCCACCGGGCCGGTCGAACAGCACGACGCGGAACACCGGGCCCGCGGTGAGGTTCAGCGAGCGGTTCGCCTCGGCCGCGACGAGTTCGGGGTTCGGGGCCGCGCCGGCCAGCCAGACGACCTCGCTGGAGCCGACCTGGCCGGTGCGCAGCAGCGCGGGCACGTCGAGCACGCCGGTGCCGTCGGCCAGGAACTGCGAACGCAGGGCGTCGTGGTGCTCCAGCAGCGCCGTGACTGCCCGGGCCAGCACCGCCGGGTCGACCGGCCCGTCGGTCTCCAGCAGGGCCGACTGGTTGAAGTGGCCCGGCTCGGGCAGTCTCCGGCCGAGGAACCAGCGCTGGATGGGTGTCAGCGGGAACGGGCCGGTCACCGCGCCG
Organism: Micromonospora sp. PRAS1; assembly: GCF_059553435.1. Taxonomy (NCBI): domain Bacteria; kingdom Bacillati; phylum Actinomycetota; class Actinomycetes; order Micromonosporales; family Micromonosporaceae; genus Micromonospora; species Micromonospora sp. PRAS1. Next base: position 17,953 of record NZ_JCANNB010000061.1, read on the forward strand.
TAGTCGGCCGCCGCGGCACCCCGCCATTCGGCCATCGAGGCCAGCGCGGCCACGGTCTGGTGGTCGAACAGTTGGGCGACGGTCACCTGCAGGCCCTGCTCGCCGGCCAGGGCGACGACCTGGATGCCGATGATCGAGTCACCGCCGAGGTCGAAGAAGTTGTCCTCGACGCCGACCTGGTCCAGGCCGAGGCAGCGGGCCCAGACCTCGGCCAGGATGCGCTCGGCCTCGGTGCGGGGCGCCTCGTAGGCGACCGCGGGCTCGGCGGCCGGCTCGGGCAGCGCGGCCTTGTCGGTCTTGCCGTTGGCGGTAACCGGGATCGCCGACAGCTCGACGAAGGCCGACGGGACCATGTACTCAGGCAGCCGGGCCCGCAGCAGCTCGCGCAGCTCGGCCACGGGTGGTATGCCGTCGGTCGCGGCGGCCGGGACGAGGTGGGCGACGAGCCGCTCGCGGGACACCGTCACGACGGCGGCGGCGACCGCCGGGTGCCCGGTCAGCACCGCCTCGATCTCACCCGGCTCGATCCGGAACCCACGCACCTTCAACTGATCATCCACACGACCCAGAAACTCCAGAACTCCATCGCCACGCCACCGCGCCCGATCACCGCTCCGGTACATCCGCGAACCATCAGCAGCAAACGGATCCGCCACGAAACGCTCCGCCGTCAACGCCGCCCGACCCCCGTACCCACGAGCGACGCCAGCCCCACCCACGTACAACTCGCCGGGAGCCCCGACCGGCACGGGACGCAAACCGGCATCCAGCACGAACACGGTGGTGTTGGCGATGGGCGTGCCGATCGGTGGCGAGCCCGCCGTGGCGCCGCTGTCGATCTCGGCGATGGTGGCGCAAACCGTCGCCTCGGTCGGCCCGTAGGCGTTGAGCAGCCGGTGGCCGGTCGACCAGATCGCCGCCTGTGCCGGTTCGAGCCGTTCGGCGCCGGTCAGCAGGGTGTCGAGGCCGCCGACGGTGGCCGGGTCGAGAACGCGCAGCAGCGACGGGGGCAGGAAAGCGAGGCTGGTGCCGTGCGTGGCCAGCAGCCGGGGCAGCGCCTCCGGCCGGGCCCGGTCGGAGACGCTCGCCACGGCGAGGGTGCCGCCGACGGTCAGGGTCATCACCAGCTCCCACACCGAGGCGTCGAAGCTGAGCGAGGCGAACAGCAGGCCGCGGGTGGCAGGGCCGCTGCCGAGCACGGTCCGCATGGCGGCGGCGAGGTTGGCCAGGCCGTCGTGGGTGACGTGCACCCCCTTGGGCCGTCCGGTCGTGCCTGAGGTGTAGATGACGTACGCGAGGCCACCGGCGGGCCCGGCGGGCGGGTCGTCGCGCGGTGGGACGCCGGCCACGGGCAGCGCGGTGGCCTGCTCGAGCGGCAGGCTGGCCGGGGCGGACGGGCCGGTGAGCACAATCCGCGCGCCGCTGTCGGCGAGCATGAACCGGAGCCGGTCCGCCGGGTAGTCCGGGTCGAGGGGCAGGTAGGCGGCACCGCTGAGCCAGACGGCGAGGATGGCCACGACCAGGTCGGCGTCGCGGTCGAGGTGCAGGGCGACGATGTCGCCGGGGCCGGCGCCGGCGGCGTGGAGCCGGTGGGCGAGCCCGTTCGCCCGTCGGATCAGCCCGCCGTAGGGCAACGACCGCACGCCGGCGACCACCGCGACGGTGTCGGGCCTGGCGGCGGCGTGTCCGAGCACCAGTTCATGCGCGCCGGCAACAGCGGGCACCGCCGCACCGGTCGCGTTCCAGGCGTGCACGACCCGGTCCCGCTCGGCCGCACCGAGCACGGGTAGCTGGGACAGCGGGCGTGACGCGTCCTCGGCGACCGCGCGGAGGGTCACGACGAGGTTGTCGGCGAGCCGCTCGATCGTTGCGGCGTCGAACAGCGCCGTGCTGTAGTGCAGCTCGCCGGCGAGCGCGCCGCCGGCCGCGCCGAAGGTCACGGTCAGATCGAACTTGACGTCGCCGGCCGGGCCGTCGACGGGGCCTTCGACGGGGCCGTCCGGCCGGTCGGGTTCGCCGGTCACGTAGTCGAAGGAGACCTGGAACAGCGGGGTACGGGCGCGGTTCCGCTCGGTCACCAGGGCGTCGACGAGCTGCTCGAACGGGATGTCCTGGTGGGCGTAGGCGTCCAGGGCTGTGCGCCGGACCCGGTCGAGGACCTCGTCGAACGCCGGGTCGCCGGAGAGGTCGATCCGCAGGACGAGGGTGTTGACGAAGAACCCGATGATGCCTTCGAGCTCGGCCCGGTTTCGGTTGGCGACGGGGCTGCCGACGACCACGTCGTCGGCGCCGCAGTACCGGCCGAGCAGCACCGAGAACGCGGACAGCAGGGTCATGAACATCGTGGCGCCGCGGTCGCGGGCGAGCGCGCGCAGCCCGTCGGCGACGTCCTCGGGGATGGTCAGCCGGACGACGCCGCCGGCGCTGGAGCGCAGACCGGGCCGGGGCCGGTCGGTCGGCAGGTCGAGGGTGGGCAGCGCAGCGAGGCGGTGGCGCCAGTACGCGAGCTGGCCTTCGAGCGCGCTGGCGTCCAGGTGCCGACGCTGCCATTGCGCGTAGTCGGCGTACTGCACTGGCAGCGGCGGCAGGGTCCGCCCGGCGTAGAGCGCGTCGAGTTCGCGGCGGAAGATGCGGTCGGACCAGCCGTCGAAGGCGACGTGGTGCACGGTGACGCCGAGGATGTGCTCGTCGTCGGCGGTGCGGATCAGCAGCGCCCGCAGCACCGGCCCGGCGGCCAGGTCGAACCCGGCGCGGGCCTCCGAAGCGAGCAGGTCGCGCACGGCACCGGTCGGGTCGGCGACGCCGCGCACGTCGACGACGGGCAGCGGCAGCGGCCGGGGCGGCTCGACGATCTGGTGGGCGGTGCCGTCCGCCCCGGTGACGAGCCGGGTGCGCAGCACCTCGTGGCGGGCGACGATGCCGCTCAGGGCGGCACCGAGCGCGGCGACGTCGAGGGGTCCGCGCAGCCGGCGAGGCGGCAGCGGCAGGTTGTACTCGGTCGACTCCGGCTCGAGCTGGGCGAGGAACCACAGCCGGCGCTGGGCGAACGACAGCGGCAGGTCCCCGTCGCGGCCGACGGGCGTGACGGGTGGAAGCGCCACGCCCGTCACGGCGGCCTCGACGACGGCGGCCAGGCCCCGCACGGTGGGGTGGTCGAAGACCTCGGCGAGCGAGATCTCGACGGCGAACGTCCGGCGTACGCGGGACACGAGCTGGGTGGCGAGCAGCGAGTGCCCGCCAAGCTCGAAGAAGTTGTCGGCGGCCCCGACCGCTCCGGTGCCGAGCAGCTCGGCCCAGATGCCCGCGAGGAGATCCTCGGTGGCGGTCACGGGTGCCGACCAGGCGGTGGCCGGCGCGGGTGCGGGCAGGGCGGCCCGGTCGAGCTTGCCGTTGGCCGTCGTCGGCAGTGCGGGCAGCGACACGAACACGGACGGCACCATGAACGTCGGCAGCCGCCCGGCCGCGTGCTCGCGCAGCGCGGCGCTGCCGGCGTCGCCGACGACATAGGCGACGAGGCGCCGCTGGGCGCCGTCGCCGTATGTGGTCACCGCGACAGCCA